>JBJMQW010000314.1:0-11541 GCA_045802495.1 Allostellaceae bacterium | reverse complement strand
CGAGAAGCGCCTCGAGCCGGGCACCCTGTATCTGCTCGATTCCGGCGCGCAATATCTCGACGGCACGACCGATGTGACACGCACCGTCGCGATCGGCGAGCCGACCGAAGAAATGCGCGACCGCTTCACGCGTGTGTTGAAAGGCCATATCGCGCTGGCGCTGGCGCGCTTTCCGAAGGGCACCACCGGGACGCAGCTCGACGGCTTCGCGCGTCGTGCGCTCTGGCAAAAGGGGCTCGACTACGACCACGGCACCGGACACGGCGTCGGCAGCTATCTCGGCGTGCATGAGGGCCCGCAGCGCATCTCCAAGGCGGCGAGCACCCAACCATTGCTGCCCGGCATGATCGTCTCCAACGAACCCGGCTATTACAAGACCGGCGCCTATGGGATCCGGATCGAAAATCTCGTGCTGGTACAGCGGTCCGACGGTTCGGCGGAGCGCGAGATGCTCGGCTTCGAGACGCTGACGCTAGCGCCGATCGACCGCAGTCTGGTCGACACCTCTCTGCTAGAGGAGGAGGAAATCGCGTGGCTCGACCGGTATCATGCGAGGGTCCGCGAGACGCTGACCCCGCTCGTCGATGCCGATACCGCGCGGTGGCTCGCCGAGGCGACGCAACCGATCCGGGCTGCGTGACCTCGGGCGCGGGATCTCACGCTCCCTGGGCTGCGCGTCGCGCGTGCTGCGCCTCTTCCCAATTGCGCCCGTCAAAGAAGTGGCTCGGTTTCAACAGCGCGGGATCGACGCCGTCGAGACAGCGGGCATTGACGCTGATCTTGTCGGGATCCGAGCGCGGCACGTAAAAGGGGTGCATGCCGCAATGCCTGCAGAAGGTATGTTGCGCGGTGTTGGTGTTGAACTGGTAGGTTTCGAGCGCTTCTTTGCCCTGCAATAGCTCAAACTGCGCCGGGGGCACGATCAGATGCAAGATGCCCTTCTTGGTGCACACCGAGCAATTGCATTCGAGAATGTCGGCGAGATCGGCTCGCACTCGAAACCGCACCCGGCCGCAGTGACAGCTGCCGCCATAGGCTTCCAGCATTATCGAAGATCTCCCAGATAGCGGCGCTGCCAGCGCGGTCAATAGTTCGAGATCTCGACCAGGTTTTGGTCGGGATCGCGGATATAGACAGATTGTATCGTACCGACCGCGCCAGCGCGCGGTCCCGGCCCTGCCACGATTGGAACCCCGCATTCTGCGAGATGCGCCGTTACTTCCGCGAGCGGCACCGAGGTAACAAAGCACAGATCCCCCGAGCCCGGCGTCGGCTTATCGGCGACGAGGCCCGGGATCCGGTCGGCCGGGTGCAAATTGATCTTTTGCTGGCCGAAGCGCAGCGCCGTGCGCCCTTCGCCAAAATGGACGACCTCCATTCCGAGCACGCGCGTGTAGAATTCGCAGGTGCGGGGAATATCGGCGACGGTCAGCACCAAATGGTCGAGCCGGTCGATCTGCATCTCTGGCCTCCGACGATGGGATGGCCGAGATTGCCACGGTTCACTGCACGCTGCTAGCCGCCGTCTGCTGATCGGCATCGCCGACCGCGACCCCAAGAACCCGCCCGTCCCTCGCCTGAAGGATCGCCGCCACGCGCTCTGCAGGCACACGGATCAGAGCCTCGATGCTTTGCGCCCGGCCGTCGTATTGGGCGACTTCCTCGATGCTTCTGACCACATCGACATGGGCGAGCGTATGTCCGCTGTTCTCGCCGCGGGCCACGGCGCTGACATGCCGCCGGTCGAAGCCGATCAGCAGCAAAGCAGCCGGTACCGCCTCCCCGCCCGGCCCGATCTCGATCTTCGCCCGTCCGCGACGTAAGTCGAGCGCAATCGGCACGTGGTCGCGGGTACGCTGCGCCGAATCTATGGCGCGCCTGACCTCGGCCCGGTTCGAGCCGACGGCCTGCCACTTGCCGTCGACGACGATCTGCGGCGTGTACACTGTCGCGAGATGGAGGAGGTCGGCGTAGTGTTGCTGGCGCTGAGTTGCCGCCGGGCTGGAGAATGGGTCCTTCCAGCCGAGCTTGTCCCAGTAATCGACATGGAAGGACAAGGCCAGCACATCGGGACGCCTGGCGAGCTCGACCAGGAGCGCGTCGGCGGGCGGGCACGAGGAACACCCCTCGGACGTAAATAATTCGACCAAGGTCGGGCGCTCCTCCGCCGCCAGCGTCTCAGCGCCGAGCAAAAGAAAGCCCAGATAGAAGATCGCAATGGCCTGTTTCATCCGGCCAATTTATAGCGGGCTGGGCGCATCCCAATTCAACATCGTGTGACCGCAGCGATTTCGCCGTGGGCCGTCGCGGACAGCGGCATTCATCCGCCTTCGGCGGCCATTCCCCGCGCCAGCTGTTCCGACACATTCGCGCAGATCGCGGTGTAGTCGGGTGATGTGCGCAGCGCGCGGTCTCGCGGCTGCGGCAGCTCAATCGGCAGATCGGCGATGATGCGGCCGGGCCGGGGCGTCATAACCGCGATGCGCGTCGACAAATAGACCGACTCGAAGACGCTGTGGGTGACGAAGATCACGGTCGGCCGGCGCCTCTCCCACAACCGCAGAAGATCGTCGTTGAGCGCCATGCGGGTAATCTCGTCGAGAGCGGCGAAAGGCTCATCGAGCAGCAGCAGGTCGGGATCGGTGACGAGCGCCCGGGCGATCGCAACCCGCATGCGCATGCCGCCCGAGAGCTGACGCGGATAGGCCCTCTCGAATCCCCCGAGCCCAACCGAGTCGATTTCCGCAGCGACGCGGTCGCGCTCGGCAGCACCGAAGCGCCCGGCAAGGCGAAACGGCAACAAGACATTATCGGTCACCGTGCTCCACGGCATCAAGGTCGGATCCTGGAAAACAAAGCCGATCTGCCCCGATGGAATGCGGCCGCGGCGATCGGTTTCGAGCGAGAGGCGGCGGGAACCCGCATTCGGCTCCATCAGCCCGGCAATTATTCGCAGCAAGGTCGACTTGCCGCAGCCCGAAGGGCCGACCAGGCTCAGAAACTCGCCTCGCCCGACCTCGAGATCGACCGCTTCGAGCGCGGTGACGCCAGACGCGAAGCGCTTGCCGATATGGTGCAGCGTAACCAGTGAATGTGCGTGCCCACCAGCAGTCAGGCTGCCAGCCAATTCCGTCAGTGCCGCATACCCACTTTCTTGCCGACGAATTTGAGGGTGAACGCTTTGTGGAAGGCGAGGTTCTTCGGGTAGACGCCGGCCTCCGCCATCGCATTGAAGAAATCCTGCCAGCGCGCCTCGGTCATTACGCCGATGCCGCTTGATTTGGCGGCGCCGCTGTCGACGATCCCGTACTCCTTGATCTTGGCGATGCCATAGGCGAGCAGCGCGTCGGTCATCTCGGGGTTGTCTCGCTTGATGAGCTCGTTGGCGGGTGCCGGATCGCCGTAGAGGTAGCTGTACCAGCCCTCGATACTGGCGTCGACAAAGCGCTGGACGAGGTCGGGCTTCTCTTGAACCAGCTTGTCGGAAGTCTGGATCAGCGACCCGTAGCTGGCATAACCGGCGTCGGCGAGGAGCAATACGATCGGCTTTACACCCTGCGATTCGATCGTGAACGGCTCGCTCGACAGATAGCCTTGTTGTATTGCCTTCGGGTCGGCGAGGAACGGCGCAACGCTGAAGGTGTAGGGCCTGATCTGATCGTCGGTGTAGCCAAACTTGCTCTTGAGAAACACCCAGCTGCCGATCCGCGTATCGGAGCCGATCATGATCGGCTTGCCCTTGAGAGCGGCGAGGGTGTCGTTTCCCTGACCGGGATGGGCGATCAGCACAGACGGGTCCTTCTGGAAGATTGCAGCGACCGCGACCATCGGGATGTTCTCACGCACGAAATTGAGCGGAACGAAGGAGTTCGGCGCCAGATTGAAGTCCAGCCGGCCTGCGGCGAGGAGCTGCGCGTGATTGACCTGTGGTCCGCCCTGCCGCAAGCTTACATCGAGACCGTGCTGCCGATAGATCCCCGTGGCGATCGCTTGATAATAGCCGCCGTGCTCGGCTTCAGCCTTCCAGTCCGTGCCAAAGCTGACCTTTTCCTGTGCCGCCGCGCTGCAGCCCAGCGCGACGGCGGCCGCGGCCCCGATAACGGCCGCGATCAGAACCCGCATAGCTAAGCACTCCCTGCTCCGCCCCTTGTCACTCTAGCCCGCCGCGCCCGCTCTCGCAAACCACGGGACGATCGTGTACTGTTGAGGCAGTAGTCCCATTCCGATCGGGGGCGAGCGCAGGGAGCGCGCGATGAAGAACCTGCTGACAGTGGTCGGCGACGGCAATGCAGGGCCGGTGCTAGACACTGCGTTGATGGCGGCGCAACGGTTCAATAGCCACATCGTCGGACTGCATAGTCTGACCACCGAATATGCCGTGGTGTTTGGCGGCGAGATGGGGTTCTCGATCTCTTCCGAGGTCGACCGGACCCTCGAGCGCGAGGGGCATGACCGGCGCGATCAAGCGCGGCGGCTGTTTCGCGACTTCATGGATGCAAAGGGCGTCCCGGTCGAACCGGTGCCGCCCGGGCACAACGGCCCCACGGCCTCGTGGCGCGAGGAAGACGGCAGGCAGAATGCCGTCGTCGGGATGATAGGGCGTGTCTATGACCTAATCGTGGTCGAACAGCCGGAGAAGCTCGCCTCGATCGCCGAGGCGACCCTCGAAGACGCGTTGTTCGAAAGCGGCCGGCCGGTTCTGATGGTGCCAAAACGGAGCCTGTCGACATTTGGTGAAATCGTCGCGATCGCCTGGAACGGCAGCACCGAGACCGCGGTGACTGTGGCGATGGGAATGCCGTTTCTGAAGCAGGCGCGGAAAGTCGTCGTTGTCGCTGTAGGCCCGCAGCACATGCCCGAACCGGGTCCGGAAGGTGAGGAGCTCGCACGCACGCTCGAGCAGCACGGCATCGACGTCAGCCTGCGGACAGCCTTCGGGCGGCAAAAGGCGCAGGGCGAGTCGTTTCTGAAGGAGGCGATGGCGGCTGGGGCCGATCTGTTGCTCAAGGGCGCCTACACGCAGAGCCGGATCCGCCAGATGATCTTCGGCGGCGGGACGCGGCACATCATCATGGAGGCGGAGATCCCGGTTCTGATGGCGCGTTAACCTCGTTCCTGGCGGGAACTCCGTTTCTTGGAGCCTCGTTCGCTCAATAAAAGCGAAGGAGGTCGACAATGAACGACAAGTCAAAGCATGCTCCGTCAAAGGATATGTTGCATCGGCAGAAAGAAGATGAAGGAAACAGGACCGCTGCACGGCGACATATCCGAGCGCCCCGGCAGTTCGCCGGCAGAGGCAAGGTAGACGAAAAGGCGCATGGTGCAGAGGAAGCGCGGCACGGCGTGGAGCGCTCCGAGTTCGAGCATGCGGAGCTGGTGGGCAGGCGCCATGTCGCCGAACAAGACCCGGCCGCCAAAAAGCGTTGAATTCAGAGCGGTAACGACCCGGCGCTGACTGCGTCTGGTTAAACCGCCGGCGAGCAGAAAGGACGCCGGAGAGCGGCTGCTGATGCGGCAAGCATCGGGCGGCCTGCCGCTTCTCGCGGCGAGATCAGCCGATAATCGCTGCCGCTTCCCATTCTTCCTCAAATCGTCGCGCGATACCGCATATCTCGGCTCAGAATCGATTGAGCAGGACAGAGGCGGCGAGGCGCCAACTCTGCAGCGGATCTGGAAACGTCAGCGACGGGTCGAATGGATCGTAACGCGCCCGTTTCAGCCGGATCAGCCAGCGTTGCGCAACCTGCGCCGGCAATAGCGCGGGGAGCGCCGAGCGCGGCACGCGGGCGCGGTGGGCGCGCGCATGAGCGAGGTGCTGTGTGGCGGCAGCAGCGATTTCAGCAGTCGCCCTACGCAGTCCGACGGTATGGCGCAACTCTCGGTAGTCCCGGCCGCCGCCGACACCATGACGTTCTGCGATCTCTGTCGGGATGGCGCCAAGGCCTGTGCGAGCCTGAAACGGCATCGCGCGGATCGTCCCTGCGAATGCGTAGGCTATGCCGACATGGTACCCGGCCTCGCCCGCGGCGGGATCGCGAGCCGAGAGAACCTCGAGGGCAAGACGGACGAGGCTGGCCGAACTTCCCGCGGCATAGGCTTCGAGAGCGGCCAGGCTGACCGGCGGTTCATCCTCGAGACTGCTCTCCCGCGCATCGATCAGGCGATCGACGTGCTCCCGGGTCAGGGCATATTCGCGGATCGTCGCGGTCAGCGCCTCGGCCACCGGATGACGGCGGACGGCGCCGGCTTGATACGCCGCGGCGACATTCTCGCGCCACCATTCGAGACGGATCCGGCCGAGGGTCGGCTCGGTTACGCTCTCACGTACCCTTGCAATCTCATAGTTGAAGGCGTAAAGCGCGAATAGCGCCTCGCGACGCGCGGCCGGTGCGAACAGCACCGTTTGGAACCGGTCTCGGTCGTGGCGCCGCACCAGCGCCGCGACCGGCGACAGGCCATCCGCCTCGGCGGAACGTCGCTCTGGAACCGGCGTTTTACAACGAACTTCGTCCACAGAACCCGGGATGGTCGCCATGGCTTTTGAACTGCCGCCCCTGCCCTACCCGAAAAACGCGCTCGAACCGCATATCTCCGAGCGGACGATGGATTTCCATCACGGCAGGCACCACCAAGCCTATGTCACGAACCTCAATAATCTCGTCAAGGGCTCGCCGACCGAGAACCAATCGCTCGAGGACATCATCAAAGCCACCTATAGGGACACGTCCAAGACCGGCGTCTTCAACAACGCCGCGCAAGTGTGGAACCACACCTTCTTCTGGAGCAGCATGAAGCCCAATGGCGGCGGCTCGCCGACCGGCCAAGTCGCGCAGGCAATCGAGCGCGATTGCGGCGGGCTCGACAAGTTCAAGGACGCGTTCAAAGCCGCGGCGGTCGGCCAATTCGGCAGCGGCTGGGCTTGGCTCGTCGCAGAGGGCGGCAAGCTCAAGATCACCGCGACCGCGAACGCGGTCAATCCGCTGGCGGAGGGCCAGACGGCGCTGTTGACCTGCGACGTGTGGGAACACGCCTATTATCTCGATTATCAGAACCGACGGCCGGATTTCGTCCAGACATTTCTCGATCATCTGGTGAACTGGGACTTCGTGGCGCAAAATCTCGCGAAAGCCCGCTGAGCGCTGAGCCGTTTGGGCTTGACTCCATCAGCCCCGCCTAAGCGGGGCTTTTGGTTTAAAGGTGCACACCGCGGTCGAGCAGCACCGCCGTATACTCCCGATAGGTCAGTCCGAGCGCCTGAGCGCGGTGAAGCCGAGCCAGAACAATCTCCCGCGGCGGCGTCTTCCAGGCTCGCGAGTGAGCCTTCTTCCAGCAGAAATGTCGCCAATCGGCACCGGGATCGAGCGGCGGCCCGCCATTATGGCCGATGCCGGGGGAAACCAAAAAAGCGCGTGCGTCGTCGGGTGTCATTACTAAGCACTCATGCGACGCTGATCCGGCACGCAAAAAGCAGGCCAGGCGGGGCAGTCAGCTCCGAGCGCTACGGACCGGCCGCCTCCACGCAGACAGCCGGCGGTTAGCGGCCGCGCCCGCGATGCTGGTCGTGCTGCTGGACGTTGGCCCGGAATACTTGATCGGCGAGCTGTTTTTGCTGCTCAGGCATCGCGCCGTACAGGTTCTCGAACGCTACGACCAGCTTTTGCACGTGCTGCGCGTGCTGCTCGGCGAGCTGTTCATAGGATTGCATGTTCTGGACGGCGTCCATTGTTTCGAACTGCTGCGTGCGGTTCAAGATGGCCTGATCGATATCGCGCGCATTTTGGCGCATGACTTCGGCGAATTGATTCCACTGCGGCTCCTCGGCCGATGTAATGCGCAGCTGCGTGTGCAGCTGTTTGATGCGATTCTCGACCCGCTCCTTCGCAGTTTTGCCGGCTACGGGGTGCCCCGCCATCGGTGATGTCGAGGCCGCGGGCGGCGACGGTGTCGCGCCTTGCGGCGGAGCCGGTTGCGTTGATTGCGCGAGCGCGGCTCCGGGAATTGCCAAGAGAGCGGCCAGGAACACGGGAGCGAGACGGTTCGGCATGATCGCTTGCATCAGTCTGTCAGTCTGTGTCCAAGGGGGGATGGTGCGTCTTCAATAGCCGCGGTAGCCGTAGCCGTAATAGACAGGCGGCGGCGGTTGGTAATAACCCGGGGGAGCCCCGTAATAGACCGGCGGGGGTGGTGCTGGGTAATAGCCGCCGCCCGAGGCGATCGCAGCACCGATACCAAGGCCGACCAGGCCGCCGATAATCGCCCCGGCGGCAGCATTACCGCCATTGTGGCGATGGTAATACCCGTGTCCGTGCCAGCGCTCGGCATGAACAGAAGGCGCTGTTATTGCGAGACCTGCGATCAGCGCCGCCGTAGTCAGCAACCGTACGCGAACAGCCATGATCCACTCCTTCAGAAGGTTCGCATAGAACGTGTGCACGCGGTAAACAATTCCCGCGAGCAAACGGTTGCCAACCCGACGGCTTACAGCGGAGGGATCAGAGCGGCAGCGACCCGGCGGCCCTCGGCGACGAGCACGTTGTACGTGCGGCACGCAGCTCCGGTGTCCATCGGCTCGAGCGTGATGCCGGCCGCCCGCAAACCGGACCGCAGCGCCCCCGGAGGCGCGCCCATCGCTCGGCCGAGCCCGAGCAGCAGGATCTGCACACCGCCATGCTCGACGACCGGCGTCAGGCTTTTCCACGTCACCGCCGACGCGTTCGCGACCGCCCACGGCAGCGTACAATCGGGAAAGACGAGGACCGGGCCGCGGTGAATGATCCCGGTAATGCGAAACCCGCTCGGGCTATAGCGCTCGATCACCTGACGGCCGGCCGGGATGATCGGTGTAAGGTCCATGCGGGTTCCGGGCGCCCGTGCTGCCCGTCTATCGCGCTCCGGGCGCGCGGGCTTCCTGCGACCCCTCGGCCGATCTGGTGATCGCCGCGCGGTTCGGCCGCACGTAGTAGAGAATGGGCGCGGCGATAAAAAGCGACGAGTAGGTGCCGATGACGATGCCCCACAGCATCGCGATGCTGAACCCGCGCAGAACCTGCCCGCCGAGAAACAGCAGCGACAGTACCGCCAAGGCGACAGTGCTGACGGTCAGGATCGTCCGCGACAGGGTCTCGTTGAGCGCGAGGTTGATCAGGTCGCGGAACTCCATCCTCGGATATTTGCGCAATGCCTCGCGGACGCGGTCGTAGATCACCACCGTGTCGTTTACCGAGTAGCCGGCAATCGTCAGGATCGCCGCGAGGGTCGTCAGGTTGAACTCGAGCTGAAGCAGCGCGAACAGGCCAACTGTCGTGACGACGTCGTGCAAGGTCGAAATCATGCCGCCGACGCCAAACTGCCACTCGAACCGGAACCAGATATAGGCCGCAATCGCGAACAGAGCGAGAACGGTAGCGGTCACCCCGGCGCGTATCAGTTCGCTCCCGACGCTCGGGCCGACGACTTCGGTGCGGCGGTATTCGATCCCGGAACCCAGCGCCTCGCGGACCAGCCTGACTACCTGCTCCTGCGCCGCGTCGCCGCCGGGTTGGCGGGGCAGCCGGATCAGCACATCCGTCGGAGGACCGAACCCTTGCAACGACGCTTCGCCGAGGTGCAGCGCATCGAGCTTCTTGCGCATATCCGCCAGATCCGCCGGCCCGCTCGTTACACGCACCTCGATCAAGGTGCCGCCCTTGAAGTCGATCCCGTAATTGAGCCCGACCGTGGAGAACAGCACAATCGACGCCAAGGTCAGCAGCAGCGAGAGGGCGAAACCCAGCTTGTGCCAGGCCATAAAGTCGATCTTCGGCGTATGCCGGATAGTGATCAGCGGTCTCATTTAGCGTTGGTCGATCGCAAATGGCGGCGGGTCAAATCGGGATCGCTCGCGGCTTCCACTGGCGCAACCACGTGACGATCAGCAACCGGGTCACGAGGATCGCCGAAAACAGCGACGTCACCACACCGATGCTGAGGGTCACGGCAAAGCCTTTGACCGGACCGGAGCCGAGCCAGAACATCAGAGCGCCGGCAACCAGGGTCGTAATATGGCTGTCGAGAATGGTCCCGAAAGCCCGCTTGAAGCCGGCGTCGAGCGCGGACAGCATGGTCCGCCCGGTTCGCACCTCTTCGCGGATGCGCTCATAGATCAGAACATTTGCGTCGACTGCCATGCCCATCGTCAGCGCAATTCCGGCGATTCCCGGCAGGGTCAAGGTGGCGCCGAGCAGCGACAGGCTGCCGAGCATCAGGCATAGGTTGAAGATCAGCGCAATATCGGCGAACACGCCGAACAGCCCGTAGAACAGGATCATGAAGATCACGACCAGCGCCACGCCGACAATGCTGGCGATCGCCCCGGCATGGATCGAATCGGTGCCGAGATCGGGACCGACGGTTCGCTCCTCGAGGATCGTGATCGGTGCCGGCAGCGCGCCGGCGCGCAGCAGCAAGGCAAGATCGCTCGCCGACTGAACCGAGAAGCTGCCCGAGATGATCCCGCTGCCCCCGAGGATCGGCTCGCGGATCACGGGAGCGCTGATCACCTTGTTGTCGAGAACGATCGCGAAGGGCTTCCCGACATTGTCCCGCGTCGCATCGCCAAATCGCTTGGCTCCGGCCGCATCGAAGCGGAAGCTTACGACCGGTTCGTTGTTTTGAAAGGTCGGCTGGGCGTCGACGAGGGTGTCGCCGCCGACCATGACGCGTTTGCGAACGACATAGGCCGGCGCCTGCCCGGAACGTGCACCGCGCCCGTCTTCCGCCGGCAGTATCTCGTCGCCCGGCGGCAACCGGCCGCGCCGTGCGTCCTCCAGCGAGACGCCGGTATCGACCAGTTGGAACGTCAGCTTGGCGGTCCGCCCCAACAGCGCCTTGACGTGCTCGGGATTGTCGACCCCGGGCAGCTGAACGAGGATTCGGTCGGCTCCCTCGCGCTGGATTGTCGGTTCCTTGGTCCCCGTCTCGTCGATCCGACGACGAATGATTTCGATCGACTGATCGACGGCCTGCCGGCGTCGCGCCTCGGTCGCCACGGTGCTGAACCGCATCGTCCCCGACCCGTCGGCGCCGATGTTGACGGTGAGGTCGGAATCGATCTTGCGCAAGGCCTGGCGCGCATCCTCGATACGGTCGGCGTCGCGGATCGTGAATGCAATCGCATCGCCTTCGACGTCGAGCCCCGTATAGCCGATATTCGCGTCGCGCAGGGCGTTCCGCACGTTATCGACGAGCGTGTTCAGCCGCTCGTGCTGCGCCGCGGCGACATCGACCTGGAGCAACAGATAAGACCCACCCCGCAAATCCAGACCGAGCGCCACCTGTTTGTGGGGCACCCAGCTCGGCAGTTGCGCGAGGAAGGACGGACTGAAGAGATTGGGCAGCGACAGCAGAACGCCAAGCGCGCATATCGCGCAGATCAGGATAATCTTCCAGTTTTCGAAATACAGCATTCGTCAATTTCTTTTAAGGAGACGCGCCCGCAGTACGTCATTGCCGGGCTCGACCCGGCCACCGGACACCGGCATTCCGGCCCTGTTCTTCACTCCT
>JBJMQW010000313.1:0-1683 GCA_045802495.1 Allostellaceae bacterium | reverse complement strand
TCGGTCGGCACGCCGCGATCCATCAGCCAGACCCGACGCGCCTTACCGTAATGCCGCTCGATCCGCTCGAGAAAACCCCGCAACGTCGTCTTGTCGGCGGTGTTGCCGGGCAGCACCTCATAGGCCAGCGGCAGGCCTTCCGGGGTCACCACCAGGGCGATGATGATCTGCACACAATCCGGCCGGTGATCGCGCGAATACCCAAAGCGCCGCTTGTCGCCTTCCGGAAATGGTGGATCGGCCTCGAAATAGGTGCTCGTCAGGTCGTAGAGCAGCACGTCGTAGCTGATATTGAACAGATCGCGCCACCGCCCCACCAGATGATCGAAGACCGCTTGCTTGTGCACCAGCAGCCGGTCGTGACAGCGGTACAGCTTGTGGATTTCCGCCAGCCCGGCATCTTCGCCCAGCAGGTCGGCCAGCGCGCTGCGCCGAAACCACTCACGATGCAGGCGCCATTCGCTGCCCGGCGCCAGCAGACGGTAGGCGACCAGCACGAACAGCACCTGATCCCAATGCGTCCCTTTGCGGCTCACTCCCAGCCGCTTCGACCAGAACTGATCGAGCTGCAGCTCGCGCCACAGCATCAGTGCCAGCCAGCACGCGCCCCACTGCCGAGGCCGGCGCAGCCGCAATTCCGATAGTCTGACGCCGACGATCGAGGCATCCGCCAGCAGCCCCTGGACGCGGTCTTCCGGAAACAGCGACAGTGTCCGCGGCCGCGCGGCGCCATCTTCCAAAGCCTCGATCGACCGCCGCCACGCCAATTCCTGAGTGTCGTTGATCTCACCCAGATACAGCACGTGCCGCTGCACCACGCGCCCGCCGGCGACGCGTGTGTTCTCGACAACGCTCCAGTAGCGATGTTGCTTGCCATCCTTACGGCGGACTTTGCAGCGCAAGAACATGATGGCCGCCAATTATCGGCATATTGGCGGCGGTGAGAATAGACTTGGTCGGCACTACAGCCGATTTTCGGGGATTTGGCCCACGGCCTTCCTTGCCGATCAATCACTTGCTCTGTGAAAATCGTCAAACGGCGAGTCGAATCGGCGAAGACGGGTTAGCTGTATTGATCTAGCCTAGCTTTCCTCAAAAGAAGTTAATCGCGTGGCCGCGGCATCCCGAACCGTGATCGTGGGTTATGCCGGTCTGGCGCGCCGCGCTGATGCCGAACCACCGGAACTATTGGACGAGGCCGGCTATGTCGAGGAGAGAACCGCGATCGAAACCGCCTTAGCAGAAGCGTGCGAGGAGGATGTGCGGTGGCTCGCCGACATCACCTTGTTCGGGCCGGCCGCAACGGGAGCGGACCGCAATCCAGCAAGTGTTTCGGGCATTTACCGATTAGGCTACTCCCCAAACTGGAAGATGTTGGCCGGCTCCTCACCATAGGCGCGGTCCCGGTAAAGGCGCCCGACCATCGCGATGACATAAGGGGCGGCGGCGCAGGCCATCTCGAACTGGCGGTCCGACAAGGTCAGGCCGGCGGCCTTGCAGGCCATGGCGACCCGGTCCCGGGTTGCGCCGTCGACCTGGGCGGCCTCGGGATCGGGGATCGGCGGCAACGCGGTCGAGAATGTTGCATCCGGGTTCAGCGCGGGCCGCTTGCCGCGCCAGGGCGTCGCCTTCTCGTAGGCATGCGCGACGCGCAATACCGTCGCGTCGTCGAACGGCCGGCCG
>JBJMQW010000312.1:0-9750 GCA_045802495.1 Allostellaceae bacterium | reverse complement strand
CGGAATGTTCAGCCTCTGACCGATCTGATCGCGCACTGCGCCCGAAATGCAGATGCCTCCGGGGTCGGCCAGCGCCTGCAATCGCGCGGCGATGTTGACGCCGTCGCCAAACAGGTTCGCCCCTTCGACAATGACGTCACCAAGGTGAACCCCGATCCGCAGCCGCATCTGCTCCGCGGCGGGACGATGCTCGTTCTCGACGGCGATCGCTTTCTGGACTGCGACAGCGCATTCGACGGCGTCGACCGCGCTGGCGAAATCCGCGACCACGCTGTCCCCTGCAGTATTGAAGATCCGGCCCCGATGCGCCGTGATCAGTCGATCCAGGATCGATCGGTAGGCCTGCAGCGTCCGCCAGGTGCCGACATCATCCCTACCCATGAGCCGGCTGTAGTCGGCAACATCGGCCGCGAAAATCGCGGCGAGCTTTCGTTCGACCACCTGGCCTTCTGCCACCGATCCTCCGTCTGGGCCACCGTGCCGCAATCTACGCCTCCCGCCACCCAGTATAGCCTTTATTCCATTTTTGTTCCATGACAGCGGCGATGACCCACAATCTGCGCGGCTATGCCACCGATATTCCGTATTTGCGCGACTTCAAGCCGATGCTGGCGCCGGCATGGCTCGACCATGTAGCGCTGGTGGGCGGGGTGGCGCCCCCGGCAAGGCAGAACGGGTTTGCCTGGTGCGATCTCGGCTGTGGCCACGGCGTAACCGGGGTCATCCTCGCCGCGACCCACCCGGCCGGCATCTTCCACGGGATTGACGCATTGCCGGCGCATATCGACCATGCCCGTCGGCTCGGGGCGGAGGCAGCAATCCCGAATGCGCGCTTTCACTGCCTCGATTTTGCTGCCGCCGCAGGTCTCGACCTGCCGCAATTCGATTACATCGTCGCGCACGGGGTCTATAGCTGGGTCGATCGCGAGACCCAGAGCGCCCTGCGAGCGTTCATCGATGGACGCCTCAAGCCGGGTGGCCTCGTCTATATCAGCTACAACGCGATGCCCGGCTGGACACGCGACCTGCCGTTCCAGCGCTTGGTGCGGGAACTCGGCCAGACCTTTCCGGGCGATACCGCCCAGCGCTTCAGCGCCGCGGCCGACATTGCCCGCGCACTTGCCGAGCTTCGCGTCCCGGCGCTGGCGGCGAGCTACACCCTCGATGAGTTGAAGAACCGGCCGCAAGACTACGCGCCAGCCTATCTCGTGCATGAATTCATGCCGCCCGCGTGGCAGCCGCTCTACGTCACCGAGGTCCGAGGAGCGATGTTGGCGATCGGTCTCGAGCCGGTGGGCTCGGCCACATTGAGCGAGAATTTCGACCGCATGGTGTTGAGCGAGGCGGCCCGCGCCGTGCTCGCGACTATTGCCGACGCAAATGCCCGCGAGATGATCCGGGACTTCTGTCTCGACCAGCGCTTTCGTTGCGACGTGTTTGCCCGGGGCAACCCATCCCTCCACCCCGACGAGCGCACCGATCGCCTTCTATCCAGCACATTCGCGCTGGCGCGGCCGGTCTGCAGCATCCGCTATACCATGCCGACACCTGCGGGCCCGCTCTCTTATGACGAACCGGTGACGAGGACGATCATCGAGGCGCTCGCAGCGGGCCCCCGCACTTTCAGCGAGGCGAACAACGCGACGGAGGTATCGGGGGCTCTGATGACCCTCTGCGCGACCGGCGACATCATTCCGGTGGAGCCCGGATCTGCCGATGTCGGCAATCTAAACCGGCTCCTATCCGCGCGGGTCGGCCGGCCGGACGAGATCCGCTGGCTTGCGTTGCCCTGCGGCACCGCTCTCGAAGTCGACCGCGAGCTGATGGCGCGAGTGCGGGATGGCGAGAAGATCGACAATACGAAATTCCCGGGCTGGCGCCAATTGCTCGCCGCCCATGCTGCCTACCCTTGAGTGCCGGCTAAGTGCGGGGATCGAGCGCGTCCCGCAACCCATCGCCGATGAAATTGATGGCGAGTACCGCGAGAAAGATCGCCCCGCCCGCGGACAATGCCCAATGCGGCGCAATGTCGAGGTAGTCCTTGGCGTCGAACAGGATGCGCCCCCAAGTCGGAATATCGGGTGGAAAGCCGAGGCCGAGAAAGGAGAGGGTCGATTCTGCAATGATCGCGGCGGCGACGTCGATCGTGCCGGCGACGATAACGGGACCCATTGCATTTGGCAGGATGTGCCGCATCACCAGGCGGAGATTGCTTACGCCGAGCGCGCGGGCCGCCTCGACGAATTCCTTTTCGCGCAATGAAAGGAATTGCGCGCGCACGAGCCGGGCAACGGGCATCCAGCGAAACCCTCCGATGACCGCGACGATCAGAATGAAAACGCCGAGTTCCGGTCCTACCAACCCTTTCAGCAACTCGCGAAACAGGTAGATGATCAGCAGCAGCAGCGGCAGCGGCGGCAGCGACAAGAATAGGTCTGTCAGCCACATCAGCATCGTGTCGATGCTGCCGTGAGTCATGCCCGCGATCGCGCCGATCGCTGTGCCGACAATGATCGCCACCAGCATCGCGGCAAGCCCGACCGAAAGCGATATGCGGCCGCCGTAGAGCATGCGGGCGAGGATATCTTGGCCGAGATCGTCGGTCCCCAGCGGGTGGCTCCAGGAGGGCCCCTCGAGCTGCGCCCCGAAATCGATGTCATTGATCGGCACATGCCACGCCAACGGTCCCAGCGCCACCGCAAGCAACATCAAACCAAGAATGACCGCGCTTGCGACTGCCGGTCGATGCCGCAGAAAACGCCGCCACGTCTCGCTGCCGGTCGCGGCCTCCCCGCTGGTCCCGACGCGCTCCGGGGCAGCCCTAGCGGTAGGCGATGCGAGGGTCGAGCCAGCCATAAAGGATATCGGCGATCAAGTTGAACAGGATAACCAGGCACGCGAACACAAACGTTACCGCCATGATCACCGGCGTGTCGTTGGCAAGTATCGCGCTGATTAGCAGCGAACCGATGCCCGGAATGCGAAAGATCTGCTCGGTGACGATGGCGCCGCCGAACAGAGCCGGCATCTGCAGCGCGACCAGGGTTACGACTGGAATCAGCGCATTGCGGACGACATGCTTGATCACGACCACCCGCTCTGGCAGGCCCTTGGCGCGGGCGGTGGTGACATAATCGAGCCGGATCACCTCGAGCACGGCCGACCGCACGTAGCGCGTCCAGGAGGCGGCCTGCACGAGGGCCAGGACCGTCACCGGCATTACCGCCTGTTTGAACTGCTGCCACAACCAGTCCCAGCCGCTGGCCGCGATGTCGGCACGAAATACAAAGGGCAACCAATCGAGATAGATGCTGAACACCAAGATGAAAATCAGGCCGGTGAAGAAAGTCGGCAGCGAAAACCCGACAAACGCAAACAGATTGGCAACCTGATCGAAGATAGAATAGGGCCGCACCGCAGAATAGACACCGACCGGAAGCGCGATCAGCAACGCCAGAATCTGCGACGATCCAATCACCAATAAAGTCGCCGGCAGGCGCTGAAGGATCAGGGTGTCGACGTTTATACGACTGGCAAAAGAAAAGCCCCAGTCGCCGTGCAGCATTGCTGCGAGCCAGTGGAGATAACGCACAGCAATCGGGTCGTCGAGCCCGAACTTGGCGCGCAGCGCATCGGCCACTTCGGGCGGCACGTTGGGGTTGCTTGCGAGTTCGCCGAAGGGGTCACCCGGGGCGAGAGCCAGCACCGTAAACAGCACGATGCTGATGCCGAACAGACTCGGAACAACGATCAGCAACCGTCGCAGCAGGTATCGGGTCATAAACCGGCGCTGGTGAGCCTGGTCAAGCCTCGCGATACCAGTTTTTCAGATCCCATAAATCATTGTCCCAGCCGCTCAAACTCGCGTGAAGGCGGCGCGAGACCCCCGACACCCTCGGCCGGTAAACGACTGGAATGACGCATGGATCGCCTACGACCATATCGTTCATGGCGATGAACAGCGCCGCTCGCTTTATCGGATCAAGTTCGGCCTCGGCCGCCTTAAAGGCCTTGTCGTACTCGTCATTGCGCCAGCGGACGATATTACGCCCCTGCCATTTATTCTCCTTGGACGCGATCTCCCATGACACGAACTGGCGCATGAACACCTCGGGGTCGGGCGCGCTCATCGTCACCGTGTACATCTGCACATCGCTGTAGAATTTCCTCGTGGTATCCGGGTTTCCCACGTCGGACGAGAAATACACGGACGCGACTATGGATTTGAGTTCCACGTCGATACCGGCTTTTTGGCAGGCCTGCTTGACGATGGCCTGAGTCTTTTGGCGGGGCGCGTTGATCGAGGTCTGGAAAACGAGCTTCAGTTTCTTGCCGTCCTTCGCACGGATGCCGTCGGCGCCGCGTTTCCAACCGGCTTTCTCCAGCAGCTCGTTCGCCTTCTCTATCTTGAACTCCCACTGGGTGTTCTTCGAGACGAAGCGCGCCGGGTTATTGATGAAATTTCCGGTCGCGATACCGGTACGGCCATAGATATGCTTCTCGACCGATGCGCGATCGACGAGCAATTTCATTGCCTGTCGAACCGCGGGATCGCTGAACAACGGATGCTGGGTCTTGACGCTGGAGCGCTCGCCGTCGACCTCCGTCCACGGATCAGTGCTGTTGAGCTGAATATGCTCGATATTGCCGCCGGGTACGATTTCTGCGCGTCCTCGGGCAGTCCCGCCGGCTTCAAGCTTGAGGAGGATTTCGTCCTCGACCTGCAGGTTCCAGGCATAGTCGTATTCGCCGGTCTGAATGACGGCGCGCGCGGCCGAGACTGCATCACCCCCGCCTTTCATCTCGATCGTGTCGAAATGCGGGCGGTTCGCCACATGGTAGTCGGGATTGCGTTCACCTTTGACGAGGTCGCCGGGCTTGAAGTCGACAAATCGGTAGGGGCCGGTTCCCACCGGTTTGAGATTTGCCGGAGCGTCACGCGAGCTCGCGCCCTTGTAGGCCTCGAACAGATGTTTCGGGACGATCATGCCGAATTGCCCGACAAAGGCGTCCGCCCAAAAAGGCGTCGGTTTATCGAAATTCACCCTGACGGTCAGCGGGTCGATCTTTTCGACTTTGATGTCTTGGTAGTTGCCGATCGTGGTCGCCGCCGTCGCCGGGTCGGCGGCATATGCCCAATTGAACACGACATCGTCGGCGGTGAACGGGCGGCCGTCGTGCCACCGGACATCCTTCTTGAGTTTCCAGGTCACCGACATGCCGTCGGGCGCGACACCGCCATTCTCGATTTCTGGGATCTCGGCGGCGAGCACCGGCACCAGATTGCCGTCGGGATCCCATGCCGCGAGCGGCTCGTAGAAAATGCGCGACCCTTCCTGATCCTTGGTGCCGACCGCAAAATGCGGATTGAGCAAGGTCGGGGCCTGCCAATACAGCATCTTGAGCGCTCCGCCGCCGCCCGACTTCGTCGGCCTGTATTCAGACGGGGTGGAAGTCTGCGCCAGGCCGGCATGCGCCAGCAGCTGGGTGGCAACGGGCGCAGTCAGCCCGAGACCGGCCATTTTGCGCACGAAAGCGCGACGGGAGACCCGACCGAATTTTACGGCGGCGATCAGCCTTCGCAACCCTTCCTCGTCCATCAAAGTCTCCGTGGCCGGCAACGCGGTAGCCGGTCTTTTTGCCAAGTCTTTAAATCGCAAGCGATGTGCCATATTAGCACCACGAGACTGCCGGAGCCACGCTCGTCAATAGAGCACTGAGGGAAGGTAGGCGCCGGCCGGCTGGTTGTAGAGTCCGATCGTCATCAAGGTCATCTGGTGCACCAGGCGCAATCCATTTTGGAGGCACCAGCGAAACAACTCGTAGTTGCTTGTCGGCACGAGAAACCCGCCACCGGAGAAGCTTGGCGCGGCCCCGATTAGCGCCTCGATCCCGCGATTTGTCTCGGCGACCGCGTGACCGAAAAAGGCAATGTCGGTGGCGTACGCCGTGACGGCGCCCAAATGCTCGACGACGCGGGCGGTCCCGCGGACAACTCCATCGCGCAACTCGCCGCCGCGGTCGTGCCCGTGAACTCGGCGGCACAACGCGTTGCAGCTATCCAAATCCGCCTCGACAGCTTGGCGCACCGCATAACCCGGAAATTTCGCGCCCAATGGCGTTCCGTCGAGCTTGGACAGCATCTCTCGGCTGACAAAGCCCAGCTTGGTATACAAGCACAGCGAGCGGTTATGGTAAGCCGATTGCACCAGCCTTACTCCGGCGCAGCGGCGCTCGGTTGCCCGCTCGAGCGGCGCGAGCATCAATCGCTTGCCGATGCCCTGGTTCTGCCAGGAAGGATCGACCGTGATCGGCCCGATTCCCGCGATAGAGCCGCGCTCATCCATGAAATTGCTGCCGACGACACGGCCGCCGGACTCCGCCACGACCGAGTAAAAACCGGAATTGGACAGTAATTCTCTGATCAACCCGATACCGACTTCCGCCGACGGCAAATCCCAAGGAAAACCGTGCTCGCTGGAGATCGATTTGAATGCTTCGAAGCAAATAGAGCCGCAGGCGGCAGCATCGGCGGGCGTGCCGGCTCGCAGGATCACATTCATCGGCGCTTCCCAAACAGCTGGTCGGTCTTTACCAGAAATATGTCCGAAGAAGCCATATCCGTATGCCGCCTGGCCCTTGTCCTCGGCGCCTAATCGGCGGATTATCGTCCTCAACCGATCGCTCGAAGAAGGAAACCACCTATGCTGACACGCGAAGAGAACGAGCTGGTGACAAGGGTAGGACCGGGCACGCCGATGGGGGATGTGCTGCGGCGCTATTGGATCCCGGCCTTGATGTCGCGCGAAGTGCCGGAGCCGGACTGCCCGCCGGTCCGCGTGCAACTGCTCGGCGAAAAGCTCGTTGCCTTTCGCGACAGCCAGGGACGCATCGGGCTCGTCGACGAATTCTGCCCGCACCGCCGCGCCTCCCTGTGGTTCGGACGCAACGAGGAAGAGGGGCTGCGCTGCATTTATCACGGCTGGAAGTTCGACGTTCACGGCAACTGCACCGAGCAGATGAACGAGCCCGAGCCCTTCTGCCACAAGGTGCGCCTGACCGCCTATCCGACCACCGAGATCGGCGGGCTGATCTGGGCCTATATGGGGCCGCGCGACAAGATGCCCGCGCCGCCGGCCTTCGAATGGACGCAGGTGCCGGAAAGCCACCGCCACGTCTCGAAGGTCTGGGAAGAGTGCAACTGGCTGCAGGCGCTCGAAGGCGGCATCGATACTTCACATGCGCCGATCCTCCATCGCACGATCACCCCGAACACGACGCGCCCCGGCATCCCGGTTCAAGGGCCATTTGTCCGCGGCCGTGCGCCGCTTCTCGAGGTCGACGTCACCGATTACGGCTATCGATATGTCGGCATACGTCCGCTCGACGGCGACAAGACCTATGTCCGCTCCTACCATTTCGTGATGCCGTTCACGCAGATCCGGCCGCAACAGCTGGGCCGCGCCCTGGGCGGCGGTGACCGCACCAACATCGCCGGGCACATCTGGGTTCCGATCGATGACGAGAACTGCATGGTGTACAACTGGATGTACAGCTATGGCGAAGAGGGGCTGAGCGACGAGGACCGCCTCGAGCGCGGCAACGGCAACGGCCCCGATTACGTCGAGCAGTCGGGCGAGTTCCGTTCGTTCCGCAACGCCCGAAACGACTGGATGATCGACCGCCGAGTCCAGAAGTACGAGACCTTTACCGGGATCGACGGCATCAATACCCAGGATCGTGCGGTCCAGGAGGGGATGGGGCCGATCGTCGACCGCTCGAAGGAATATCTCGGCCCCGCCGACCGCGCGATCATCGCGACCCGTCGGCTGTTGCTGCAGGCAGTGAAGACGGTACAGGAAGGCGGCGACCCGCTCGGGACCGACACCAGCTACTACTCGGCGCGCGCGATCGAAAGAATCTTCCCGCGCGAGATGACCTGGCGCGAAACCGTTTTGCCTGAGATGTATGCGGAAGAGCTGCCGGTCGCGGCGAAGTAACCCGGCGAAATGACCACGGGCGTCGAGGAGCTCCGCGGCCCCGGAGCGGAACTCCTCAGCGGCGACTTTCCCTATCGTAGATGGCCCGATGAAAGCGGGAGCCCGCCGAAGGCGAGGCTGTAAAGGCTGAGGAGTATTTCCAGCCCGATGAGGCCGATAATGTACCATTCGAGCCGCACGCTTCGCTGATTCTGGACAAGCTCGATCAGCGTTCCTGCCGTCTCGCTGATCAGCGCCAGTTTTCGCTCCATCGCCCGACTGCGCTCCACCAGCTCGTATTCGTCTTCCAAACGGGCATAGAGACGCTCGAGCTCGGGATGATCCCATAGAACATCGGGCTTTTCCTCGACCTCGACGCGTCCGACCATGCGGTGCTGGGTAAGGAGCACATTGCCGATCTGCTGGAGCAGCTCCTTGGCTTGCGAGCCCGTGCGCCCTTTGCGCTGCAGTCCGACTGCAAGCGGCTCGATGCGGTCGAAGACGCCGGCGATGCGGGCCTCATGATGCCCCAGGACGAGGCTCTTTGACAGCACGTTGGCAATGATCTGGAGCCGCTCGAGAGAAGCGTTTTCGATCGAGAGAGCGCCCGAAGGCTCGATCTGATCTTCGCCATTGGGATTGACGCGGACTTGTATCTGATCGGTTTCGGGGCTCCCCAGCGGTTCTTGAATTCGGGCGCCCAAAGAGCGCAGGACCTCATCCTCTTCGATGGCCGAGAGACGCGCGAAGACGGCCACCCCGTAGCGGAACAGAAAGGCCGTGCCCTGGCGGCCTACGCGCAAGGTGAAGGGATTGGTCGCGAGGGTGTCGTCGCGTTCGAGCCCGCGCGTTTCCAGCCGCTCGCCAAGCAGCAGGGCGCGGACCGAAAAGATTTCCCGCGTCTCCAAGATCGAAGCTATGGGCTTATGGCGCGCCGCCGGCGCTCTTCACGCGCCATCAGCCAGCCGGCGAGCGCTACTAGCACCAGGACCAGACCGAGAAAGATGGTCGCCAGGGCATTGACCTCGGGGCTCACCCCCAGACGCACACTCGAGAATACCGCCATCGGCAGGGTCGTCGCCGAGGGGCCGCTGACAAAGCTGGCGATCACCAAATCGTCGAGCGACAGGGTGAAGGCGAGCAGCCAGCCGGAGACAAGCGCAGGACGGATCCCCGGCAGCGTAATTCGGGTCATTACTGTCCAGGGGCGCGCGCCGAGATCGAGCGCAGCTTCCTCGACCGAGCGGTCAAAACCGGCCAGCTGGGCGCGCACCAGCACCGAGACAAAACATATGCCAAATGTTGCATGCGCAACCGTAATCGTCAGGATTCCGCGGCCCGGCCAGCCGAACCAGGTTTCACTGGCGACAAAGAGCAGCAGCAGGGAGAGGCCGAGGATGATTTCGGGGACGACCAGCGGCGCCAAGAGGGCGAACCCCAAGAGGCTGCGACCCCTAAACCGCCCGAGCCGAGACAGGCCGAAGCCGGCGCAGGTGCCGAGGACGAGTGAGAGGCTGGCGGCCATCACGGCCACTTCGAGGCTTGTCGCTGCCGCGGCGCGAAACGACGCGTTGCTGATCAGCTCGCCATACCAGCGAGTCGAGAAGCCGCCCCAGACGGTAACCAGCCTCGACGCATTGAACGAATACAGGACGAGGAGCACAATTGGCGCGTACAGAAAGCCCAGGCCGAGCACCAGTGCCGCAATCCGAAACGAGGCTTCGCCGCGGTTTTGGCTCATGCCGGCCTCTCCCGCTGCAAAAACCTCTGT
>JBJMQW010000311.1:0-5373 GCA_045802495.1 Allostellaceae bacterium | reverse complement strand
GCCCCCGGAGTTGGAGGAAACGAAACCGCCTTAGGGGAAGACGATCTCGACGCGCCGGTTCTGAGGTTCACGTACGCCATCGGGCGTCGGTACCCGGAGATCGTTCTCACCGCGGCCGCTGACTGCCATATCGCTGCGCGGTACACCCAGTCTCTCGAGGGCAGTCGCGACGGCATTGGCGCGCCGCTCGGAGAGCCGCTGGTTGTAGCTAGCCGAGCCTGAGGTATCGGTGAAACCGGTAACCTGGAGCCGGACCGAACCGCCAGCCTTGTACTGATTGGCTGCCAACTGGATGATCTGCATGCCCTCCGGCGTGATGTTGTATTTATCCCAATCGAAGAACACGAGGTAGACCTGCTGCTTCGGCGGCGGAGGTGCCGGAGGCAATGGCGGCGGGGGCGCCGGAGGCGGTGCGCCGAACTTCATTGTCAAGCTGGCGAGGATGTTGTGGGTATTGTAGCCCGACTTATAGCTCGTGGCCCCGGGCGGGAAGCCAACACCGGGGAAGGGGAACTGCGCTTGATTATTAAAGGTCGGGGTGGTCGTCGACAGGTAGCGGTAATCGAGGTCGAAGGCCAAGAGAGGGTTGATGTCGTAACGAATGCCCGCGATCGCCTGATAGCCGAACTGCCAAGTATTGTCCTTCAGCAGCGTGCCGCCGATCGCCGTCCCCTGAGGAATTCGACAGCCGATTGCGGGACAGCCAGCGCTGTTGATCGCGAGAGTGCCAGGTCCCGAAAAGTACGGTTGAAGGGACACGCTGTCGTTGATGTTCACGGCGCCGACGCCGAACCCGACATGCGGGCTGATCGGCCAGCCGATCGTGAAGTCATAGATGAAGTTGGTCATGATCGAGTTTGTGTTCCGGTTGCCCGAGAACAGAGCGCTCGATCCGCCGCCAAATTCCGATAGGCTGCTATGCCGGTAGCTGTATTCCTCTTCGATACGGATCGGACCCCATTGGATGCCGGCGCGCGCACCCGCATTGAATCCTGAGTCGTACTTCGAGTTGAAACTGAAGGAGTTGAACGGCCCGGCCGTACCCTGGTTAACCCCCGTATTGGAGAAGCTGGTTGCGGTAAAGGCCGGCGTCGTTACCGTGGTGCTTTGATTGGTGAGTTGGGTCCAGCCGCCCTCCGGTCCCACATAAAAGGCTACCGGGTAATTCCACCCAAACATACTCCATGTTTGGGCGTTCGCCTCGGCGCCACCAAGCGCCACGGCTAGCGCCGCTCCGGCGCCTAGCAGATAGCGGTTTTTCATCCCTTACCTCCGGCCGCAAATACGCGTGTGACGATGGTCATTGCGCCACCGTTGACGGATCTTCACCATCCACCTTGCCGATGGCAAACGGTTTTTACCTCAACGAGACCGCTTGCGGCCAAATCCGTGCAGAACGCCGAACACTGCGGCACTTAAGCAACAGTTTGCGTCAAGCTCAGCCAAATTCCGCGCAACAGCCGCGTCTTTTTGGCAACACCGCCTAGGTTGGAAAAGAAAATCGCGCGACACGCTGGAACGCGAAGGCCGTCCACGAGGTTTTCCTCGCCCGGCCCGGACGGCCGGACCGTCATGGCTCTCATTCAACGTGTGGTAAAGCAGCGATCCGCGCATACCGCGTTTCAAGGATCGATCAAGACACCAGGGTTGAGCACGCCGTGGGGGTCGACCGCCTGCTTCGCGGCGCGCAATGCCGCGGCAAACAGTTCCGGGCGCTGCTTATCGTACCACTCACGGTGGTCTCGGCCGACCGCATGATGATGGGTGATGGTCCCACCCGCCGCCATCAGCGCCTCACTGGCGGCGCCTTTGATCGTCGCCCACTGTTCCGTCAGCGCACCATGCCGGCCGAGAGCGTGAAAGCTGAAATAGGGCGCCGGCCCGTCCGGGTAGATGTGGGTGAACCGGCAAGTCACCTGTCCGGGCCGTCCGGTCGCCTCACGAATCGCCGTTTCGGTGGCCGATTTGACGCGGTCGTGAAACCCCTCGAAGCGTTCCCAGGTGATCGCGGTCTCGAAGGTGTCCGCGACAATAGCGCGCTTGACCAGCTGCTCGCGCGCATACGGCATCCGGATAAAGGCGTTCCGCCACGATTCAGCTGCACCCTCGCGGTGCGCATCAGCCTTACGAGGATTTTCGCGCGTGCCGCCATGATCGGCGCAGCATTCCAATGCCCGACTCACCCACGCATCGACCTGATGATCGCCCGACTCGAAGGCGAGCACGAGAATGGCCGAAGCGCCGTCCCCAGCACCGGTGTTCTGTGCTTCTTGCGGGTCGAGAATTCGGCAGTTCGAAGGGTATAGCCCGGCTTGGGCGATGGCTCTGACCGCCCGGGCGGCGGAAAAGAAGTCGGCAAATTTGATCGCGCCGCCGGCGCGAAAGCGTGGCCGGTCCTGGAGGCGCATCCACGCCTCGGTGATCACGCCCAAGATGCCTTCCGAGCCGATGAACAGGCGGTCGGGGCTGGGTCCAGCGCCGGAACCGGGGAGCCGGCGGGTCTCGATGGGGCCGCGCGGCGTCACAATGCGCAAGCTTTCGACAAAATCGTCTATATGCGTATAGAGGCTGGCAAAGTGGCCGCCCGAGCGCGTCGCGATCCAGCCGCCCAACGTCGAGTACTCGAAGCTTTGCGGAAAATGCCGCAAGGTCAGGTCGTGCGGCCTCAGCTGCGCCTCGAGCGCCGGACCAAAGACACCCGCCTCGATGCGTGCGGCGCGCGAGGTGCGATCGATCTCCACGAGCTGGTTCAAATGCCGCAGATCGAGCGACACCGCCGCCCGGTGCGGACTGCCCTCGAGCCTCGGCTCGATCCCGCCGACAACACTGCTGCCGGCACCAAACGGAATCACCGCAGCTTGGGCGCCGCCCGCCCAGTCGATGATGCTGGTCACCTCGGCTTCGTTGCGCGGGTAGGCCACGACGTCCGGGGCGTTCTCGTACTCGCCGGCGAGCCCGCGGGCATAGTCGCAAAACGACTTGCCGTAGGTATGAGCGACGCGGTCGTAGGGCTCGCTTGAACAGTGCGGGGCGAGCACAGGAGGCGGCGCGATCCGCGGCGGCCGCAGGTTGATCTCCGAGAGGATGGGGAGAGCCGCCTCGTCAAACCGCTCGACGCCAAAAAGGCGGCGGTAGCGGTCGAGGGCTGCCGCCGCCTCATCTGGGGTCAGGCCCTCGCCTTCGCGGCCCCACCCGAAATGTTTGAGCCGACCGTCCGTCATTGCGCTGTCTCCAGGCTCCGGCACCGTGTCGAGAATAGTCGCTGACAGGCTGGGGCACTAGACTTCATCCTGCAGCGACAGCAGGCTTGCGTTGCCGCCGGCGGCGGTGGTGTCGGTCGACACGGTGCGCTCGGTGGCGAAGCGGTGCAGGTAGCGCGGACCGCCGGCCTTGGGACCGGTGCCGGAGAGGCCCTCGCCGCCGAAGGGTTGCACGCCGACGACGGCGCCGATCATGCTGCGGTTGACATAGGTGTTGCCCACCCTGAGGCGATCCAGGATATGGCGCACGGTCTCGTCGATGCGGCTGTGGATGCCGAGGGTCAGCCCGTAGCCGGTGGCGGCGATCTCGTCAATGACCGCATCGAGTCGGTCGGCCTGCCAGCGCACGATATGGAGGATGGGACCGAAGACCTCTCGGTCGAGCCGTGCGGCGCTGTCGATCTCCCAGGCCTTCGGCGCGAAATAGGTGCCGTGCTCGGTGCCGGGGGGCAGAGCGCAGCGATAGATCAGCCGGGCCTCGCGCGCCATCCACGCGGCGTGACGCTCCAGGGCTTCCTGCGCCGCGGCGTCGATGACCGGGCCGATATCCGTCGCGATCAGCGCCGGGTCGCCGATTTTGAGTTCGGCCATTGCGCCCGCCAGCATTGCCAAGAGGCGGTCGGCGATGTCGGCCTGCACATAGAGCAAGCGAGCCGCCGAGCAGCGCTGACCGGCGCTGTCGAAGGCGGAGGTCAGCACATCGGCGACCACCTGCTCGGCGAGCGCCGAGGAATCGACGATCATCGCATTCTGCCCGCCGGTCTCGGCGATGAACGGCACGATCGGCCCGACACGGCGCGCCAGCACAAGGTTGATTTGTCGCGCCGTCTCGGTCGAACCGGTGAAGGCGATGCCGGCGATCCGCGGGTCGGCGACGAGCGGCGCGCCGACGGCTTCGCCAGTTCCCGGCAAAAGATGAAGAACATCACCGGGGATGCCTGCCTTGTGGAGTAGCCGTACCGCTGCAGCAGCAACAAGCGGCGTCTGCTCGGCCGGCTTGGCGACGACTGCATTGCCGGCAGCCAGCGCCGCCGCGACTTGGCCGGTGAAGATCGCCAACGGAAAGTTCCACGGCGAGATGCAGGCGAAGACGCCGCGTCCGCGCAGCTCGATGTCGTTGCGTTCCCCAGCCGGTCCCGGCAGCCGCTCCGGGCCGGCAAAGTCGGCGCGGGCGCGCACGGTATAATAGCGCAGATAGTCGATCGCCTCGCGCACCTCGGAGAGTGCCGCCGGGATCGTCCGCCCACCCTCGCGGATGACGAGCGCCATCAGTTCGGCCATGCGGGTCTCGTAGAGATCGGCGGCGGTTTCGAGCACCGTTGCCCGCTCGGCGGCCGAGACGCGATCCCAGCGGCCGGCGCCAGGCGCCGCCCGAGCAAGCGCCTGATCGACATCGGCCGAGCCGGCATGGACTATCTCGCCTACTCGACGCCGCCGGTCGCTCGGATCGAACACGGGTTCGGCGGCGCCAGTCCGCTCGACGCCGTCAATGATCGGTGCCGCTGTCCACCGCTGCCCCAGCGCGTCGCCCAATTTCTCGCGCAGTGCGGTTAATGTGGGCGGATCATTCAAATCGAGCCCTTTGGAGTTCTTACGGTCCGGCCCGTAAAGGTCGCGCGGGAGCAAGATGCGGGGGTGGGGTTTTGGCGATGGCCGGGAGAGGCGCGCGATCGGGTCCGCGATGATCTCGTCGATCGGCTGCTCGTCATCGAAGATGCGGTTCACAAAGGAGGTATTGGCGCCGTTTTCGAGCAGGCGCCGCACCAGATAGGGCAGCAGATCCTCATGGCTGCCGACCGGCGCGTAGATCCGGCAGGCCCGGTCCAGCTTGTCTGGGCCGACGATCTGCTCGTAGAGCGTCTCCCCCATTCCATGCAGGCGCTGGAATTCGTAATCCCGGCGATCCCCGGCCATTTCCAATATCGCTGCGACGGTATGCGCATTATGCGTCGCGAATTGCGGATAAAACGCCTTGCTATGGCCGAGCAGCCTGCTCGCGCAGCCGAGATAGGAGACATCGGTCGCAACCTTGCGGGTGTAGACCGGATAACCATCGAGGCCGCGCTCCTGCGTGCGTTTGATCTCGCTGTCCCAATACGCACCCTTGACAAGG
>JBJMQW010000310.1:0-11295 GCA_045802495.1 Allostellaceae bacterium | reverse complement strand
TGGACCAGCAATTTGCATTTAACATTGGGCGATACATTCTGGATAACTTCCAGAGGCGACGCTTATTCTATACGACCAATCACCCGAATGGCCGTGTAATTGGAATGCTGATGCAATACCTGCTGAGGCATATAGGAATCGACGACGTTTACCTGCCGACCGCCACTCTGGACCACTTGAATAGGCTGCAAGTGCCGGTGCATCCGAAAGTGGCCAAGGATCTCGGCGTCAAATGGGCAGGAGAGAATACGCGATATCAATATGGCGGCGAAAAAATCACCTGGGAAATATATGTCCGGCGCTATATCGAACACTACGGCTAGTCGACGCCAAAGACGCGCGCCCGACGCCACGACGATATTATTAGGACCGAGAACCTATTGGAGATCACTCCTTCAGTTCACCGGCTTCTTGTCAGCGGTTGGGGTTGCACAAAGGCGAAGGGGTTGGGCAGCAACTCGCCCAAGGCGAAGGTCCCGGCCCCGCTGACATATACGGGCAAGTCAGGTCCGGCAAACTCCGCCATAACTTGCCGGCAGGCGCCGCACGGCATCAAAGCGCCGATCACCGCATCGCGGTCCGCGTCCAGGCAAACCAACGCGATGGCCTCGATCCGCCGGACGCCCGCGGCAACGGCCGAAAAGATGGCCACACGCTCTGCACAGACGGCAAGGCCATACGACGCATTCTCGACGTTGCAGCCGGTATAGACTGCGCCTGCAGCGCTTACGGCGGCCCCGACGCGAAAGCGGGAGTAAGGCGCGTAGGCTAGCTCGGCCGCACGACGGGCGGCGGCGATAAGCACCCGATCGCGCGGCATCACCCCTTCGGTCCGAAAGCGGGGGCCACCGCCGACGCGAAGCGCGCCATCTCGTCCTTGACCTGAGCGTGGGGCTTGAGGCCCACATTGAAGTAGAGGATGACCTCGTCGAACCCGGCGGCCTCGACCTTCTTCAAGGTGTCGGTGATCTGGGCCGGGGAGCCGAGCAGCACCGAATTCTCGGTCAGATCCGCCGGCCGCACATTGCGCAGCCTTTCGACCATGCCGATGAAGTACCGATAGCTTGGCGGGGCAGTCCTCGGGTCGCCGGGGAAGGCCGCGATAACGCATTC
The DNA here is from genome assembly GCA_045802495.1 of Allostellaceae bacterium. Lineage (GTDB taxonomy): Bacteria > Pseudomonadota > Alphaproteobacteria > ATCC43930 > CGMCC-115725 > AP-15. Next base: position 10,182 of record JBJMQW010000310.1, on the reverse strand, counting down.
CTTGTAGTAGCGGATCTGCCGGGCGCGGGCGGCTTCTTCCTCTGCTTTTGTATCGGCAAAGTGAATGAAGTAGCTGCACATGAGCCGCCCCGGCGCGCGGTCGTATTTGGCGCAGGTCCGGTGATAGAGGTCGGTGGCTTGCTGCAGGCCGCCATAGGTCATTGCCGCGGCGAAAGGCGCGACGATGAGGCCGCAGCCGAGCCTCCCGGCGAGCTCGATCGAAGGCTGCGAGAACGAGGCGACGTAAGCGGGCAGCGGTTGCTGCACCGGTTTCGGGGTGATCGCGACATCTTCGAACTGGTAATGAGCACCGTGATGCGAGATCGGTCCGTCGCTCGACCACAGACGCCGGACAACCTCCATGCCTTCCTCGAAGATCGCCTGGTTGTTCTCGAACGAGACCCCAAGCGGTAGATACTCGCGGCGGTCATAGCCCCGTCCGGCAGCGAAATCGACGCGGCCGCCGCTCAACAAATCGAGCGTTGCCCATTGCTCGGCGACGCGGATGGGATGGTGCAGCGGCAATACCGTGACCGCCGGAGCCAGACGGATGCGCCTGGTGCGGGCAGCGACATTGGCCAGCACCAGATCGGGGCAAGAGAGCACACCGAGCGTGCTGAAATGATGCTCGCCGATCCAGGCGGAATGCAGCCCGACTTCCTCGGCATAAACCGCCTCGTTTAGGATATCGGCGACGAACGTATTGGCGTGTCTGCTGTTGTTGTCGTAGTGATTGTCGCTCAGGGTGAAATAGCCGAATTGCATCAGAGCCTCCTGGCGCCGAAAAATGCTCTACCTCGGAGGCGCAGGCAAGATCGGCCTCGAAATTAACGTGGTGGCCGAATAGCATTCCCGCGCCTTTTCGTCTGGCGGGAGCGCGATATCGGTATTAGGATAAACACATTCGGGGAGGGGACTTGATGGCCATACCGCGCATCGTAAATCGATGGCTGCGCCTGCCGGGCCGGATAGCGTTGATCCTGGGACTGGGTGCGCTATCGACCGCCGGCACCCGGGCAGACACCGCCGGTCAAGGCGACGGGGTGGCCTTTGGCGATGCACTGGTCCGGACCGAAGGCGGCAAGATCTATCTTTCGGAAGGCGGCCGGGAAACCGAGTTGCAGCTCTCCGCTACCCCGCAACGCGACCACTTGTTGCGACTGCTCGAAGAGCGCGGACCGGCTAGCGTCAAACTGGATTCGGATCCCCGCTTGATCATGTCGAGCGGCGGCGGCGCCGGTTTTTATTGGTGGCGTGCGAAGAAGACTGTACCCGACAAGCAGACACCGGCATCGCAAAACCCGCCGCAGATGACCGCGCCGCCCGGTTCGTCGAAAGGCGGATCGTCACCACGCGATCAATATCGGGCATTCGATAAACAGGGGTGACGTCGGCCAGTCCCCGCGTCGCGCAGGCGGTCGCGGAAAGCCCTCTGCGAAAAGCATTTCGGCGCGGCACCCATCGAACCGCCGCACCCTCGGAAACATTTGTCCGGTTCCGTCCTCTCGCGTCGCGAATGGGTGTCACGCGGCTTGGTAACGTCACCGGTCTTGACCGGATCGGCATCCCGGTCGCCGTAGCCCTGCGCCCCAATTCTCGCTCGGTCTCGGCATCGCAGGGCAAAGGGCTCGACCTTGCTCAGGCGATGACCTCGGCGCTGATGGAAGCCGCCGAAGGTTTCCATGCCGAGGAGATCGGCGAGGGGCCGCGCGCCAGCTATCGCAAGCTCGCAGCAAATCACTGCGTTGTCGAACCCCGAGCATTGTGCGCGACTGGCCGGCCCTTTGATGTCGACGCCAAAATCTCTTGGCTGGAAGGGTATGATATGCTGCGCCAGGAGCCCTGCTGGGTGCCGGCCGAGATCGTCCACACGGATTACACTCAATCGCTCGACGGCTATTTTCTCGCGGGCTCTAATGGGTTGGCATCGGGCAATCACCTGGTCGAGGCGATCACCTCGGCAATTTGCGAGTTGGTCGAGCGCGATGCTGTCGCGGTGTGGGGGGCCCTCGGCATTCGCGCGAAGGCGGGGCGGACTCTCGACATCGCTTCCATAGACGATCAGGACTGCCGGGCGCTGCTCGCCAAATATGACAAGGCCGGGATTGCGGTGCGGTTGTGGAATGTCACGACGGAGATTGGCATACCTGCCTTCCTCTGCGACATCCATGACCCGTCTGCGGACGAGCCACGTCGGCTGCGCCGCTTTCATGGTGCCGGATGCCATCCCGACCGAGGAATTGCGCTGGTGCGAGCGCTGACCGAGGCGGCGCAGACCCGCCTCACCTAATCACTGGCATCCGCGACGATCTATTACCGTCCGAATATGAGGAGCCGCCGACAGCCGATATAGTCGAGGCGCTGCTCGACGCCCTTCGCGAGGAAGCCGCGCCGCATTTGTTCCGCGCGGTTTCGACCTTTGCCTCAGATGATTTAGGCGAGGATCTCCGGTGGGTGCTGGAGCGGTTGCAATCGGCCGGTTTCCCTCGAATCGTCGTCGTCGACCTGACCCGCCCAGATTTCGGCATCCCGGTCGTCAGAGTCGTAATTCCGGGTCTCGATGGAGACATCAAGCACCCGCACTACGTTCCCGGTGCGCGGGCGCGCCGAGCCGCGGCGTTGTCGCAATGAATGCCCCGCAGAGAGTCGTCATTTTCGCCGGTCCTTCGCTGCCCCCCGCACTGCGGCCCGCCGATGCCGCGCTCCACTGGTGCCCGCCGGTGCGGCAGGGCGAGGTCTATCGAGCGGCGCGCGCCTGCCCGGCGATCATCGGCATCATCGACGGCTATTTCGAGGTAACGCCGACAGTCTGGCACAAAGAGATCCTGTGGGCGATGACGCATGGGATCCACGTTTACGGCAGCGCCAGCATCGGCGCGTTGCGCGCGGCGGAGCTACATACTTTTGGCATGAAAGGGGTGGGCCGGATCTTTGAGGTATACCGTGACGGCATCCTTTCGGATGACGACGAAGTCGCGGTGCTGCACGGCCCCGAAGAGGCCGGGTATCCCTCCATAACGGAGGCAATGGTCAACATCCGAGCAACGCTCGACAGGGCTGTCCTCGCTGGCGTCCTCGACCGCTGGCTGGTTCCCCGGCTCATCGAGATTGGCAAGGGGCTGTTCTACAAGGAGCGCAATTGGGATCCGATCTTACAGATCGCCGCTACGCGAGGTCTTCCGCCAATGCCCTTGAACGACTTTGCGACGTGGCTGCCGGCTGGGCGCGTCGATCAAAAGCGCTCAGATGCGCTGCAGATGATCAACGCAATCCGCGCACGTCTAGCGGTCGGCGTAACGCCGCTGAAGGTCAGCTATCAATTCCACGACACCGGCTACCACAGGGGGGCGCAACAATCTGCGGAGAAGCGGAGCTCGCAGACGGATGTTTTCAGCGGCTAGCGGGTTGAGCCAGGCGCGCAAAACACTGCAGCTTTGTTTGCAAGAATGGAGCGACATTTACGTCACGTACGATGCTATCTGAATACTTGCGGTGCCCATAAGTGGTGATAGCGGCTTGGCGTAATCCTGCGTTCAAAAGCACGAATAATTCGAAGGTTTCTACAAAATCTTCGTCTGGAGAAAACGCGGCCAGAGCGCTCGCCCACCGACCGTTAGAGTATATCCGATGCAGGCGGTCAAACGCTCGGCTGTAATCTCCGGACTGCAAAAACTGCGCAAGCAGCTGTACGTCGGAATCCTTAGGTTGAAGTCGTATATCACCAAAACCTATCCACCGGTGCTTTGGTATATCGACCGGCGTCCCTTGCCAGGCACCTGAAGGATAAAAGCCGCCGTCGCAGAAAGTGGCCGTATCGAGGTATTGGCTCCGCGTCTGTGGCACAAAAACCTGCCACCACAAAACGTGCCCCAATTCATGGGCCAAGGCGGCGAGAACACTCGGGATATCGGGCGATACCTCGTAGGAAGGTATGGTAACGTGCGGCTTTCGATCGCCGGTTGAGAGTGTTCCGAGATCCTTCTCAGCCGTCCGGTTCAGGAGCGCAAGCAGCCTTTTCGTCTCGTACGTCCGCAGTGTCGGGGCGCAGACTTTTTTGGCGTCTTTGCAAGGATTGTTCTTCCACAGCCCGAGCGATATCGCGATGTAGCCGGCTTTTTCAGTGTTCCTGAATCCCCAGGAATTGTCGGCAACATCCGTGTCCGACAGGTTCCCGCAGGTGCCCGGATCGTACCCGCCGCAGCCAGTCGGGTTGATGTAAATACCTCGCAGGTTACAGAGTTGAGCTTTGAAGAACGGTGGGGCTGCTTGAAAAGCGGCGGCTAGATCCGCCTGAATGTCCAAGTTAACTGGGACGGGATCGGCTTCTGGGTCCTGCTCATAAGGCTCCATTGGATAGAAGGGCACCTTCAGAAAAGGCACCGGGGCGAGAACGCCATCGTTGCAGACCTGCTCCACCTTCAGGGCGGAGCCGCGCGGCGTCGGCGCGCACGCATAGCCGAATAAGGCCAAAAAACCGATGACGCCAATGAGTGCGATAGGCTTGACCAAACTTCCCCCCTCCCTGAACATGCCGTAGTGGCGCGCTTGCCGCTATTACCGCCCGACGTCGGGCGTCCAGCTTGACCAGGCTCATCTGAACATGACGTGGGTAGGTTACAGAGCCTGGCGCCCACTTGCAGTGTTTTTCGCGATCGCGCCCGTCAACTAACTGGATTGCCGAAAGCTCCCGCGCTTTACGATGCACTCGCAAACAGGGCGATCGGCGAGCCGCGGTTGAGCGCGGCGTGCGCCGCTTCGACCCGGGCGGGTTCGTCCAGGGTGCCGAGCGCGCGGAAAATCGAACCGGCTTGGTCGAGCAGTTGGCGTGCGGCGGCGACATCTCCTGCCGCTTGGCGCAAGGCGGCGCGTGTCACCATCGCGCGGCCGAGCTCGTTGCGCGCGCCGATCCGTCCCAGGATACTCATCGCGGTCTCAGCATAAGGCTCTGCAGCCGCGGGCTCCTCGGGTGCGAGGCATTCCCCCATCAACCAACACGCCAAACCATCGAAGTGCGGGTAACCCATGGTGCGGCTCGGTTCGAGCATATTCTCTATTAGAGATCGCGCGGCGGTGCGATCATTTCGGCGAAGATGGCCCTCCACGAGGAAAACGCTAAAGCGCCAGACTGGGTAGCGCAAGCGAGAGTTTCCGAGCCAAGCCACCGCCTCAACGAGATCAGCAATGCCGGCGGCGACCCGACCTGCCCTTATTTCCCCATACCCCCGCGCCCCTTTTGCAGTTGCGGTATCGTATGGCAGCGGTCTGAGCGCCAGCGCCTCGTCGCAGTATTGTATGCCTCGTTCTGGATCGCCTTGCTGTATGTAGGTCACCCCCATGCGCCACATGCCGATTACTTTGAGGCGGGTATCGTTGAGCGTGGTGCCGTGTTCAATCGCGCAACGACAGTAACTTAGGCTTTTTTCCCACCGGCCAAGAGCAATAGCGGCTGGGCTTAGATGTGAGATTGTTCGGCCGGCCCACCACAAATTGCCCAACGACTCGAAGCTGGCGAGGGCATGCTCGCCCGATTCTATTGCTTCGTGAAACCTGGCGGCGATTAGATACCCCTGAGCCAGGCAGGAATCCACATAGGCTTTGACTTCGTCCAATCCCGCGGCGACCGCAAGTGTTGCCGCTTCGTTGCAGTGGTCGATTGCGGTATCTGGCCGCCCGCCCGTTAGCATGTGCGCAAATCCGCGCCAGTAGTGCCAGGTGGCGCGGCGGTGGGGATCTTCGATCTGTTCGACGAGAGGGCGAATGCGATCGAGGGCTTGCACATGCTCGGCGTGCTCTCCCAAGGCAAACTTGCTGTCGCCTTGTTTGATCACAGCGTCAACTCGGCGCAACCGATGAGCCTCCGTGTCCGGCAGCAGGTCGAGCCGGTGGAGCGCGTCGTTGAAATAGTTCAGTGCTTCTCTGTTGGCCCAGCGGCGCTGCGATTTTTCGGCGGCCAGGATTGCGTAATCGATCGACTTTTCCGCCTCGTCGCTGCGGCCGAAATGCAGCGCCAGCAGTTCCGCGACCTCTTCCGGACGCTTGGGGTGGAGTTCCTCCAGCGCGCGCGCTATGGCTCCATGATAGGCGCGGCGGTGCCGTCCGAGCAGGCTGCCATAGGCGGTTTCCTGCGTCAGGGCGTGGCGAAACACGTATACTGAGCCCTCGGTCTCGACGCGCTCGTAAAGGAATTCGAGACGGCTGAGCTCGCGCAGCTTGTCTTCGAGCGCCCCGGGGCCGTTCCACAGGGCGTCCAACAGGCGCAGCGGGAATTCACGACCGATCACCGCGGCAATCTGGAGAAGTCGCTTGGTGTCTTCGGGCAACCGGTCGATGCGCGCCATCACGACATCGTGGATCGTGTCCGGCACCATCAAATCCGAGCGGAGGTCTCTGACTTCGCCGGCGTGCAAAGCCAACTGCTCGATGAAAAAGGGATTGCCGTCGGCCTTGGCGACGATTTCTTCGGTGACGAGCTCGATTAGACGCTCGGGACGCAGCACCGAGCGAACCATCTGGATGCTGTAATCCCGGGACAATGGCTGCAGAGGCGTCTGCGCGGCATTGGATTTGTCGATCCAGGGTGGACGGTAGCCGGGGCGGTAGGTGGCGAGCAAAAGGATCCGAGCGTCGCGGAGATTTTCGGACAGCAATTCGAGGAACTCCTCGGATGCCTTGTCGACCCAATGGAGGTCCTCGAGCACCAGAACAAGCGGCCGCCGTGCGCTACGCTTGACAGCGAGTTGCCGCAGCGTTTCGAACGCTTTGCTCTTGACCGCCTCGGGGCTCGACAAAGCTGCCCCCTTGGCCCCGACCTCGACCTCAAGCAGATGCAAGAGGACGGGCCCATTCTCATCGGGGTCCATCCCGGCTTCCCGAAGGCCCCAGCGAACCTTCTCGACAACGAGATCGGGAGGATCGGTTTCGGCAATGCCGCAATTGCTGCGCAGCAGGTCGAGAGCGAGCAGGTACGGAATGCCGGTGCCATAGGAAAGGCACCTTCCCTCCACCCAGCTCATGCGTCCATCGGCGAGCTGCTTGCGGAACTCGGCAACGAGACGAGACTTGCCGATGCCGGGCTCCCCGACGAGGCCGACCGCTTGGCCGCGCCCGGCTTCCACCTGCCGAAGGATGTGGCGCAGGATCGCGAGCTCATTCTCGCGGTTGACAAAACTCGCCGTGCGCGGCTGAGCCGACTCGCGCAGCCCCGAACGCCGATGCGACACGTCGAGCAGCCGGTAGGCAGCGAGCGACTCTGCTTTGCCCTTCAGGGTGAGCGGCCCGACCGGCTCGATCCGGGTATAGTCTTCGGACAGCAGGTGGGTCGCCTCGCTGATCAGAATTGTTCCGGGCTCCGCAACCTCCTGGAGCCGGGCCGCGACATTGGCGGTGTCCCCGATCACCGTATAGTCCATCGGCAGCTTCTCGGCGATCGGGCCAAAGACGACGTGCCCGGTATGGACGCCAATACGCACCGACAGCTCCGCGCGTTCGCGTTTGGCGTCGATGTCGCCGACCGCGCGGCGGATGGCGATCGCCGCCAGGAGGGCGCGCCGCACGTGGTTCTCTTCACTGACGGGCGCGCCAAACACCGCCAGAAAGCCGTCGCCGGTGAATTGCGGCGCCGTGCCTCCGTAGCGTCGCACCTCGGCGAGGCTCGCTTCGAGAAATTCGTGGACGAGGTCGCGCATCGCCTCGGCTCCGAGGCGCTCGGTCAGCGGGGTCGAGTTGACGATGTCGCAAAAGAGCACGGTTACTTGCTTCATTTCGCCGGGCAGAATGCTCCCCGCTCCGGCGATTTGGGGCCCCGGCAAGGGCTCGGGCTGGCCGAGCGGCGCCCCGCAATGCCCGCAAAATCTGTGTTCCGGCGGGTTGCCGGCGCCGCATGACGGGCAAGCGACCCCGAGCGGTGCGCCGCAATGCCCGCAAAATTTCAGCCCCGGCGTGCTATCGGCGCCGCATTGCGCGCATCTCATAGCGGGCCCCCACCCACCAAGCCCTGCAGGCTTGGTCCACCCTCTCCCGCAGTGCGGGAGAGGGTGCCGACCCCCGGATCGCAGTCCGGGGGGAGGGAGCCGCCGATAGGGACCATTATGCTGGCTGCATCAAGCCCGACCCCACAGCTCTTTCGTCGCGAGGCGTGCGCCTTCGCCCAGTGCCTCCAACTTGGCCCACACCACGGTGGGATGCACCTCGCAGGTCGTGGAGAAGCTGGCAAAGCCGCAATCGGCGCCGGCGATGACATTCTCGCGCCCAACGGCCCCCGCAAACCGCGCGATGCGCTGCGCGATCGCCTCGGGATGCTCGACGAAGTTCGAGCCGTGGGTGATGACACCAGGAATCAGGACTTTGCCTTCCGGCAATTTCACATCCTCCCACACCCGCCACTCGTGCTCGTGTCGGGGGTTGCCGGCCTCGAACGAATAGGCTCCGGCGTTGATCCGCAGCATGATATCGACGATCTGCTTCAATTCGATGTCGTGCACCCGCGGACCCATATTGATGCCGTAGCAAGTGTGGTAGCGCACCCGCTCGGGCGGGATACCGGCGAGCGCATGGTTCAACAGCTCGACCGTCGCGGCGGCCACATTGCGGCATTGCGCGATGTCCAGTTCGGGATGCGTCGTGTAGTGGCTCGCCAATTGCGGGTCGTCGATCTGCAATACGAGCCCGGCATCGACGATCGCCCGGTATTCCTCGCGCAGCGCATCGGCAACCGCGATCCGAAACTCCTCGTCGGTCTTGTAGTATTCGTTCCTGTTCCACCCGGCGAGCTGGGCCGGCGACACCGCCGGCATGAAGGCTTCTTCATGGCGCACTTGCGCAGAGGCCGCCTTCAAATTGTCGATGTCGCGCGCCAGCGCCTCTTGTCCCTTATAGGCGATCGGGCCGGTGCACACCCATTGGTTGCGCTGCGCGCCGCCGGCCGCGCCCGGCATCTGCGCCGCCCAGGCGTAATATTCGGGAAATGCAAGATGCTCGCGCGATCGCGCCCAGGTACCTTCCCGGCCCGGGTTCGGGCGCGCTTCAAGGCCGGTGAGGCGTTCGTTGACATAGGGGATGAAGCCGAACCGCCCCATCTCGCCGTCGGCGAGGATGTCGATGCCCGCCTCGGCCTGTCGCTCGACGGTCTCAGCGACCGCCCTCGTGACGCGGGCGGCAAAACCCGCCGCGTCGAACGGCCCGCCTTGCTCCTTCGCCTGGATCATCTGCAACAGGTCGGGCGGCCGCGGCAGGCTCCCGACATGCGTCGTCAAAATCCGCTCGGTGCTGTGCTTCATCGGTCCCTCCTCCCAGTCACCCGAAGGAGCCTATCACCGCTCGTGACGGCTGCCCATCGCGACCGTGGCCGCCATCCCCTCTCCCAACCCTGAATTGAACTCCGATTCTCCCGTCGCTGTTATCGCTGTTATCTGCAGAGAATTTACAGCGAGACTGATCCTAAAGGTCGAACAAGCGGTCTAGACAACCGGCTCGCGGCCTCCTAGTTAGCGGCGCTTCCTATCATGCGAGGAGGGCAATTTTGCGGTCGTCGTCACGCCCGGCCGGCGGTTCTCACGCGGTCAGCACGGTGCGCAGCGCGGTGATCGAAGGCATGAAGAAATAGGCCGCGGCGGTCAGCTCGACGAACTGTTTCGGCATCGTCAGCGTCGTCCGCCGGCTGCCGGCGGGATAGTTCGGATACTGCTCATCCATAGTGCGGACGCCGCCGCCCTCCGCCTGCCCGATGATCGGGTCGAATCCAGGCGTCACTGCGCCGCCGGGACGCCGCTTGCCGCCGACAAAGCCGGGGTCGTTGGCCTGGCGCTGGATGTATTCGAATTGGCGCTCGATCGAGGTCTGATAGCACACGAACATCAATCCCCGCTTATGCTTCGTCGTCGTTTCGCCCGGCTCCACTTCGGGTCCAAACGTGATAGCAGCACGAATAATACGATGTCTTTGAGCCTCCGCCTCGCCGCCGGACGCCTCGTCACGGGGATAGACTCTGCGGATATGCGCCGCATAGGGACATCGGCGTGCGGCGCGATCCTCTCCGAACTCGAAGTCATTGTTGCGCATGGCGTTGCGCCCGAGAGCCGGATAATCGTGTATCGGTGCGAGCTCCAATGGAGTCCCGCTCTTCCACCGGCCAAGCATCCGAGCGGCCAACAGGTCCGGGTCCATTCCCAGCCGCCGCGCGTGTTC
>JBJMQW010000309.1:0-4335 GCA_045802495.1 Allostellaceae bacterium | reverse complement strand
CTCGTGGCATGGCCCAACTTGACCCATTGCAGATCGAACACTCCACCCTCCTCGAGTGCTGCTCCAGGCTGCTGCGCCACCTTCGCGACATACAAGGTGCCGGCGGAAAGGTCCGCCGGTTTGTCGGCGACAAACATGAACAGCCCGCCATCGGTGGCATCGTCGCCCATGATCACGGTGCGCTGGTCCGGCATGACCTGCACCAATTCATGCGAAATGCGGCCCAGGCAATAATGCTTCTTCAACGCGCCGGTGCCGTCGGCATTGACGACAACCTCCGGGATATGGCCGTAGTGATAGGGATTGGCCTTGGCCGGATCGCCGAACAGGTTCTTGCTGAACGCCCGGAACCGCGTGTTCTTGTCGATCGTCACGGCGTCGGGCTCGTATTCCTCGCTCGACAGATGTGTGTTCCACGGCGACAGGCTGGCGCCGCAGGTAATCCACAGCCCGTGCGCTTTACTGGCATCGACGGTGTGGTACTGCACCAACTTCAGCGCGCCAGTGGCTTTGTCCTGATCGAGAGTGAGCACCGCGATCGGCGACGGCAGCTGAGCGTACATCTTCGCTTCTTTGGCATCGCGCGTCGTGTATTCGAACTGGACCACAGCGAAGAGCGTGTTCCCAGTCACGCCCGGCGCAGCGACCCCAGGCAGCCGGAGCAGCGAGTAGCCGTCTGGGCAATCGGAGAAAAACTGTGTGGGGGTCTCGGCCGACGGATCCATGATCGGCTTGCCAGCAATGTCGTAATAGCCGCCCGCCAGGGTGGTGCCGCCCTTGCCGTCCGGTACCGCATCGCCGGTGAGGAACAGCGGCTGATAATCGAGCTTGAAACGCTGCTGCGAACCGTCACTGTAAGTCACGACCAGGCTCGACCCGACAGTGGTCGTCGCCTGCGCGGCGGGCGCATCCGGCGCCGGCATGCCGATGAACTCCGCGGATTTGGGAGCAGCCGCGGCGGCGCCCGTAGCGGTTCTGCCGACCACCGACAGTGTTGTGAAGCCCACCACTGGAATGAGCGGCGTGCCCGCCAGCATCCCAAGTACGGTCCGGCGCGAGGCTTCGCGAGAGTTCATCATGTCACCGCTCCGGATTGGCTCAAGGATCTTACGACGGCGATTGCAGCGGTTACTGCGGCGCGATGCTATCGTAGGAGTGTGACAGTTTTGTAGCAGACCGTTGGGCCGCGGAAGGCCCCGCGCCGCCCTCGCGAGAAAGTATCGTTTGCGGTGGAGCCCGCCCGGCGCGCGAACCGGATTCTTGAACCCAGTACTGATATTCCGCACTTAATGAGCGACGACGCGCTCGAATGGGATGACGCCAAAGCTGCAGAAATCTGGCGCCGCCACGGTGTGAGTTTCCAGCAAGACGCCAAGGCGCTCCGCGATCCATTCGCGGTCGAGTGGATTGATGACCGCGAGAATTACGGCGAAGAGCGTATCAATGTGCTCGGGAATGTGCGATGGCGTGTGTCACCCACGCCGAGCGTGGCGAACGGACATGGATCATCTCGGGCAAAAAGAGCCACAAGACGCGAGCAAGACCACTACTATCGCGAAAATGCGCCCTGACGGTTCGGTCGTCGAGGTGCTGGCCGACGGCGGCGAGCGGCCGCTCCCCGACACTCCGATGCGGCCAATGGCGCCGGAAGAGATAGAGGAAGCCGCGCGCGCAGATCTAGACGCACGGCCGATGACATCGGAGGAGTTGGCGAAGGCACGCCGCGTCCCGCGCATCAAGACATTCCGCCGCACGCTCGGCCTCACTCAGGAAGAGTTCGCCGCGCGCTACCGCATCCCGCTCGGCACCTCGCGGGACTGGGAGCAAGGCCGCTCGGAACCCGACCAACCCGCCCGCTCCTATCTCACCGTCATCGCCCACGACCCCGAGGCTGTGCGGCGAGCGCTGCAGAGCGGGCTAGATCGAACGGCAAATGGCACGAATTGGCGGTAATGTCTCGTGGCTTTGCGGAACAGACCAATCGTAGACAACACTTTATCATAACGGGTCTATGAACCAATGCTGCGGCTCCAGTCCGCAATAGTTGTTTTGGTGCCCGAGGCGGAACAGTTGGTAGGGCCCTTTCGCGAGAAGCATGATCCTTCGGCTCGCGCCGGTATGCCCTCGCACATCACATTATTGTATCCATTCAAGTCGCCGCGCGAAATCAGTGAGGTTGTTTTCGATACATTAAACCAATGTTTCACCCGTTTTGAGGCGTTCGATTTCTCTTTTACCACCATCCGGCGCTTCTCCCCCGAAGTGTTATATTTGGCCCCGGAGCCCGACGAGTCATTTCGACGGCTTACCTTGGCGGTTTGGGATTGCTATCCAGAAACGCCCCCTTACGGCGGAAGATATTCGAGCATTACGCCTCATCTAACTGTCGCCCAACTCGCTGACGAGCAACAGCTCGAGCGGATTGCCGTCGAGTTCGCACGAGCTTCCGAGAGAGGATTGCCGATTCACGCGACCGCGAGCGAAATAGCGCTGATGGATACGCTGGAGGGGAGTTGGCAGGTTCGCGCCACCTTCACATTGCGTTAGAGTAGCGTCTCGGATCGCCGCATTCACGCGGCGAGGCGGTGCTGTTGGATCAATGACAGTATCTCGGCGGCGGCTTCGGGGATGTTGGTGCCGGGGCCGTAGATCGCGCTGACCCCGGCCTTTTTGAGGAAATCATAGTCCTTGGGCGGGATCACGCCGCCGCATACGACGAGGATGTCGCCAGCGCCCTCGCGCTGCAGCGCCTCGACCAGTGACGGCACGAGGGTCCTGTGGCCGGCGGCCTGGCTCGACACGCCGACGATGTGGACATCGTTCTCGACCGCCTGGCGGGCGGCCTCTTCCGGGGTTTGGAATAAGGGGCCGATATCGACATCGAAGCCGATATCGGCAAAGGCGGTGGCGATGATCTTGGCGCCGCGGTCATGGCCGTCCTGGCCCAATTTGGCGACCAGCATGCGCGGCCGCCGCCCCTCGGCGCGCGCGAAAGCCTCGATCTCGCGCTGCACGCGGCGGAACGCCTCGTCGCCCTGCGATTGACCGCCATAGACGCCCGATACCGCGCGGATCTGCGCGCGGTGGCGGGTGAAGATTTTTTCGAGCGCGTCGGAGATCTCGCCGACACTCGCGCGCAGCCGGGTCGCCTCGATTGCCAGCGCCAAGAGGTTGCCCTTGCCGCTCCGCGCCGCCTCCGTCAGCGCCGCGAGCGCGGCGTTGACGCGCGCGGGGTCGCGCAACCGGCGGATCCGCTCAAGCCGCTCGACCTGCTGGTCGCGCACCGCGCTGTTGTCGACATCGAGCAGCTCGACCGCTGCGGCTTCGCCCGAGCGGTACTTATTGACGCCGACGACCGTCTCCTCGCCATGATCGATCCTCGCCTGGCGGCGCGCCGCGGCCTCCTCGATGCGCAATTTGGGCATGCCGGCCTCGACCGCCTTGGTCATGCCGCCCATCGCTTCGACTTCGTCGATCAGCTCCATCGCAGCCGCGGCGATCGAATGGGTCAGGCTTTCGACGTAATAGCTGCCGCCGAGCGGGTCGACGACATGCGGGATGCCGGTTTCCTCGGCGAGGATCAGCTGCGTGTTGCGGGCGACCCGCGCCGAGGCCGGGGTTGGCAATGCCAGCGCCTCGTCAAACGAATTGGTGTGCAATGACTGGGTGCCGCCGAGCACCGCAGCGAGCGCCTCCACTGTCGTGCGGATGATGTTGTTGTGCGGATCCTGCTCGGTCAGGCTCACCCCGGAGGTCTGGCAATGCGTGCGCAATGCGAGGCTTGCCGGGTTCTGCGGCGCAAATTGCCGCATCAGCCGCGCCCACAGCACCCGCGCAGCGCGCAGTTTCGCGATCTCCATAAAAAAGTTCATGCCGATCCCGAAAAAGAACGACAGCCGCGGCGCGAAATCATCGATCGCGAGCCCGCGCGACAATGCCGCCCGGACATAATCGAGCCCGTCGGCCAAGGTGAAGGCGAGCTCCTGCACCGCGGTGGCGCCGGCCTCCTGCATGTGATAGCCGGAAATCGAGATCGAGTTGAATTGCGGCATGTGCCGGGCGGTGTATTCGATAATGTCGGCGACGATGCGCATCGAGGGCGCGGGCGGATAAATGTAGGTGTTCCGCACCATGAACTCTTTGAGGATGTCGTTCTGGATCGTGCCGGACAGCTTGGCCAGCGGCACGCCCTGCTCCTCGGCGGCCACAATGTAGAACGCCATGATGGGCAGCACCGCGCCGTTCATGGTCATCGACACTGACATTCGGTCCAGCGGGATGCCGTCAAACAGAATCTTCATGTCGAGAATCGAGTCAATGGCCACGCCCGCTTTG
>JBJMQW010000308.1:0-15492 GCA_045802495.1 Allostellaceae bacterium | reverse complement strand
CATGGGATCACGGTCAATTGCATCCATCCCGGCACGACCCGCACCGAGCGCACGCCGAGCCTGCTCGCTGCCCGCGCTGCCCAGCTGGGCGTATCCTCCGAAGAAGCGGAACGGCGGGACTTCGCTCCCGACTCGCCGCGCGGCAATGCGATCTGCCGCATGGTTGACGCTGCGGAGGTCGCGTTCGTCGCGGTGTTCCTCGCCTCGGATAAGGCCTGGTCAGTCTCCGGTGAGCTGCTGTCGGCAAGCGGCGGGGCCGGGCGGTCGGTCTATTATTGAGGGCGATTCCAGCGCGTTTTCATTGATTTTTTCAGCGCGGAAAGCAGTCCTGCGCGCGGCGTAATTTGGAGACTGGATCCCTATGCGCGCTTGACGTTGTAGAACACCGTGAAGCAGCCCGGGATGATCCCAGTGAGGCCCTTGCGGTAGGCAGTGGTTTGCCAGTACTCGCCCATTGGGACGAATGGTAGGTCCCGCCATACCTGCATTTGCAACTCCGCGGCGATGCGGCGCTGCTCGGCAAGATCGCCGGCACCCAGCCAGGCGCGGCGCAGTTCCTCGATGCGCGGGCTGTCTGGCCAACCGTCATAAGCGGCCTTGCCGTCGGCCCGCAGCGCAGGGTTGCCGAACGGGTGGATGTTCGGGATCGAGCGATCGATCAGCGTGAAGAACACGTTCCAGCCGCCCTTGTCTGGCGGCGACTGGCTGGTCCGCCGTTTGACGACGGCGCCGAATTCCATCTCCTGGAGATCGACATTGAGGCCGGCACGGCG
This sequence comes from Allostellaceae bacterium, assembly GCA_045802495.1. GTDB lineage: Bacteria > Pseudomonadota > Alphaproteobacteria > ATCC43930 > CGMCC-115725 > AP-15. The sequence continues at coordinate 14,719 of JBJMQW010000308.1, read as the reverse complement.
CATCTGGTCGGCACCGATTAGGCTCAGCGCACGGATGCCGGCGAGTTCGGTCGGTGCGATGACGACGATCGGTTCGCCGCCGTAACCGGCCTCGGCCAGCTTCTTTTTGGCCGCGGACGGATCGCGAGCCTCCCGCAGGATGTTGATACCGGTATCGTTGGCGAGTGGCGTACCGTGTGAGAACAGTCCGATGCCGTCCAACCAGTTCGCCGGGTCGGTACCGGCGATCGCAGTCATTGCCTCGGCCTGATCGACGACGCTGAGCAATGCGCGACGCGCCTCCGGCTTGTCGAACGGCGGATAGAGCTGGTTGAAACGCAGGATCCCCATCGCCGGCATGTAATGAGAAATCAGCGTCACGTTGCGGTCACGGGCGACCAGGTCGGCGATGTCGCGGCTCGGGGATTCCCACCAGTCGATCTCGCCGCTGCTCAGCGCCGCTTGCGCGGAAAATCCGTCCAGCGTCAAAAATTCGACGCGTTCGAAATACGCCACCTTGGGGCCGGAGGTGAAGCCCGGGGCGCCGCTGCTCCGTGGCCGGTATCGCTCGAAGCGCGCAAAGGCGGCCTTTGCCCCGCTGACATGTTCGTCATTCAGAAAGCGAAACGGACCGCTGCCGACCACCTCTTTTACCGGCTGGTGCGGCGAGGCCGCGGCCAGCCGTTCCGGCATGATCGCCGGTACGGTGCCGCCGGGGCCAGCCAGCGCCATCGGCAGATGCGGAAAAGGCCGCTTTAGCCGGAACTTCACCGTGCGGTCGTCGGCCGTCGACAATTCGTCGGTGGCAGCCATCAAGGCGCTGGCGAACGGAACGCGTACCGCAAAGCGGCGGATGCTAGCCACAACATCCTTCGCCAGCACCGGCTCGTTGTCGTGGAAACGCAGCCCGTCGCGCAGGCGCAGCAGCCAGGTCAGCCCGTCATCGTCAACCTCATGCCCCTCAACCATCTGCGGCTGCGCCTGCCAGCTCGTATCGAGGCCGTACAGCGTGTCGAACACCAGATAAGCGTAATTACGAGTTTGCCGGTTGAAGGTCACGACCGGGTCGAGCACGACCAGATCGGCGGTCGGTGCCACCACCAAGGTATTGGCCGCCGCCGCTCCGCCGATGCGCGGCGCGGCGAGCGCTGCAGCTATTCCGACGCCGGCCTTCAGCAGATCGCGTCTGCGCATTGGCGTTTCCTCGCTTTGCGATCTCTTTGCAGCAATATAGCATGCCAATCAGCGATTTTCCGGCCGCAGAATGGCTGCAGCGCAACAGTTTTTCTGTCTGCTCTTGGTGCCGCGCTCGGCAACTGCGATGGTCGGTTGGCCGCCCAGCCATAGCGTGGATAGTCGATCGATTGGGAGGAAGGGCGATGATGTCAAGCGTGATCGGCGGAGCGATGCTGCCTCATGCCCCGCAATTCTTCACGATGCCGGAAACCGAGGATCGCGACACCGTCGCACGCGTCAAGACGGCGGCGGCAGAGATCGGCACCCAATTGCGGGCGCTGCGCCCCGATCTATGGATCATCTTCGCCAACGACCATGTGGAGCAGTTCTTCCACACCGCCGCTCCGCCCTTCACGATCCATGTCGGCGACGAGGCAAAGGGTGAGTTCGCTGGTCGCAAGTTCTATTGGCGCGTGCCGGGCGAGATCGGGTCCGAGATCGTGCGCCAAATGTACGCCCAGGGTTTCGACCCGGCCTTCACGAGCGTCGGGAAGATCGATTACGCGCTCGGCATTCCGCTGACCCATCTCGAGATCACCGACCCCGTTCTGCCGATCTATGTCAACGCCTACCTGCCGCCGCAGCCGTCGATGGAGCGCTGCTACGCCTTTGGTCAGGCGCTGGCGCGCATCGTCAGCGCAATGGGGGTGACTGCGGTGGTGCTGGCGAGCGGCGGCATGTCTCATTACCCCGGCACTGAACGCTATGCCGCGCCCGACCTTGCCTGTGACCGCGAGGCGCTCGCAAGAATTGCCGCCGGCAGCCTCAAATCGTTGATCGGTTATGACGCGGCCGAACTCGACGCCGCCGGCAATGTCGAACTTCGCTGCTGGGCATGCGCCGCGGGCGCGCTTGGCGACCGCAAGCCCGACATCGTCTCGCTGGAGCCGAGCTGGCACCACAATTATGCTTCGCTCGGCTGGTTCAGCCCGCCGGGCGCGCGGCCCGAACCGCATTACCCGTCGATCAAACCCGAACTCGTCGAATTGACCGTCGCCCTGCACGGCCTCGCCCATGACGGGGCCAGCCGCGCCGCCTTTCTTGCCGATGCCGCCGCCTACGCCGATCGCTTTCGCTTGACGGCTCAGCAGCGCGAAGCGTTGGTAGCTCTAGACACCCAGGCTATCGTCGCAATGGGTGCCCATCCGCTGGTGCCGTTTCTCGCCAATATGCAAGTCGAGCGACAGCGTCGCGGCTGAGAGCGCGACATGCTGCCCGAAATGTCCGCAGATCAAATTGGTCGTCATTGCGCGGAACCCCCCGGGTCGGCGCCTTGCGCCGCCCGAGGACAGGCTCCGCGACGAAGCAATCTCGACGGGACAGAGCGCGACGTCCGCGAGATTGCTGCGCTGCGCTCGCAATGACGTCTCCTTTTTTTTGACCACCGGAAGTTCGCGCTCACTACGCCAGGGGAGAACGAGCCATGAAAATCGTCAAAGTGTCCGCGATTCCAATGTCGGCCCCCGTTCCCGAGGAAAAGCGTCATCGCACCGATCTTGGAACCAAGGTCAAAAGTGATGCGACCTTGATCCGCGTTGAAACCGACGACGGGCTGACCGGCATCGGTGCGGCTCTTGGCACGCCGCCGATCGTCGCGGCCATCGTCGAGCATGAGCTCGCGGCCGAATGCGTCGGTGAAGATCCGATGTTCTCCGAGCGCATCTTCGAGAAGATGTACAACGGCTCGCGCAGCCGGCCGGCGCTCGAGCGCGGTATCACCCAGGCCGATGAAAGCCGGCGCCGCGGCGTCGTCATGGAAGCCATTGCCGGCGTCGACATCGCGGTATGGGACGTCAAGGCGCAAGCCGCTCGGCATTCCGCTTTACCAGGCGCTTGGTGCGGCGCGCAGCTCGGTGCGGGGCTATGCGAGCGGCGGGTGGGCGCCGGGCGACGGGGCCGAGGCGGAACTGGCGGGCTACGCTGCGAAGGGCTTCACCGCTGCCAAGATGCGTGTGGTGGGTCGTGACGGCTTCTCGATCGCCAATTGTGTGCGCCGGGTAAAGGCGGCGCGCCGCGGGCTCGGCCCCAACGTCGAGCTGATGATCGACGCGCACGGCTCGCTCGAGGTTGCGACCGCCATCAAGCTCGCCGAGGAGCTCGAGCCCTACGACATCGCCTGGTTCGAGGAGCCTGTCTCGCCCGACGATCACGCCGGTCAGGCGGAGGTGCGCCGATCGACAACCATCCCTATTGCCTCGGGGGAGCGCGAGTTCACGCGGTTCGACTTCCAGGATCTGCTCGAGCGCCGTGCACTCGATATCGCGCAGCCGGACGTCGCCCGCGCCGGCGGCATGACCGAGATCCGGCGTATCGCCGCACTGACCTCGGCGCACGGCGTGCGTCTCGCCCCGCATGCCTGGGGCAGCGGCATTCTGTTCGCCGCAAGCATTCACGTTGCGATGGCAGCCCCCAATTGCCACATCCTCGAAGTAAGCCAAGGCTGGATGCCGATGATGTGGGAGCTCTTCAACGAGCCATTCGACATACGTCCGAACGGCATGGTGCATGCGCCCGACCAACCGGGCCTCGGTTTCACCTTGCGTACGGATGCGCTGGAGCGGTTCCAGTACGTCGACGGCCCTGAATATAAGTTCTAGCGGCCTTATGTTGACGGCCCGAGACGCTGCCGCACCCTTGGTGCGGCCAGTGCCGAGCCACATCCGCATTCCCGGGAAGGGCGGAGGCGGGTCGCCCCTTCTTTAGGGCAGAGGTCCGCGCGACAGTACCGCGCCGAGATCGCCAGTGCCGATCGCCGGATGCTCGCGATACTGCACACAGGCGACGGCACGACCCGGCTCGGTGCGATAGAGGCCCGGGGCCTCGGCAATGCAAGCCGGCATTGCGTGCGGGCAACGGTCGGCGAAGGGGCAGCTCTCCCCGGCAGGGGCGGGGCCAATGCGCCTGGCGCCGTTTTCTTGCGCGAGCCAGTCGCGCGTCGCCTGAGCGCGCGGGATCGCCGAGATCAGCAATTGCGTGTAGGGGTGTTGGGGAGCCTCTATTATCCGTTCGACCGCGCCGGCTTCGGCGAGATGAGCGCGGTAGAGAACCAGGATCGAGTCGCTGACCTGGTAGGCGGTGGCGAGGTCATGGGTGATGTAGAGGATCGAAATGCCATGCTCATCGGCGAGCTTTCGGAGCGTCCCAAGGATCGTCGCACGCAGCGAAGCGTCGACCATCGAGACCGGCTCGTCCGCGACAATCAGCTTTGGCTCGAGCAGCAGCGCTCGCGCCACCATAACGCGCTGCCGCTGGCCGCCCGAGAGCTGGTGCGGGAAGCGGCCGAGAATCTCCTCCGGTTGCAGCCCGACGGCGCGCAATGCTCTGCCGATCAGCTCCTGTGCTTGGGCGCGTGAGGTGGCCAGGTGGAAGCGTCGCAGAGGCGTCAAAAGCGTGTGGTCGACCCGGTAGAACGGGTTGTAGACGCCGTAGGGATCTTGAAAGACGGCCTGCACGTCGTGACGGAAGGCGCGGCGCCCCGCGCGGTCGAGCTTGCGCAAATCGGTGCCGAGATAGCGAACCGAGCCGCCGCTGGGCTCCGCGAAGCCGAGCAGGAGGCGGGCGAGCGTCGTCTTGCCTGAGCCGCTCTCGCCCACCACTGCGATGATCGAGGGCTTCTCGGCGTGGATGGCAAACGACAAGCTAGCGAGGGCCAACGTACTCGCGCGCCCCATCCCGCCGGGAAAGCGCTTGCTGACGGCGACGGCCTCGATCAGGGGAACCATCTGCCTTCAGCCGCGCGGCGTTACGCGAGATGGCACGCCACCTCGGCGCCCTCAATCTCGCGCACCATCGGCTTCTCGGTCCGGCAGCGATCCATCGCTTGCGGACAGCGCGGGTGGAAGGAACAGCCGCCCGGCAGATCGCGCAGCAGCGGCGCCAGGCCCGGGATGCCGGCAGGCATGCGGCGCGATTCGAGCGAGGGCAGGGAGGCAATCAGTGCCCGAGTATATGGATGGCGTGGTCCGGTCACGATGTCGCCGATCCGCGCCACCTCGACCAGCCGCCCGGCATACATGACGCCGAGCCGATCGACGAATTGCGCCATCAGACCGACATCATGGCCAACCAGGATCACCGCCGCTCCCAGATCCTGTTGCACGCGGGCTAGCGTAGCCATTACCTGGCGCTGCACAACGACATCGAGCGCGCTGGTGGGCTCGTCGGCGATAATCACCCTGGGACGCAAACAGATGGCAATGGCGATGCAGGCGCGCTGCTTCATCCCGCCGGAAAGCTCGTGGGGATACATTCGTGAGACGGTTTCGGGCAGGCCGACCTGTTCCAACAACCCAGCGATCCGCCGTTGCACCTCGCGGCGACTTAGGCGCAGCCCGTGATCGGTGAGAGCATCGGCGATCTGAGGTCCGATGCGCAACACAGGGTTGAGCGAATTCATCGAACCTTGCGGCACCAACGCGATGCCGGCCAGGCGCAGCGCGCGCAGGCCTTCCTCGTCCAGATCGGCGATCCGCGTGCCGGCCAGCCACACCTCGCCCGCCTCGATCCGGCCGGGCGGCTTGATCATCCGCATGATCGCCAATGCCAGCGTCGACTTGCCCGAGCCAGATTCGCCTGCGAGCCCGAAACGCTCTCCCGATGCGAGGGCGAAGCCTACATCGTCGACCGCCTGCACCTTGCCCTGCGGATGGTCGAAGGCAACCCGCAGGCCTTCGACGCGCAGGACAGGTTCGCTCACGCGCTTCTCCTGAGGCGCGGGTTGGCGATTTCGTCGAGCCCGACGGTGAGAAAGAAGAGCCCGAGAAAGACAATCAGAATGATCGCGGTCGGCGCGGCCCACCACCACCACCAGCCATTGATCATCGCAGCGTTGAAATTGACCCAATAGAGCGTCATGCCCAGGGTCGGCGCGTCAATGGGGCCGAGGCCCAGCACTTCGAGCCCGATCGAAGCGAGGATCGCTGCGGAGACCGCGTTGACCAAGGTCGCGGCCAGATAGGGCAACAGATTGGGCATCAGCTCGAAGAAGATGATGCCCGGCCCGCTCATGCCGGAAAGCCGTGCTACTTCGACATAGCCGCGCTCGCGCAACGACAGCACCTGGGCGCGGATCGTGCGGGTGGGATAGAGCCACGCCAGCGCAGCGACAACGATCGCCATCTGGTTGACCGTCAAGGTCCCCTTGATAGAGACGGCGACGACGATCAGCACTAGGAGCCCCGGCACGGTCAGACCGATATCGGCCGCGCCACGGATAACGGTGTCGACGAGGCCCCGGTAATAGGCGCCGGTGAAGGCGAGCACGGTGCCGAGGCTGACGCCGAGGAAGCCGGCGATGAAGCCAATGCGCAAGGTGAGCGGCGTTCCGGCGACCATCACAGCAAGCAGGTCACGGCCCTGCCGGTCGGTGCCGAAGGGATGCTCCCAGGAGGGGGCCCGCAGCGCCGGCACCGACAGGGGCCTCGCGTTCTCGGTATCGACCAGCAGGTCGCCGACTATGATGAAGAGCCCGAGCGCGGCGAGCAGCGTGATCCCGACCGCCAGCGACGGGTTGCGTCGAACGTAGCGAAATGTGCTGCGCATCAGCTGCGGCGATAGGAAATGCGAGGGTCGAGCCATGGATAGATCACGTCGAGCACAAAGGTCGTGAAGCCGAGCGCCACGATGACGGTGAAAACAACGCCTTGAATGACGAAGTGGTCGTTCTCGCGGATCGCCTGGTACAGCAAGGTGCCGATACCGGGATAGCCGAAAATCACCTCTACCAGCACCGCGCCGGAAAGGATTTGGCCGAGCGCCAGCGCCAGTGCCGTGACCTGCGGCAGGATTGCGTTACGTACGCAATAACGCATGAACACGGTCGGCGCCTTCAACCCCTTCGCCTCGGCGAAGACGACATAGTCCTCGCCCATCGTGGTGATCATCATGCCTCGCATCCCGAGTGCCCAGCCGCCGGTCGAGACCAGAATGATCGACAACGCCGGCAATAGCGCGTGCTGGAAGAGGTCCCAGGCGAAGCTCCAGCTGCCGGTCGGCGTGACGCCCGCCGAATACCCGCCGAAGATCGGCAGCAGCGGCACCTGAAAGGCCAAGAGGTAGGTCAGGATCAGCCCGAGCAAGAAAAACGGGATCGCGTGCAATGCCCAGAGGGGCGGCATTAGCCAAAGCATCCAGGGCGGTGCCCGCGGCCAGGCGAGCAGCGCTCCGAGCAAGGTGCCGATGCCGAAAGAGAGAAGCGTCGTCGTGGCGAGCAGGCCGATCGTCCACGGAAGGGCGTCCGCGATCAGGTCGCGGACGGTCCGCGGATAGTTGGCGATCGAATAGTTGAAATCGAGCCGCGAGACACTCCCAAGATAGGTCAGGTACTGAAGCCACAACGGCTTGTCGAGACCAAAGCGGCGTTCGTACTCGCGCGTCATCTCATCGATGCCGGCCTGCACATAGCCGCCGAGCGCCGCCTGCTGCAACAGCTTGGCGCGCACCGGGTCGTGCCCCGACAGCCGCGGCAGAAAGAAGTTGAGGCTAGCGGCGAGCCAGACGATCAGCAGAAACACGCCGAAACGTCGCGCGATATAAGAAACTTGCATTTAGATTGCTTCGTCGTTGCGCTCCTCGCAATAACGCGCCGATGCTGTCATTGCGAGCCCATGGGTCCGCGCTCCGCGCGGCCCGAGGACGGGCTCCGCGAAGCAGTCTCGCACCGCCCGCGAGCTTAGACGGCCTGCAGGTTCCACAGCACCATCGGAAAGGTCAGGTGCCAATGCGCGCCGTTGACGTAGGGGTCCTGTTCGGTTGGCCAGTGCTTCCAATATGTCGTGTTCCATGGGATGCGGTGATAGTTCTGCACGAGCTGGATATCGGGCAATTCGGGCAGCCAGATTTCCATTGCGCGTCGCCAAATCTCGCCCAACTTCCTGGTATCGTTTGGATCGGCGCCATAGGCCGCATCCACCAGCTTGTCGTATTCAGCATTCTTCCAGCGCGCGAAGTTCGCCTGATGAGCGCCGGGCACCGCGATCGAGGCGCTCTGATATAATCGCATCGTCGCATAGGGCTCGTTGATCGAACCGCCATGGCCGTAGATCGCGCCGTCATACTCCCCTTTTTGAAAGCGGCTATCGAAGTCCGGCGGCAATGCCATACTGGAATCGACGCCGCGGCGTTTGAGCATTTCGACCAGCACCGGACCGATCGCCGGCCCGGACGCGCCAAACCCGATAATATTGAGGGTCAGGCGCTTTCGCTGCGCGTCGGCCCAGAACCCGTCGCCGTCCTTCTTGAAACCCTTGGCCGCGAGCAGCGAGTCGCCCTTCTTGGGCGCGAATTCGTTGGTGTCGTATTTGGTGAGCAGATCTTTGACCGCGTCGAAATAGGGCAATAGCGGCGCATAGGGCGGCATCGGCAATTTCGAGACGGTGTTGGCGCCGAGATAGCCGACCTCGATCAATAGCTGGCGATCGATGTAATAGCTCAGCGCCCAGCGCACGTCATTGTCGTTGAAGGGCGGGCGCTCGTTGTTGACGTACAGCGAGATCGGCCACCAATCCATGTACCCAAAGGGTGATTTCTGACCGGTATGGGTGACGATCTTCGGGTTTTGCCGGAACACCGTGGGGAAGGTGGCGGGCTGCAAGGCGTTGCCCGCATCGAGCTGGTTGGTGATCAACGCTTGCGCGGCCTGCTGCTCGCCGGCGAAGGGCTGACAAATGACGCGTTCGATCGCCGGCAATGGCGCCAGCTTGCGGTCAGCCGCCCACCAAGCGGGGCGTCGGTCGAAGACCTTTTGCTGCTGCGAGGAATCGACGACCTGCCAGGGGCCGGTGGTGACCGGCCAATTCTTTTCCAAATCGAAGTGTTTGAACGTCGTCCAGTCTTGGCCATCGAAGATGTGCTTCGGGACGATGTAGACGCCGATATCGTACTTGTAGGTCATGAAGAAGAAAAACCGTGGCGCCGGGATCTTGAAATCGATGACTACAGTATTGGCGTCGGCGGCCGTCGCCTTCTCCACCGCTTGCTGCACGTCGACCCCCCAGCGCACCTTGGGGCCGAGATCGCGCAGCATGTTGAGGGTGTAGGCGACGTCTTCGGCGCTGAATGGCTGGCCGTCGCTCCAATTGACCCCTTGGCGGGTCTTGACGGTCAGGCGCTTGAAATCGGAAGTGAACTCGTAGCTTTCGGCAAGCCACAGATAAGTCTTGTCGGCGAAGGCGCTGTAATAGGCGAGCGGCTCATAGACGAGGTTGGGGCCGTTTTGGTGGTTGGAGCCGATCGAATAGGGATTCCACAAATCCCAATCGACCCACCTTCCTTCGCGGCCGCCCCAAACCATGATCATCGTGTGGTCGCGCGAGATCGGGTGCAGGTCGGCCCGGGCGCGGCTCCAAGGCAACAGAGCCGCCGCGCCGGAGAGCAGCCCGGCCTTGATTAGTTCGCGTCGACCCGGATGGGGGGCTGGAAGACGTTCGGACATGTGTCGGGCCTTTCCTCCTGCGTGCGCGCCGTGTCTTTCGAGCATTCCGCGCCGCCGGATTGTCGGCTGTCAAGTAAGCCGCCTTACCTCGAGAGGCGGTCCCCGCTGATCCGTCGTTCGACCCGGCACGACCGAGGTTTCACCTTGTTGTCCACATCCGTTTCTCGGGACAACTGCAGCTGATCGGCTTAAACGAGACGCGTCAAGGCGTCTTCTGGCCAGTCGTCGGCAATCCACAGTCCGGATTCACCATGATGTTCGCGCCTTGGGGTCAAATGGTTAAGCGCACGAACTCATCGACTGTGCTGCAGGCGATCGCGTGATCCGAATAGTCCTTCGTCCGAGATCTGATTTCGACATTTCGCGCGTAGTGGGCATCTTCGACCCGACCATAGGTGTAGCCGCGGCGGAGCCCCTCTTCGCGAGTCCAACAGTCGAAGGCATATCCACCCTTCCTTATTAAAACAGGCCCAATAACGATATCCATTGTGGTTCCTTCCGGCGAAATTTGGGTCGTTATCAGCTCCGTTCAGTGCGCTCTGGAAACCGGAATGTTGCTCTGCGCTGTTGGCCCGCTCTCGCATGGATCGCCCAACTTGCCCGATCACCATGTAACTTGGCTCACACCATGAAAAATTTATTGGAGATCATCGTTCGCGGAGTACAGAGGAAATGCTTTGCAGCCTAAGCACGAGAGCGACGCGGCGGCCCAATTATTTGGGCTCCGTTGGCGGCGTTCGAACACCTGCCAGACTGTATTGGACAACTCGGTGTCGGCCGTTCGCGCAAGGTAGCCTTGAAAAGTTAATATCGCTGGGAAATTGATCCTTAATTCGAATGAATTCGAAGTTAATCCTTCGCTTCTCTAACGCAAAAGCGGCACTATTAGGCGCTCTCCAAGGGTTTCGGCTGTTGGGAGATATAAGGTGCGGCGTGGGGTCGACTTGCTGCAGGTGCGGTCGGCTCCGGATGGATATCGCAAGAGGATTTCCGGGATGACGGAGCGCGGGTTGAGGTTAGCGGGAGTAGCTTTGGCCCTGCCGCTGGCCCTGACCTCTTGTGTTTCTCCGGAAACGCTTCGCCGCGAGGACGAGGCCGCGTGCGCGGGCTATGGTTTTCATCCCGATACCGACGCCTTTGCGACTTGTCTCCAGAGGGAAAGCCTGGCGCGGCGCGCCTTAACTTCTTATCCGCCACCCCCGTATTGGGGGTATTGGGGGCGGTGGTGGTGGGGGCCGTCCTGGCCGTAGGCAGAAACTCTGACCCAGCGCGCGCATTTACGGCGGCGGTTGCGCTCCGTAAGCTCTGATCGGCCCGCGACCCGCTGCGCCTTTAGCCAAACGCGCCCTTTCCCCACCACTTCGGAACGCATCTGCCCCAATGCCAGTAGCCCCACTGATCTTGCCAGCGGACGCGCCGATAGCCGTATCCGCATCCCTGGGCGGCCGGCACGATCGGCGGGTCCGCGCCGAGTTGGGGCGCGAGGGTGGCCTTTGCCAAGGGCAGGGGAGCGGCTTGAACCGAAACAGCCGACAGGGCTATCCAGCCGGCGGCAATTGCAATGATGACGCGCATGATTAGTATCCCGAATGAGGCGTCGGCCATTGTCCTCGACGCGCCTGCCACATGCGATGCCACCAGCAAAGCCGCTGGCCGGCCATCGCCAATAAACAATGTCCGGCAGGGTTAGGCGCGGCGCGGCCGCCAGGCGAGCTGAGATCCGGGAGAGAGCCCGCGAGCTAGCGCCGCAAAGCGTCCAGCTCCTTCTGCGCGGCCACTGCCCGCTCTTGTCTCGTTTTGGCCAACTCAGCTTTGCGAGCCAAATTCTTCGCAGCCTGGCAGTCGGTGTGTAGCGTAATGCTCTCGTCAACGGTTGGGTTTTCCTTCGCTTGCGCCTGCAGACAGATGCGGTTTGCGAAGGTTTGGAAATCGTCAACCGACGCGCACATCTCTTGGTTCTTCCACTGTGCGCACCATGGATCGGCCCAGGCGGCATCGGGCGGCGCCATCACGAGCCCAATCAGCGGCGATGCGTAGGCGATGAGTTTGTTGATCCTGCGGACCCTCGGTACCCATCTTCGCACCGGTCTCGCCGGTGATCGCGGCGCCACCCGTGGCCGCAATCCTGGGTCGCTAAGATGGGCGGTCGCCTTGGGCGGGACGAGGGGAGCCGCCGGCACCGGGATAGCCGCAGGAGCAACCAACGCCGCGAGGATCACGCGCATTTCTTACCTCCAAGAAATGGACAGGAGGCAATGTTGCACCGTGATGATTTATACAACCTGAACAGGTGTGTTGATCATGTGCTCTCCCTCCTCAAGACTGCGTAATCCGCCAACCTCGCCGGCGCGGTCCGAAAGCGGCACGACGCCAACACGATCCCATCTAGGCTGCCGAAGCGGTCGATGTGATAGGCTTCCATCCCGTCCCACCTCGAATGCCTGTGGCGGGGCGGAAGGGCTGAGGAACCGGAGGATATCATGCGTGCGATGCAGATCATCGAATGGGGAAAGCCGCTGGAAGCACGTGAGTACCCAGACCCCGAGCCCAAGGGGGAGGAGGTGTTGCTGCGCGTCGAGGCGGCCGGGGTCTGCCATAGCGACGTCCACATCTGGGACGGGTACTTTGAATTTGGGCGGCGATAAGCGGATCCCGCTCGAATCGCGCGGCGTGCATCTGCCGTTCACGATGGGGCACGAAATCGCCGGCGCGGTGGCGGCGCTCGGCCCGCAGGCCTCTGGCGTCAAGGTCGGCGACAAGGTTGTCGCGTACCCATGGATCGGTTGCGGGGAGTGCGCAGTGTGCCGGAGGGGCGAGGAACTGCTCTGCCTCAACCCGCGCACCCTCGGCACGAGGCGGGCCGGCGGGTACGGCACACACGTCATCGTGCCGCACGGCCGTTACCTCCTGCCGCATGCGGGTGTGCCGCAGGGGCTCGCCGCGACTTACACTTGCTCGGGCATAACCGCGTTTTCGGCGCTCAAGAAGACGCGCGGGCATTTGGGCAACGACGATCACCTGGTGATCATAGGCGCGGGCGGCGTCGGAGGCAGCGCCGTGCACATCGCGCCGGCTGCAGTAGCAGGCAAGGTGATCGTCGCCGATATCGATGCGCAAAAGCGCGCGCAAGCCCGCCAGATGGGCGCCGTCGCGACAATCGACAACGCCGCAGCCGACGCGGTGAAGCAGGTGATGGAAGCGACAGGAGGCGGAGCCGCCGCTGCAATCGACTTCGTCGGCTCTCCCAAGACGATGGAGTTCGGCGTTAGCGTGCTGCGGAAAGGCGGCAAGCTGGTCATGGTCGGGCTTTACGGCGGGGCTCACCCGATCTCGACCGTGCTCTTCCCGTTCAAGATGATGACGATCGAAGGCTCTTACGTCGGTACGCTCGATGATCTGCGCGAGCTTCTCGCCCTCGTTCAGGCTGGCAAGGTTCCGCCGATCCCGCTCGAGACGCGGTCGGCAGACCAGGCAAGCGCGGCGCTGAGCGACTTGAAGAATGGCGGGAAAGTGCGCGGGCGGGTAGTGCTACGCCACCAATAAGCGGACCTTTAAGTTGCGCGAAAAATGACGCCGAAAGTCTCAAAATGGCCGTTTCGCAGGGTTTCCGCATTTCCTTCGGACTGTGCCCGACATTCTCTGCGAGGGCCGTTGGCACAGGCTGCCAGATGTGCTGCAGTGGAAGAAGGCGATATTCCTGAAGATCCGCGGCGTGCAGTGCGCAAGCCGCTGCGCCATCCCACAAATGAGGAGCCTCAATGCCTTATGGAGGAAACGACTGGCTGGCGCTGACCCAAGAGCCGGCCTTGGAGCCGGAAACTCCGATCTGTGACCCGCATCATCATTTCTGGGACTTCCGCTCCGAGCGCATCCCCTACCAGCGGTATCTGCTTCACGAATTGGCTGCTGACGTGAGCTGCGGCCACAATGTGCGCTCGACTGTTTTCATCGAGGCGAGGGCCATGTACCGCCCGGATGGGCCGGTGGAGCTGCGTCCAGTCGGTGAGGTCGAGTTCGTCCAAGGCCTGGCCGCCGCCGCGGTTACCGGCCTCTATGGTCCTTGCCGGGCGGCATCGGCCATTGTCGGCCATGCCGACCTGAAGCTGGGAGACCGGGTCGAGCCGGTGTTGCAGGCGCTTCAGGCCGCCAGCCCCAACCGGTTTCGTGGCATCCGGCATACGGTGACTTGGGACCCGCATCCCGAGATCGAAAACCGTGAAAGGGAAGGGGTGCTGGCCAGCGCCGATTATCGGGCGGGGGCTCAGGTGCTGGCGCGAAAAGGTCTGTCCCTCGACATTGGGGTGTGCTTCCCGCAATTGCCCGAACTGGCCGCCTTTGCCAAGGTTGTGCCCGATCTGACCATCATTCTGAACCATCTTGGCGGCCTCACGCGGATAGGCCCCTATGCCGACCGAGACGACGAGGTGCTGGCGACCTGGCGAGGCGGGCTAGCGGCGGTGGCGCAGTGCCCGAATGTCAACCTCAAGCTGGGTGGGATCGGAATGCCTCGGTTGGGGTTCGACTGGCATACTCGCGCCCGGCCGATCGGTTCGGAGGAGTTGGCCGCCTCGATGGCTCCCATCATGAGCTACTGCATCGAGCAGTTCGGGCCCAACCGTTGCATGTTCGAGAGCAACTTCCCGGTCGATAAGGTATCTTTCTCCCATCACGTCCTGTTCAACGCCTTCAAGCGGTTCTCGAAGAGCTACTCGGCCGCCGAGCGCGCCGCGCTGTTTCATGACACGGCTACTCGCGCCTACCGGATCAGCGACATTGGATAAGCGATCGGCGGCGCGCTTACTGACTCGATCACGTCCGGTTGCGAAGAAGCATGATTGGAGCCGGTGCGGCGGGCGGGAGCACGCGACAAAGATCAGAGAGGCATGCATGGCGACGAACAGCAAATCCGGGTAGGAATTGTCGGGGTAAGTCCAGACCGCGGATTTGCCTCGATCGCCCATATCCCCGCCCTCCAGGCGCTCCCGGACTTCGAGATCACCGCCGTCTGCACGACCCGGCAGGATTCTGCCGATGCAGCAGCCAACCATTTCGGGGTCCCGCTGGCGTTTTGTG
>JBJMQW010000307.1:0-4419 GCA_045802495.1 Allostellaceae bacterium | reverse complement strand
TCGGTTGCGTCGCCTCGGCGAGCCACCGCGCGGTATCGGCATCGACGAGCGGGGTCAGCGTCTCGCGGACCCTCGCATGATACCGGTCGAGCCACGCGATTTCCTCCTCCTCTAGCAGAGAGGAGTCGACCAGACTGCGATCGATCGGCGCTAGCGTCAGCGTCTCAAACCCGAGCATCTCCCGCTCCGCCGAACCGTCGGACGGCTGTACCAGCACGAGATTTTCGATCCGGATCCCATAGGCGCCGGTCTTGTAATAGCCGGGTTCGTTGGAGACGATCATGCCGGGCAGCAATCGCTGGGTGCTCGCCGCCTTGGAGATGCGCTGCGGGCCCTCATGCACGCCGAGATAGCTGCCGACGCCGTGTCCGGTGCCGTGGTCGTAGTCGAGCCCCTTTTGCCAGAGCGCACGACGCGCGAAGCCGTCGAGCTGCGTCCCGGTGGTGCCCTTCGGAAAGCGCGCCAGAGCCAGCGCGATATGGCCTTTCAACACACGCGTGAAGCGGTCGCGCATTTCTTCGGTCGGCTCGCCGATCGCGACGGTGCGTGTCACATCGGTCGTGCCGTCGAGATATTGCGCGCCGGAATCGAGCAGATACAGGGTGCCCGGCTCGAGGCGCTTCTCGGTTTCCGGCGTCGCGCGATAGTGGACGATTGCGCCGTTCGAGCCGGCGCCCGAGATCGTCGGGAAGCTCAAATCCTTGAAATGCTCGCCCTCTCGACGGAACGCTTCGAGCCGGTCGCTGGCGGCGATTTCGGATAAGCCGCCGCGCGGAGCCTCGCGTGCCAGCCACGCCAGAAAGCGCGACAGCGCCGCCCCGTCGCGGCAATGCGCCGCCCGCATGCCGTCGAGCTCGATCGAATTTTTGCACGCCTTGGGCAGCAGGCAGGGATCGGCGGCGCGATGGATTTTTGCGCCCGCCGCTTCGAGGCGATCGAAAACCCAGGCGGCTGCGCTGGCCGGATCGACCTGGATCCGGTCTCCTGCCGCGGCGAGCTTATCCAGCGCCGGGCCCAGCTGCTCGGGCGGCAATACCGTAACGGCGTTACCCAGATGGCGGTCGAGACCGGGAACAAGCTTGCGCCGATCGATAAACAGCGTGACCGCGCCGTCCTGGTGGAGGACGGCGAATGAAAGCGGTAGCGGCGTGTGGGGCACATCTGCGCCACGAATGTTGAGGAGCCACGCGATTGATTCGGGCATTGTCAGGACGACCGCGGCGACACCCTCCTCATGCAAGACGCGGCCGATGCGGATGCGCTTCGACGCCGCGCTCTCGCCGGCAAAGGGCTCAGGATGAGCCACTACCGGCGCGACGGGCGCCGCCGGCCGCTCGGACCAGACCCGGTCAACCGGATTGTCGGTTACAGGGCGGAGCACCGCCCCGGCCTTTTCGGCCGCGGCGCGAAACCGCTCGACCTCATGCGGGGTGTGCAGCCACGGATCATAAGCGAGCACCGTGCCCGGCTTCAGCGCCGCGGCGAGCCAGCGGGGCGGCGGCTCGTCGATCAGGTGACGGATCTCGAAAAGGCCGGTGTCGGCCTGCGCCGCGGCCTGCAATGTGTACCGCCCGTCGACGAACAAGGCCGCGCGATCCCGCAAGACGATCGCCAGACCGGCCGATCCGGTAAAGCCGGTGAGCCACGTCAAACGCTGTCCGCAAGGCGGAACATACTCGCCCTGGTGCTCGTCGGCGCGCGGCACGATGAACCCGTCCAGTCCTCGCGTCGCGAGCTCCTCGCGCAGGCGCGCGGGGCGCGCGACGCGGGGAAGGCGGTCGAAATCCTCCGCCGCCAGGCCGTCATGGTAGCCGGCCGCCATCGTCGCCCGCAGCATTTCGAGCTCACGGGCCAGCGCCGGCGTCATCGGATCGGCGATCAGGACGTGCCAGCTCGTCCCGACCTCTACGGGAGCTGCGAGCACGCCTTCGATCAGCGACACGACTCCTTCGGGATCATAGGATGAACCCGCTTCCTTCAACAACCGCGCGAGCTCATCTCGGCCCGGCGCTGTTCGGCTCGACCGCATCTGCTGCTCCTCAACCCAAAACCGAAATCGACACGGACGGGCGAAGATCGAGGCAGACCGATAAGGCCTCATGCATCTTGCTGTCGAGAAACCGGCGGAACTGGGCCTTGTCCTGAGCCTGCGATTGCCCGAGCTTTGGCAGTACCGTTTGCGTCATCGCGTAATCGAAGCGGGGCGCCCATTTGCGGGCACCCAGCCGCGCGGTGGTCGAACAATTATCCACCATGTAGGCAACGTCCTTGAAATCCATATAAGGATTGAGCGAGTCGATCGCTTCGATGATCGACTCGTTGACGATCTCGGAATAGGGGTGGCCGCGCTCCCGCAGAATATCGGCCTGCGCCATCATCGTCGCAACGTAGATGCCGGCGGTCGTGGGATGGATGTCGGCTTCCCGGTTGCTGCGCGGGTTGCGCCCGACCTGCCACATCTCGGTGCCGGCGATCTCGCTCATCGGGAAGCGCGACAAGCGCCCCACCGCATTGACGACGCTGCGGATCTCATTGCCGGTTTCGACTTCGTCGTAGATCTCGTAAAGCAGGTCGGCGGCCGGGCCATAGCTGGCGCAGTACGCCCTCTCAAAAATTTCGCGATCGGCGTCGTTCAGCCCTTGGTAGAGCCCAAGTAGGCCGCTTTGTGAAATCTTCTTGCTGATTGCAGCGGTGATGCTCTTGGCCGAGTCGAGGAACGCGTCGTCTTGGCCGCGCCCCTGTGAGCGGTAATAGCGATAGAGGCTTTCGGCAATGCCGTGAACCGCGCCCAGCAGGATGCCGCGCTCGCCGAAAATGTCGGATTTATATTCGTGCTCCAATGTCGTCTCGAAGGTGCATGGCGAGCCGAGCGCAATGGCCCAGGCGAGCGCGTAGTCGGTCGCCTTGCCGTCGACATCCTGGTGCACCGCAAAACTGCAGTTGATGCCGGCGCCGTTGATGTCGCGGCCCTGCTCGTAAAGGCGCCGCACCGAAGGGCCCATGCCTTTCGGGCACACGCCGATGACGTTGATATCGGAGCGAAAGCTTCTCCCCGTGCTCTTCAAAAACGCCAGCAGAAAGCCGTGCGACAGCCCGAGCGTTGCTCCCGGGCGGATCGCCGCCATGATGCGATCGTAGTTCGTGGCCTGAGCTGCATCCGAGATCAGCAGCAGCACCAGATCGGATTCTGCAATGACCGCGTAGATCTCGCCGCTCGTCTCGTTTGCGGCGGCAAACCCGGCTTTCTCGGCGCTTGCGATCGAGCTGGAGCCAGCCCGCAGCCCGACTTTTACCCGAATGCCGCTGCCGGCGAGCGATTCCCGCAAGTTCTGCGCTTGCGCCGGGCCTTGGGAAGACCAGCCGATGACGCCAATCTGCCGGATCCCGGCGAAAGCCCGGGGCAGTAACGGAAAGAGGTGGCGTCCGCCGCGCACGATCCATTCCTCGGTGCCGCCGAGGACGATCTTCTCCATCGGAAAAATGTTGGAGCTGAATGACATATCGAGACCTCGATCCGAACCATGCGTTGCGGCGCGCCGATCATAGGGCGGCAAACGAACTTAAAACAGCCGTTTGCGGCTTTCTGTGACGCGTCTTCCTCTTCCCGCCTACCGCACGGTGCCGCGCTCCTCTGCATGGCTGGATTGCAGCGACGCTGCTGGCATGTTTGCAGCGCGATACCAAATCTTGTGCGGTGCAGCAAAAGCGGGCACAGGAGTACGAGCCATGTCCATGATAAATTTCCTTGCTTCTGCCGGCAGAGCATTTTCCGAGTGGCGCCAACGCGAACGCGCCTACAGCGAACTGATGGCGCTCGACGATCATTCCCTCGCCGACATCGGGATTCATCGTTCGCAAATCAGCGCGCTTATCGCGGGTGACCCCGCACCCGGGCCAGCCGCGCCATCCATTGCGGCCCCCAAGCGGGAAGCGTTCATCCGGCGCAAGGAAGCCTGATCAGGCTTCCTACTAAAAAGCGAGTTCAAAGATCGGGGGCTTCGGCCCCTGTCTCTATTTCCGCAGCCCGCCGTCTGCGCAGGATAAGGGTCGACCATCCTTCGATCAGGATCCGACGCTCGAGCACGATGCCACGGCCACGGTGGGGTGCCAGTACAATCGGTTCCTGCCGGCGCAGCAATCCGGACAACACCGCGCTTCCTCCGGGGGCCAAGGCGCGCGCTAGATCGGGAGCCATTACCGCCAGCGGACGCGCGAGGATATTCGCCAGGACCAGATCAAAGCGTGATTTGCGCAACGCCCGACCGCGATAGCCGGACGCTCTGCGATTTTGCACCAAGCTTGCGACGCCGTTGCGCGCTGCATTATGGCGCGCGACGTTGACGGCTCCTTGATCGATATCGCTGGCGAGCACCTTGCGGCGCAACAATTTCGCCGCCGCGATCGCGAGAATCCCGGTTC
>JBJMQW010000306.1:0-9014 GCA_045802495.1 Allostellaceae bacterium | reverse complement strand
TGCCGATCACAAGAACGGTGCGGCCGTGGAACCGGCCGATGCCTCCGACCACAGCCAGATCCTCGCCAAACGCCCTGTCGCCGGAAAGCGGCACGAAGTCGGCGACCAGACCCATAATGTAATCGAGCGCGTGAGGCCGCTCGGGGTGGCGCGCCACTTGCACCTTCTGCCACGGCGTCAGGCGCGTATAGGTCTGACGCAACAGACGGCTCGCGGTCGCTTCAAGGCGGCCGACCTCGTCCGCGATGTTGAATTCACCTGTGGTCGACAGATGACGCAGTTCCTCGATCTTGCCCTCGAGCTCCGCGACCGGGCGCTCAAAATCCAAAAACTGCCGGATCATTTGCGTCGCGCCAAGGGATGCGCGGTCTCCACCAGGGTGCGCAGCCGGTCGGTCAAGACATGCGTATAGATCTGAGTCGTCACGATGTCGGAGTGCCCCAGCATCTGCTGAACGCTGCGCAGATCCGCGCCGTGGTCGAGCAGGTGGCTGGCGAAGGCATGGCGTAGAACATGTGGTGAAAGTCTTTCCGGGTCGAGACCGGCCCTTTCCGCCAGTTCCTTCAGCATCTGACCAGCGCGTTGGCGTGTCAGATGCCCGGCACGGCCACGCGACGGGAACAGCCAGCGAGATGGACGCATATCGGGAAGAAAGCGCTCGCGGCATTCGAGGTATCGGGCGAGGGCGGCACGGCTCGGCTCGCTGAGCGGAGCCACCCGTTCTTTTCCACCCTTGCCTGATATCACCAGAAAGCGCGGATCACGCCGAGCCGATGCAAGCGGCAAGGTCACCAGCTCCGACACCCGCAAGCCCGCCGCGTAGAGCAGCTCGACAATGCACTGCAGACGTATTCCTTCGTCGCCCGGCGACGCTTGGGCGGCGGCGATAAGGCTGCTGATTTCGGTTTCCGACAAAATCTTCGGCAGCGATCGGCCGAGCCGCGGAGTATCGAGCTGGGTTGTCGGATCGTCCGGCCGAAACCCTTCTATAAGCAGAAATTTATAGAATTGCCGCATCGCGGAAATACGGCGGGCAAGGGTCCGGGGCGCCAACCGAGCCGTCGCGGCGCAAGTGAGGTAGGCATGCAAACCCACCGCATCGGCAGTCGGAAGCGCGACCCCGCTGACGGCAAGAAATCTCGCAAGATCTACCAAATCATTCCGATACGCGGCGAGGGTCAGCGGCATGGCGCCACGCTCGGCTGCCAGCATCTCGAGAAAGGCCTCGAGTTGCCTGGGAATTTCTATCGGCGTGCTCAATGCGATATCGGAAACCGACGGTTACTTGGGAAAGCGTGCGTCGGGGAGGACCTTTTCTACCGGCACAGAGGGCGCCGGCGGGTTCCAAAATGCAAGGAAGACCATCCCGCCAAGCAACACCAGCACGACCACAATTACCAGCCCGACAGTGACCTTCCCCATCCGCCCGACTCGCAGCTTGCCCATCCCGGTCCCATCGGACTAGCACCGATTGACGACCGGGTTGCACAATATGCTAGTACCCTCTCGCCAAACCGGGAAAAAGAGGGGTGGGAGGCGGCGTGGTGATCGGCACCTTGGAATCCGACCGGAAAGCGGCAGAAACCCGTCGGTTCCTGCCCAGCCGAAACATTGTCGTGGTCGGTTTGATGGGGGCGGGGAAGACCAAAGTCGGCCGCCGGCTGGCGGCGCGGCTCGGCTTGCGTTTTTCCGATTCGGATCAGGAGATCGAGGCGGCGGCAGGAGAAAGCATTGAGGAGATCTTTGCCAATCGCGGCGAGCGCGCATTCCGCGAGGGCGAGCGCCGCGTGATCGCCAGGCTGCTTGCCCAGCCTGTCCACGTGCTCGCCACGGGAGGCGGCGCTTTCATGGATCCGCTGACACGGGCGCTTATCGCGCGCCGGGGCGTCTCTTTGTGGTTGCGTGCAGATCTGGATGTCCTCGTATCCCGCGTATCGCGGCGGAACAACAGGCCGTTGTTGAAAGGCGGCGATCCGCGAACGATCCTCAGCGAGCTGATGGAGAGCCGCCATCCGATATACGCCAAAGCGGATGTCGTTGTAGACAGCAGCGACGGCTCGCCCGAAGCGACGGTTGTCCGCGCCCTTGCGGCGCTTGCTGCCTGCCCTTTGGCAACGACGCCGCCCGACGGGGAGGATCGTGAATGAACAACGAAATTGAAAAACTACGCGTCGACCTGGGCGAGCGCGCCTACGACATTCTTATCGGGCCGCGACTTATCGAGCGAGCCGGCGCCGAGATCGCACCCCTGCTGCGCCGCCGCCAAGCGATCATCATTTCCGATGAGAATGTCGCCGGACATTACCTAACGGCGCTGCAAGACAGCCTGTCCGCAGCCGCGATCAGCCATCATGCCGTGGTGCTGCCGTCCGGCGAGCAGACGAAGGATCTCGAGCATTTCGGCCGATTGGCCCAGGAGATCCTTGGGTTCGGGATCGATCGCGGCACAATGCTGGTAGCGCTCGGCGGCGGCGTTGTCGGTGACGTCACCGGTTTTGCCGCGGCAACCCTGTTGCGCGGTATCGACTTCGTGCAGATCCCGACAACTCTGCTGGCGCAAGTCGACAGCTCCGTCGGGGGTAAGACTGGGATCAACACACCTCACGGCAAGAACCTGATAGGCGCCTTCTATCAGCCGCGCCTTGTTCTCGCCGACATCGGGACGCTGGGTAGCCTGCCGCGCCGCGAGCTCCTCGCCGGCTACGCTGAGATCGTCAAATACGGGCTGATCTGCGATGCCGAATTTTTTGCCTGGCTGGAGGTCGAAGGCTCCGCGGTGTGCGACTTGGCGAGCGATGCGCTGCGGCGCGCGGTGATGACCAGTTGTGCGATGAAGGCCGAGATCGTTGCCGGCGACGAGCGCGAGGAAGGCGATCGCGCGCTCCTGAATTTGGGTCACACCTTCGGCCATGCTCTCGAAGCTGAAACCGGTTTCAGCGCGCGGCTGCTGCACGGCGAGGCGGTCGCCCTCGGCATGGTCCTGGCGTTCGACTTCGCGGCGCGGCTTGGCCTTGTCTCGCTCGATGACGCGTCGCGCGTGCGCGGCCATCTGGCGGATAAAGGATTGCCGACGCGTTTGGCGCAGCTTGGCCTCAACCGCACCCCGGCTGATCGCCTGATAGCCCATATGAGCAAGGACAAGAAAGTCCGCGAGGGCCGGATCACGCTGATTTTGCCTCGCCGCATCGGCGAGACTTTTGTGATGAGGGACGCGCCTGCCGACCAGCTCCGCGACTTCCTCGCCGAAGCGGCATAAACGCCGGCCTCAGCGACGGTCCTCTTCCGGGGAGAGGGTAGTCAGCGACAGCGCGTGGATGCGGGTCGCGAGTTCCTCGGCCAAGGCCTGGTAGACGAGGCGCTGCCGGGCCACGCGGCTGTGACCCGGGAAGGCGGCGGACACGATTGTAACCGCAAAATGAGTCTCGCCACCCGGCCGAGCGCCTTCATGGCCGACGTGCCGGTGCGATTCGTCCTCGATCTCTAGCCGGATCGGGGCAAAGCGGTCGGTCAGCTTGCGGCGGATCGTGGCAGCGACGGACATGTCCGGGAAGCAGCTCCGGCGGTCAGCAAGTTCGCGGGGCGCGATGCAGCGCCGCGGCCGCTGTCAGAAAGGCGCCAAGATCGTCGACGACATGATGGATGTGGTTCCCGTCCGAACCGGCGGTGGCCCAATCCGCCGTCATGCACACCCAAGCCGTGGTCATGCCGAGCGCGGCCGCGGGAACAAGATTGCGCGCCATGTCCTCGATCATTAGTGCGGTTTCGGGCGCAACCTCGTGCCGCCGCAGCAATTCGTGATAGCCGGCGAGCCCCGGCTTGGGCTCGTAGCCCGAGGCCGCGATGTCGACGACGCCGCAAAAGGCGTCGGTGATCCGGAGGTGGTCGAGGAGGCGTAACGCATGTCGCTCGGAGCCATTTGTATGGATGATCTTGCGCCCGGGCAATTCCGTCAGCGCTTCGACGAGGGTGGGATTGGCCGGCACACAGGCCAGGTCGATCTCGTGAACGAAAGAGAGGAAATCGTGCGGGTCGATGCGATTGACCAGCATCAGCCCCCGTAGGGTCGTGCCGTGATCGCGAAAATGAGCTTTCTGCAGCGAGAGCGCCGCTTCCGGGCTCAAGCCCAGTCGGTCGGTGATAAACTGCGTCATCCGCGCGTGGATTTGGTCGAAGAGCCTGCATGAAGCGGGATAGAGGGTGTTGTCGAGATCGAAGATCCAGGTTTCGATCTCGACCAGCGGTCTCCCCCTTGTGGGGCTGTCCTGAGGCATTAGCCGACGCGGATCAGGGTCCCTGCTCCCTCCGTAAAGAGCTCGAGCAGGATGGCATGCGGCACTCGCCCGTCTACGATGACCGCGGCGTCGACGCCGCCTTCTACCGCCTCCAGGCACGTTTCGATCTTGGGAATCATGCCGCCGCTGATGACACCCTCAGCGATCAGCCGCCGCGCGCTCCCCGCAGTCAGTTCCGGTATCAGTCGCTGGTCGGCATCGAGCACCCCGGCAACATCCGTCAACAGCAAGAGCCGCGTCGCCTTGACGGCGGCGGCGACCGCCCCCGCGACAGTGTCGGCGTTGATGTTGTAGGTCTCGCCCTCGGAGCCGACGCCGATCGGCGCAATGACGGGGATGATGTCTGACTGTTTGAAGGTGTCGAGCACGGACGCCGAAATACGCTGGGGTTCGCCGACAAACCCGAGATCGACTTCAGTCTTGACCCCCGCCTCGATCCTGCTGCGGATCAGCTTCCTTGCCTCGATCAGTCCACCATCCTTGCCGCTGAGCCCGATCGCGCACCCGCCCTCGGCGTTGATTGCCGAAACGAGCTGTTTGTTGATCGTGCCGGCGAGCACCATCTCGACCACTTCCATCGTGTCGTGGTCGGTGACCCGCAGCCCGTCTATGAAACGGCTCTCGATCCCGAGACGCCGCAGCATCTGAGCGATCTGGGGCCCGCCGCCATGTACGACGATCGGATTGATGCCAACCTGCTTGAGAAGCACCACATCGCGGGCGAACGAATCTCCGCCTTCCGCATCACTCATCGCATGCCCGCCATACTTGACGACCAGCGTATGGCCGGCGTACCGGCGCATGTAGGGAAGCGCCGCCGCCAAGACGGCGGCCTTTACGACCGGGTCTGCATCCGCGGTCTGGCGGTTTAGAGGAGGGTTTGGCATCGGGCTCACGGACACAGTGAATTTTCCGAAAATTATGCGACGCTCGAGGCCAGCGCGCCGAGCGTTTCTTGCAACTCCGCGATCCCGCGGCGCTCGACCGCGCTCGTCAGATAAACTTCGACATGCGCCGCCGAATGGGCTGCAAGCTCTGCCGCGACCCGGTCAACGACTCGGGCCAAATCGGCGCCCCCTACTTTGTCGATCTTGGTCAAGACGATCTGATAAGAAACCCCCGCCGCATCGAGCATGGCCATCAACGGCCGATCGATCTCCTTGATGCCGTGCCGCGAATCCACCAGGAGACAGACGCGGCGCAGGGCGGCCCGGGTTCGAAGGTAATGCCGAACCAGGCCGGTCCACGCCTTGATCGCGGTCTTCGGCGCGCCGGCGTAGCCGTATCCGGGGAGGTCGACGAGCATCAATTGTTCGCCCAGGTCAAAAAAATTGATTTGGCGGGTGCGCCCCGGCGCGCCTGAAGTCCGCGCCAGCATGCGGCGACCGGTCAGCGCGTTGACAAGGCTGGACTTTCCCACGTTGGAGCGCCCTGCGAAAGCGATTTCGGGCAGGCCTTCCACCGGCAGCATCGCGGGCTCGGCCGCACCAGCGACAAACCGCGCCTCGCGGGCAAATAGGCGTCGCCCGGTTTCCATCTGGTCAGGGTCGACGGTACGCGGCGGAAAGATCGCCGAGGTCGTGCGGCCCAGGTCTTCCGCCTGCCCGTTCATCGGAAGGTCAGGCGGCACCCTGGCGATGCATGATCGCCCATTGCTGGCCAATGCTGAGCAGGTTGTTCCATGCCCAGTAGATCACCAACCCGGCCGGAAAGGCGGCCAGCATGTAGGTAAAGACAATGGGCAGCAGCATGAACATCCGCGCTTGCACCGGATCGACCGGTTGCGGGTTCAACTTCTGCTGCAGGAACATCGTCACGCCCATGATGAGGGGCCAGGCGCCGATCGCCAGAATTGCGGGCGGAACAAACGGCAGCAGGCCGAAAAGATTGGCGAAGGAGGTCGGGTCCGGCGCCGACAGGTCATGGATCCAACCAAAGAACGGCGCGTGCCGCATCTCGATCGTGACGAACAGCACTTTGTAAAGAGCAAAGAAAACCGGAATCTGAATGACAATCGGCAGGCAACCCGCGAGCGGATTGGCGCCAACGCGCTTGTAAAGGGCCATCATCTCCTGCTGCTGGCGGGCCTTGTCGTCCGGGAACCGCTCACGCAGCTTTTGGATCTCCGGCTGCAGCAGCTTCATCTTGCTCATCGCGTTGTAGGATTTGTTCGCGAGGGGGAAGAAGAGCAGCTTGACGCACAATGTCAGCAACAGGATCGCCAACCCGAAATTGCCTAAAAGCTCAAAAAAGAACTGTAAGATCAGAAAGATCGGCTTAGTCAGAAAATAGAACCACCCGAAATCGATGGCCCTATCGAAGAATGGAATACCCGACTCCTTGTAGGCGTCGAGGAGATTAACTTCCTTTGCTCCGGCGAAAAAGCGGACCGACGCCTCTGCCGTGCCCCCCGGCGGCACAGTGACTTCCTGCCCAAGGTAGTCCGCCTGATACCGATCGACCCCATTGTCAATCGTATGCGTGAAGCGCGCTTTGACCGTCTCGTTCTGCGGCGGAATGAGCGAGGTCAGCCAATATTTGTCGGTGAAGCCTAGCCAGCCGCCGTTCGACGAATAATCGACCGGGGTTCCGGGCGTCAGCGAGGAGTATTTAACTTCCTGTAGCGACCCGCCGAGATAGCCGATCAGGCCCTCGTGGAGAATATAATAACCGGCTACGTGCGGGGTGCCGGTGCGGCTGATCAATCCGTAGGGCAGCAGCTTCACCGGGTTTGTCCCGGAATTCCGGACCGCATCGCGGACCGTGAACATATAGTTTTGGTCGACACTGACGGTGCGGATGAAGAGCAGCCCTTGGCCGTTGTCCCAGGTCAAGGTGACCGGGTTGGTGGGCGTTAGCGGGCCGCCCGATGCGGTCCATCGCGTTTGCGGTCCCGGTACTTTGATGTCGGAACTGCCGGCGACCCAGCCGAATTCGGCGAGGTAGGGGTCTTGTGCTCCGGGCGGCGACAGCAGTTCGACCTCGGGGCTCTTGGGATCAACGGTCTCGTGGTAATTGGCGAGGGTCAGATCGTCCAGCCTTGCTCCCGAGAGATCGATCGACCCGTGAAGCCGCGGGGTCTCGATTTTAACTCGCGGCTGTTCGGCAAGAGCGGTCGCGCGCGATTGCAGCGTCGGAGCAGGTGCTGCTCCAGGAGCCGCGGCACCTGGGCTACTGTCAGGAGTGGGGGCTGTCGACGGCCTAGCCCCCGGCGTCGCCGGCGCGGTCGCCGGTGTCCCGCCTGGCGGTGCGGGAGGCTGCGGCGGGCGCGTATGCTCGAACGCGAACTGAAAGGCGATCAAGATCCCGACCGAGAGCACGATCGCGATGAGCAGATTGCGTTGTTCCATATCAGTCCGAGGAATTCACCAGGGCGTGCGAGCGTTCGGAAGGGCGATGATCCGGAACGGGATCGTAGCCGCTGCCACCCCAGGGATTGCAGCGAACGAGCCGGTGCAGTGCGAGGCCGATACCCCGCAGCGCCCCGTGCCGCTCGATCGCTTCGACTGCATAGTCCGAGCAGCTTGGCAGAAACCGGCAGGAGGGCGGCAGCACCGGAGACACGAAGAGCTGGTAGGCGCGGACCATAGCGCGCAGCACCCACTCCACCATCCTCAAGGGAACATGCCGTTCCATTGCTTCTCTCCTGCGCGGCGCCTTGCAAACGCCCCGTTGTGCCGGCGGCAATCCCGACGCGGCGGCGCCTTCGGGAAGGCGAGGAGCATTTGCTTGAAGCCCGTCGGCGGTGCACATGCGACCGCAGCCGATCGGGCGTGAATCGGCGACCACGCCGCCGCCCTGCGCGATCGCGGATGCGGTTCTACCAGTAATTCGGCTCGTGGTGAACCCGACCTCACCGCGGCGTCAGCGATCGCACATCATCCTATCGGCTCGGATCCGCGCACAGCCGCGACGCGGGGGGCGCGGCAACGTAGGGGAAATCGGGGGCAACATCCCGCAATACAAGGCCCCGCGGGTCGTCTGGCATCGCCCGGTGGCGGAAACTCCGCGTTGCGCCTTTGGTGCGGCGCGACGGTCAGCGAGCAGTGGCTCGCTAGAGGGCTCAGAACGTAAAAGTAGCGCTTGCGAGAAGGATTGCTCGACCGTTAAGAACAAACGGGCATGGGCGGCTGAACGCGCACCGACCGAACCTGAAGCATTTCGTCCCCATTCAGCTTGGCGGATGAGGAAGCGTATGGCAGAGACGATCGAGAGAAGCCCAGCACCGCTTCCACCGGATGCAGCGGCAATTCAATCCGCCGATCGGGCCGCCCGGATGTGGGACGCCGGGCAATCGGGACCGATCGTGCTCGGTAGCGAAGCCCACAAAACGGCGTTTTGCCGCATGTTGATCGACACCCATAATCCGTACAGGCCTTCTGTCATCGATTGGCCGATCCTTGCGCCCGAAGCACGCAATCGGCTGATCAGCCTCCCGATTTGGGACATCGCAATGCAGACCGAGGGGAATGCGAGCTTGCGGGTTCTGAGCTATGCCGAGACGATCGATGACGCGCTGTTGCGGGAGGCGGTTGAGATAGACGGATTCGAGGAAACCCGGCACAAGCAAGTCCTCTCCAATCTCATCGAAGCTTACGGCATCCAATTGGCGCCGGAGCCCGAATATCGGCCACCGAGGCATCGGGAATGGGCATTTCTGCTAGCCGGGTTTTGCGAATGCGTCGACAAATTATTTGAATTGGGTCTTTTAGGGATTGAGTT
>JBJMQW010000305.1:0-7632 GCA_045802495.1 Allostellaceae bacterium | reverse complement strand
GCGCATCATGATCCACCAGCCTTCCGGCGGCGCGCAAGGTCAGGCCACCGACATCGAGATCCAGGCGCGCGAGATCCTGGCGCTTCGCGCGCGGCTCAACGAAATCTATGTCAGGCACACCGGCCAAGCGCTGGACACCATCGCCGCTGCGGTCGAGCGCGACAAGTTCTTGTCACCCTCGGAGGCCAAGGAATTCGGCATCGTCGATGAGGTTGTCGACAGCCGCCCCGGCAGCGAAGAACCGCAAAAGGGCTTCAAGTAGGCAGGGCGCGCGGTTGACGGGAACCGCGTTACAAACGGATCGGCCATGATTAACTGGTTGTTGATCCGCCCGGAGCACATATACTTGAGGCACCGGGAGAACGGGCGGCTGCGGCTATCCGGCTCCGGGCCGGGGCGATGGGTCCGCTGCGCACCGGCCGCGGAAACGGCGATGCCAAGGTCGAATGGCTCGGGAGCGATGCTGCACCCGGTGACGGAGTGGCGATGACCAAATCCAGCGGCAGCGACTCAAAAAACACACTCTACTGCTCGTTTTGTGGCAAGAGCCAGCACGAGGTCAGAAAGCTGATCGCCGGGCCAACCGTGTTCATCTGCGATGAATGCGTCGAGCTGTGCATGGACATCATCCGTGAGGAGCACAAGACGACCTTGGTCAAGTCGCGCGACGGGGTTCCCGGACCGCGCGACATCTGCAAGGTGCTCGACGATTATGTGATCGGCCAGGACCACGCCAAGCGCGTCCTCTCGGTCGCCGTGCACAATCACTACAAACGGCTGGCGCATGGCGGCAAGAACAACGATGTCGAGCTCGCCAAATCAAATATCCTGTTGGTCGGTCCAACGGGGTCGGGCAAGACGCTGCTCGCCCAGACCCTGGCGCGGATCATCGACGTGCCGTTCACGATGGCCGACGCAACCACCCTTACGGAGGCCGGCTATGTGGGCGAGGACGTCGAGAACATCATCCTGAAACTGCTGCAAGCCGCCGATTACAACGTCGAGCGTGCCCAGCGGGGGATCGTCTATATCGACGAGGTCGACAAGATCTCCCGTAAATCCGACAACCCGTCGATCACCCGGGACGTTTCGGGCGAGGGCGTCCAGCAGGCTCTTTTGAAGATCATGGAGGGGACGATCGCTTCGGTTCCCCCACAAGGCGGCCGCAAGCATCCGCAGCAGGAATTCCTCCAGGTCGACACGACGAACATCCTCTTCGTTTGCGGCGGCGCATTTGCGGGGCTCGAGAAGATCATCGCGCAACGCCGGCAAGGGACCTCGATCGGTTTCGGCGCCGAGGTGCGCGGGCCGGACGAGCGCAAGACCGGTGAAATTCTCAAGGATCTCGAGCCGGAGGATCTGCTGAAGTTTGGGCTGATCCCCGAGTTTGTCGGCCGGCTTCCGGTCGTCGCCACCCTGGACGACCTCGACGAGGCGGTGCTGGTCGACATCCTGACCAAGCCAAAGAACGCTCTGGTCAAACAATATCAGCGGTTGTTCGAGATGGAGGATGTTCGGCTCGAGCTGAACGACGAGGCGCTGAAGTCGATCGCCCACAAGGCGATCCTCCGCAAGACCGGAGCTCGCGGGCTGCGTTCGATCATGGAGTCAATTCTCCTCGATTCGATGTTCGAGTTGCCGAGCCTCGTCGGCGTCAGTGAGATTGTGATCAATCGCGAGGTCGTCGAAGGGCGGGCGAAGCCGCTTCACATCTACTCGGACCGCCGGGGCGATGTAGGGACGGGCGACTAAGCCCGCGCGGTCATGTCCTGCGACCAATCCCCCATGCCGACTTGACGGCCGGCGAAGCGGGGCCAACCTTAGAACTGTACCTTTTTGTCATCACCCTCCCGGTTTCCGGGATGGTCCTAAAGCAGATGAGGACCTATGCAAGAAACTGTGCGCGCGGCGCTCTATCCCGTCCTCCCACTCCGCGACATCGTCGTGTTTCCGCACATGATCGTGCCGCTCTTTGTCGGCCGCGAGAAGTCTGTGCGGGCGCTCGAGGACGTGATGAAGGACGACAAGCAGATCCTGCTTGTCACTCAGAAGAACGCCGCGCAGGACGATCCCGCCACCGCGGACATTTTTACCGTTGGTACGGTCGGTACGGTCCTGCAGCTCCTCAAACTGCCTGACGGCACCGTCAAGGTGCTCGTAGAGGGCGGGCAGCGGGCTCGGATCGTGCGGTTTGCCGACAACGAGGCGTTCTTTCAGGCCTTTGCCGAAACTGTCGGCGAGAACGCCGGCGAGCAGCAGGAAACCGAAGCGCTGGCCCGCACGGTGGTCTCCCAGTTCGAGCAGTACATCAAGCTCAACAAAAAAATCCCGCCCGAGGTTCTGGTTTCAATCAATCAGATCGAAGAGCCCGGCAAGCTCGCCGATACGGTCGCGGCCCATCTCACGCTGAAGATCCCCGAAAAGCAGGAGCTGCTAGAAACCGGAGCGGTTTCCGAGCGCCTGGAAAAGGTGTTCGGATACATGGAAGGCGAGATCGGGGTCCTCCAAGTCGAAAAGCGCATCCGCAACAGGGTCAAGCGCCAGATGGAGAAGACCCAGCGCGAATATTATCTGAACGAGCAGCTGAAGGCGATCCAGAAGGAGCTCGGCGAGGGCGAGGACGGGCGCGATGAAATGGCCGAGCTCGAGGACAGGATCAATAAGACAAAATTCTCGAAGGAGGCGCGCGACAAGGCACTCGCTGAGCTGAAAAAGCTCAAGAGCATGAGCCCCATGTCGGCCGAGGCGACGGTAGTGCGCAACTACCTAGACTGGCTGCTGTCGGTACCGTGGCAGAACCGCACCAAGATCAAGCGGGACATCAAAGGCGCCGAGAAGGTGCTCGAAGCCGACCATTTCGGGCTCGAGAAGGTCAAGGAGCGTATCCTGGAGTACTTGGCCGTCCAGCAGCGCATCAAAAAGATGAAGGGCCCGATCCTTTGTCTGGTCGGCGCGCCCGGGGTGGGCAAGACATCGCTCGGCAAATCGGTCGCGCGGGCAACCGGGCGGAATTTTGTGCGGATGTCATTGGGCGGCGTACGCGACGAAGCCGAGATCCGCGGGCATCGGCGGACCTATATCGGCTCCATGCCGGGCAAGATCCTCCAGGGCATGAAGAAGGCCAAATCGTCAAACCCGCTGTTCCTGTTGGATGAGGTCGACAAGCTTGGCGCTGATTGGCGAGGGGACCCGTCTTCGGCGCTTCTCGAGGTATTGGACCCCGAGCAAAATGGGACCTTCAACGACCATTACCTCGAAGTCGATTACGACCTCTCCGATGTGATGTTCGTCACGACGGCAAATACGTTGCGTATCCCGCAACCTTTGCTGGACCGCATGGAGACCATCCGCATCCCGGGCTACACCGAGGACGAAAAAGTCGAGATCGCAAAGCGGCATTTGATTCCGAAGCAGACGTCGGCGCACGGCATCCGCAAGATGGAGTGGAGCATTAGCGACGACGCGGTCCGCGATCTGATCCGCTACTACACGCGAGAGGCCGGGGTCCGCAACCTGGAGCGGGAGATCGCCAATCTGACCCGCAAGGCGATCAAAGACATCTTGATGAAGAAGGCCGACCGCGTTGCGGTGACGCGCCGCAACCTCGAGAAATACGCCGGCGTGCGGAAATTCCGCTTCGGCGAGGCCGAGAGCGACGATATGGTGGGGGTGACCACCGGACTCGCCTGGACCGAAGTCGGCGGAGAGCTGCTGACCATCGAAGCGGTCACGCTCCCAGGCAAGGGCCGGGTCACCGCAACCGGCAAGCTCGGCGACGTGATGAAGGAATCGGTGCAGGCTGCCGAGAGCTTTGTCAAATCCCGCAGTTACGGTTTCGGCATCATGCCGACCGTATTCGAAAAAAAGGACATTCACGTCCACGTGCCCGAGGGAGCCACGCCCAAGGACGGCCCATCGGCTGGAGTCGCGATGGTGACCTCGATCGTTTCAGTGCTGAGCGGCATCCCGGTCAAGCGGGACATTGCGA
Source organism: Allostellaceae bacterium (assembly GCA_045802495.1). Classification (GTDB taxonomy): domain Bacteria; phylum Pseudomonadota; class Alphaproteobacteria; order ATCC43930; family CGMCC-115725; genus AP-15. The sequence goes on along the minus strand of JBJMQW010000305.1, from coordinate 3,644 downwards.
TGACTGGCGAGATCACGCTGCGCGGCCGGGTGCTGCCAATCGGCGGCCTGAAAGAGAAGCTGCTGGCCGCGCTCCGCGGAGGCCTGAAGACCGTGCTGATTCCCAAGGAAAATGAGAAGGACTTGGCCGAGATCCCCGATAATGTAAAGCGAGGGTTGAAAATTATCCCGGTCAAGACGGTCGACGAGTTGCTCGACCAAGCTTTGGCGGCCCCGATGACGCCGATAGCTTGGCCGCAGGACGGCGAGCCCGAAGCAATCGTTCCAGCTCAAAGCGACCAGCGATCGGGCGTGGTAACGCATTGATGACGGACAGCAACCGGAGAACTAGGGCTGCGGCGCGGTTGACCCGTCGGCACTCGCGCTCTAAACTCTCCGGTGAACCGCCTAGTTTAGTCCGTACACTGGCCCAGGGGGGGTAGTCGTGAACAGAAACGAACTCGTCGACGCCGTCAGCACCAAGACTGACATGAGGAAGTCGGAGGCGAGCAAGGCCGTGGATGCAGTGTTTGACGCCATTGCCGATGCTTTGAAAGGGGGCGACGAGGTTCGACTCGTCGGCTTCGGCACGTTCTCGGTCGCGTCGCGAGCTGCTTCGGAGGGACGCAATCCTCGTACGGGAGAGAAGATCCAGATTGCCGCCTCAAAGCAAGCCAAATTCAAGCCGGGCAAAGGGCTGCGCGATTCGCTAAACTAACCCGCGCATGCGCGCCTTTAAGAGGCCTGAAGCGACCTCGCCTAAGGGCGATTAGCTCAGTGGTAGAGCATCTCGTTTACACCGAGGGGGTCGGGGGTTCGAATCCCTCATCGCCCACCATGCAAGCAATGATGTGATCGGTCTCCGTCTGGCCCTCCAGCGCCGGGTGACGCGTAGGAGGGGATCAGCCAGAAAGCCGAGGAGTTCCGAACTTTGAATTGCCGCGTGGCACCGCACTCGTCAGGACACCTGTTCCTACGCGCGAACTGCGTCTGACGCAGCCATCGGTTTCGGCCTGTACGAATAGAGGATGGCACCCACGCGCTATAAATTTAGCACTTTGAAGCACACAGCAGAGCGTAAGTCGGGTTTGCATTAATGTAGGCCGGGTGCCAATTCCGATCCTCGATCTGCCCGGCGGGCCTAGTCGCCATCGAGTTCCGGCAAACGATCGATCCGGTTCTGCCCGGGTGTTTTCTTGACACCCTCCCGAGCTAGGGGTAGGAGTGCGCCCCTCGGTCGAGCCCTTGGGGGCGTAGCTCAGTTGGTTAGAGCGCCGGCCTGTCACGCCGGAGGTCGCGGGTTCGAGCCCCGTCGCTCCCGCCATCGGCCGCAAATGCGTGATGGTGTTGCGATGCAACATGCTCCGCATGGCGGATTTCTCATTGCGGAGTTCCGCGTTTTATCTATGTTCATGGGTGGGCTGAGACGGCGGGCTCGTCCACGGCCAGAGTGCAGTGCGGCAAATACCGCCGGCAAAGGTTCTCCATGGAAAGCCTACTGAGCGAGTACTTTCCGATCCTCGTGTTCCTGGCGATCGCCGGCGGGATCTCGATTGCGATGGTGACCGCCTCGGTGGTGCTCGCCCGGCAACGGCCAGACAAGGAAAAGCTGTCCCCCTACGAATGCGGCTTCGATCCGTTCGAGGACGCCCGGATCCGCTTCGATGTCCGCTATTACCTGGTGGCTATCCTGTTCATCATCTTCGACCTGGAAGTGGCTTTTCTGTTTCCGTGGGCCGTGTCGCTTGGCGACATCGGCATCTTCGGCTTCTGGTCGATGGTCGTTTTCCTCGCGGTGCTGACCGTCGGGTTTATTTACGAATGGAAGAAGGGGGCGTTGGAATGGGAGTGATCGACACACGGCCGGTCCCTCCCGGCGGTGGGCAGAACCTGCTGCTCAAAGCTGCGACCGAGGAGGTGCAGGATAAGGGATTTATTGTCGCGACCCTCGACAACCTCGTCAATTGGGCGCGGACCGGCTCGCTGTGGCCGATGACTTTTGGCCTCGCCTGCTGCGCCGTTGAGATGATGCACACCGGAGCGAGCCGCTACGATCTCGATCGCTTTGGGGTCGTGTTCCGGGCAAGCCCCCGCCAATCCGATGTCATGATCGTCGCCGGCACCTTGTGCAACAAGATGGCCCCGGCATTGCGCAAGGTTTACGACCAGATGGCCGAGCCGCGCTGGGTTATTTCGATGGGCTCATGCGCGAATGGGGGGGGGTATTACCATTATTCCTATTCTGTGGTTCGCGGCTGCGATCGGATCGTCCCCGTCGATGTCTATGTGCCCGGCTGCCCGCCGACCGCCGAGGCGTTGCTTTACGGTGTTCTGCTCCTCCAAAAGAAAATCAAGCGCACCAGCAACTTTGCGCGCTGACCCCGCTGATGGAACAAAGACTAAGAGCACTGGCCGAACACGTTTCGGCAGCTTTGTCCGATGCGGTAACGGCCGCTGACATTCACGGCGGCGAGCTGTGCTGTCGGGTCGAGCGTAATAGCCTAAGGCGGGTTTTACAATTTTTGCGCGACGACGTGAAATGTGCGTTCACGGTGCTGTGCGATATCTGTGGCGTGGATTACCCGGATCGCCAGTTCCGCTTCGAGGTCGTTTACAACCTCCTCAGCATGTCCCTCAATCAGCGTATCCGTCTGAAGGTGGAGACCGATGAAGAGCAGTCGGTGCCGTCCGCGGTCGGGTTGTTCAACAGCGCCGGATGGTGGGAACGGGAGGCCTGGGATTTGTTCGGCATCTATTTCGCCGACAACCCTGACCTTCGCCGCATCCTGACCGATTACGGCTTCGAGGGTCACCCGCTGCGAAAGGATTTTCCGCTGACCGGTTATGTCGAGTTGCGCTACGACGAGGATCAGAAGGCCGTCGTCTACGAGCCGGTCCGTTTGCAACAGGAGTTCCGCAGCTTCGATTTCATGTCGCCCTGGGAGGGGATGGGCAAGGTCCTTCCAGGCGACGAGAAGGCCACATCGCCCGACGACGAGCACCCGAAGGAGGGCGCGGCATGAGCGAGCAGCGGCCGCAGACCGGGGGCGAACTCGAGGGTCCGCCCCAGATCAAAAATTACATGATGAATTTCGGGCCGCAGCATCCGGCAGCGCATGGCGTCATGCGGCTGGTGCTCGAAATGGACGGCGAGGTCATCGAACGAGCCGACCCGCATATCGGCTTGCTGCACCGCGGCACCGAGAAGCTGATCGAATATAAGACCTACCTGCAGGCGATCCCGTATTTTGATCGCCTCGACTATGTCTCGCCGATGTGTCAGGAGCACGCTTTCGCGCTCGCGGTCGAAAAGCTGATGGGAATAACGCCGCCGCCGCGCGCGCAGTATATCCGCGTGGTGTTCGCCGAGATCACGCGCATCCTCAACCATCTGCTGTGCGTATGCGCCTTCGGGCTCGATGTCGGCGCGATCACCCCGTTCCTCTGGGGCTTCGAAGAACGCGAAAGGCTGATGGAGTTTTACGAGCGCGTCTCCGGCGCTCGCCTCCACGCGAATTATTTTCGGCCCGGGGGAGTGCATCTCGATATGCCGGCCGGTCTCGCCGAAGACATTCTCGCCTTCTGCGAGACGTTCCCGCAAACCATCGACGACATCGAACGCCTGCTGACCGAGAACCGGATCTTCAAGGAGCGCACCGTCGATAT
>JBJMQW010000304.1:0-3036 GCA_045802495.1 Allostellaceae bacterium | reverse complement strand
TCGACAAGATTCTCTCCCTCAAATCCGAGCTGCCGCGGCTGCAGCTCGTCGTCTACGATGACCCAAGGGGACTGCGGCATTATTCGGACGGGGTTCTCGCCTCGTTCGACAACGTGCGGGGGGCGGGGCGTGAATTTGGCGCCTCCCATCCCGGATATGTCGAAGCCGAGATCGACAACGCCGATCCGGACGATCTGGCGCTGCTGACCTACACCTCGGGAACGACCGGACGCCCCAAAGGGGTGATGCTGTCGCACGCCAATCTGCTGAGCTCGGCCGAAGGTTTTATCGCGGCTGAAGACATTCGCGTGACCGACGAGCTCTTGTGCTATCTGCCGATGGCATGGATCGGCGACTCGCTGTTCTCGATGGTGCTGACCTTGCTGGTCGGCTTCACCTGCAATTGCCCAGAACGGCCCCAGACGGTGCAGCGCGATCTACGCGAGCTCGGCCCGACGATCGCTATCGCTCCGCCGCGTATCTGGGAGAACATGCTGACCCAGCTGCGGGTCCGGGCGGCGGATTCGAGCGCGTTCAAGCGCAAGGTGTTCGAGTTCTTTCGCGGTCTTGCCGAACGCGCTGAGGGCCGCAAAATCGACGGCAAGAAACCGTCGCCGCTGGCGCGTCTCGGGGTGGCGCTGGGCGAAATCGTCATCTACGGGCCGGTACGCGACCAGCTGGGCTTGCGGCGGGCGCGCTGGGTCTACACCGGCGGTGCGCCTCTCGGCCCCGACACGTTCAAATTCTTCCGCTCGTTCGGCATCAATATAAAGCAGGTATGGGGCTCGACTGAGCTCGCGGGCCTCGCCTCGTTGCAGCCCGACGGCCAGGTCGATCCTGACACGGTCGGCCGGGTGACCCCCGGCACGGAGCTGCGCATTGCCGAAGATGGTGAGGTGCTGATCCGCTCGGCAGGGGTCTTCAAGGGCTATTACAAGCAGCCCGACGCCACCCGCGAGACAATGACCGAGGACGGCTGGTTCCGAACCGGTGATTCCGGCTTTGTTGACCGGCGCGGGCACCTCGTCATCGTCGACCGTGCGAGGGATGTCGGCAAGCTCTCCGACGGGACGCCCTTCGCACCGCAATTTGTCGAGAACAAGCTGAAATTCAGCCCCTTTATCGGCGAGGCGGTCGCCTTTGGCGACCGGCGGCCCTTTGTGGCGGCCATCGTCGCGATCGATCTGACGACCGTCGGCAATTGGGCAGAGCGGCGCAACCTCGCCTACACCTCATTCCAGGATCTGAGCGCAAAGCCCGAGGTGCGGCGCCTGATCGGCGAGGAGATCGCCGAGGTCAACGCCTCCCTGCCGGCCGCCGCGCGCATCCGCCGTTTTCTGCTGCTGAACAAGGAGTTCGACGCAGACGACAACGAGATCACGCGCACCCGGAAGATCCGGCGCCCCTTTGTCGCCGAGAAATACGCCCGCCTGATCGAGGCCTTTTATCGCGGCGAGCAGGAGGTCGAGCTGTCGGCCGAAATCACCTACGAGGACGGCCGCAAGGCGACGCTGACTTCAACGATCGTCATCGAAGACGTGCTCCAAACAGCCGAGCCGGCTCGGGAACCGGCTTATGCGTGAGGAGCTTTGGGCTGGGCCCCCCTCTCCCGCAGTACGTCGCAGTGCGGGAGAGGGTGCCGAGCGCAGCGAGGCGGGTGAGGGCGATGCCTGAATTCGAGTGGCGATTCACGCTGGTTCTGCTCACCAACGGGGTCATGATCGGGCTGATGTACGCGCTGATCGCGCTCGGCTTCGTACTGATCTACAAGGCAACTGACGCGATCAATTTCGCCCAGGGCGAGTTCGTCATGTTCGCCGGGTTCATCGCCGCCGGGGCCGCCGATCTCGCAGGCGCGCCGTTTTGGGTCTCGGCCCTGCTCTCGATTTCCGGCATGGTCCTGCTCGGCTTCGGGTTGGAGCGCGTCGTCTTGCGACCGTTGATCGGACGGCCGGTTATCGCCGTCGTGATGGCGACGATCGGCCTTGCCGCCGTGCTTCGGGGCAGCGCAACTCTCGCCTTTGGCGCTGGCACACGTGCCATCGTCATGCCGATCAGTGATGAGCCGGTCGAGCTCGGCCCGGTCATGCTGCCGCCCGTTCAGCTGATCGGCGCGATAGTCAGCATCGTCTTTCTCGGCGCTTTCACCTGGTTCTTCTTGAAGAGCCGCATCGGCATCGCGATGCGCGCTGTCGCCGACAACCAGCAGGTGGCGATGGCGATGGGCATCGATGTACGGCGTTATTTCGCGCTCGCCTGGGCGATGGCCGGCATTGTCTCGGCGCTCGGCGGCGTCGTATGGGGTGCGATGCTCGGGGTCGACAATCAGCTTGCCCTCGTGGGTCTCAAGGTCTTTCCCGTGGTGATCCTCGGGGGTCTCGACTCGATCGTCGGCGCGGTGGTGGGAGGACTGATCGTCGGCGTCGTGGAGAACCTCGCCGCCGGCTATTTCGACCCCTATGTCGGCGGCGGCACCAAGGATTTCGCCCCCTATATTCTGATGATCGCCGCACTGATGCTGCGCCCCGAGGGCATTTTCGGCCGCCGCCGGATCGAGCGCGTGTGATGCTCGGCTTCTCTTGTCAGAGAGATCAGTCGGGGGTGTTCATCTGCGCGCGCATTAACTCGTCACCCCCGCAAAAGCGGGGGTCCAGGGCCGCATCGCTTTCACCATCCAATTTCGTTGTAGAGATCGCGCCAAGTCGGATTAGTCTTCTCAATCAGCATCATTTTCCAAGCTCTTCGCCAGGTCTTAATGCGCTTTTCGCGCAAAATCGCTGCCTCCATCGTGGCGTGAAACTCCACATAGACAAGGAGGTGCGCGTTATATCGCTTGGTAAACCCTTCGACGGCTCCCGTTTTATGTTCCCAAACTCGGCGGTTCAAATCGCTGGTTACCCCGACATAGAGTGTTCCCTTGCGCTTGTTGGCGAGGATGTAGACGCACGGCTGCATGCCTATCGGATCATGCCATTGTTCAGGCGGCCCTGGGCCCCCGCTTTCGCGGGGGCGACGACAGGAAGTATGAATTTTTCG
>JBJMQW010000303.1:0-19276 GCA_045802495.1 Allostellaceae bacterium | reverse complement strand
GATCGGCACGCCGCGGCGTACCGCGTCCTGCAGGTCGTGCAGCATGCGCGGGCTGTTGCTGCCCACATTCTGTCCGAAAAAGAAGATGCAGTCGGTTTCTTTAAAATCCTCTAGCGTAACAGTGCCGACCGGGACGCCGATGCTCTCGGGGAGCGCCACCGACGTGCTCTCGTGGCACATGTTCGAGCTATCGGGCAGGGTATTGGTCCCGTACAGCCGTGCGAGCAGCGCATACAGGTAAGACGCCTCCAGCGAGGCGCGTCCGGATGTGTAAAATACCACCGAGTTCGGATTGAGCGCCCTCAGCTCCTGGCCGATTTGGCTAAAAGCCTCGTCCCATTCAACCGGAACGTAGCGGTCGGTCTCGAGGTCCCAGCGCATTGGGCGAGTAAGCCGGCCCAGTTCCTCGAGGTCGTGGTCGGGCCAGGTCTCCAGTTCCTGCAGCATGTGATGAGCAAAGAACTCGTCGTCGGCGCGGCGCGACGTGATCTCCCAGGTCGTCGCCTTGGCGCCGTTCTCGCAGAACTCGAACACATGCGGGTCGGCGGGCTTGGCCCAGGCGCAACTGACACATGCAAAACCGTCGGGCTTGTTCTGACGGATTAGAGCGGGCGGCGCACTCGCCACCACGCGCTCGCGCGTGAGCGCGCGCGCCAAGGACTTGACCGTCCCCCATCCCCCCGCCGGCGCGTCATATGGTTCTGCAAGATGATGCTTCTTTGACCGGGTCTTCACTGATGATTGATCGAGTTCTGTCGCCATGCCTGCCTCCTTGTGTCTCCAACACTGAAGGATGGCTAACTGCTCCCGTGTGGTGAGGCGGCGCAGTAAGCAGGGATTTCCTGCGGTCTCTTGGGGGGTGGAGCCGGCCCTGCGGGTGCTGACGAAGCTCTGCCGAAGCTGGCGCCAAATAGGAGTTATCCCTGTTCCCTACGGGCGTGTCTAGGAACGGCGATGAGCGGTGCCTGTTGACCGGAAAGGAAGGCTTGAAAGGTTGGGCAGAATGTCTCAGGTGGAAAAAACTGCTGCTAAGGTCCGTCGCGTAGCCGAGCGGGAGCACACGGGCCGTACGACGCGAGAGCAACGACAGAAGAATGATAGTGATTCCGCCCTGGCCCATCCCATCTTGACCGATCCCAAACTTCGCAAGGGACATCCGCGTAACAAGCGCAACGAGACCATCGGCAGGGACCGGGATAGCAGTGCGTGAAGCGCCGGCTGTGGCCGGTGTGGCTGGTCGGAGCCACGACGAATCGTCCCGGGGCTGCTGCTAAGCCGATTACCGCCAAAAACACAGTGAGTGCCGCAATTTAATTCGCCAGTTGCGATACAGCCGTCCGAAATTTGATCGGAGACATCATCAAACGGCGGCGGGAGGGTGGTTCGTCATGGATCAATTCACCCATGGCAGTTGCTGTCGCGGACCGTGTTTCGATGACCCACGGGAACGTCGGTTCTCCCGGCGCAGCGCAAAGTTGACGATTTCGGCTGCGCGAAAGGGCGGTCGCTGCCGTGACGAATTTGTTGGCAGCGGCTGAAAGTCGTCGACGCCGGCGCTGGCCCTCCGCACCGCTAGCATTCGCGGCTGCTCGATAATCGTCATTCGTATCGCATAGCTCTCTGTCCCGCAGCCGAACGAGCTGGCATGGCCACAGCAGGCCTTCGGGTTTGGCTGGCTACCGCGCGTGGGGAATCGGCGATGCGCTAACGCCGTCACGGCTGTGCCGTATTGCGGCCGGCTGCATCAGACTAAATCAAATGAACCAAATACTTCCCCGAGGGTTTATTCCTGGCGGCCGTATTTGCGTTCGAATATTCGTCTCGGGAGCTGGGCTTGCATTACCGCTAATCGCGATGAGGATAATTTCCATCCGGGCGAGCGCGTCGTTCGGCATTGCCATCGCTATGCTGTGGTGGGCCGCTTCAATCGGCGCCGCAGGCGACGCGCGTTCCAGCGCCTTATCCGCGATCACGACCGACAACGCCGCACAGCTGAAGCTGATCTTTTCGTTTCAGCTGCCGGCCAACGGCGGCTATGCCGCCATACCGCAAATTGTCAGTGATACGCTGTTCGTTCTGACCCCCTTTCCGCACACGCTCTATGCACTGGAAGCTTATGGCGCTGCGGCGGGATCGGTGAAATGGCGCTATTCGCCGGACGCGAACCCGGCGGCCGCCGCGCTTCGCTCGGCCGGCCCGCGCGCGTTCGGGCCTGCTCTGTCCGGTGATGCGGTTTATTTCAACACGCTCGACGGGCGCACGGTCGCTCTTGAAGCCGCAACCGGGCGGGTCAAATGGGACCAGCAGTTGGCGAATTTCGGCGCTGGCGAGACGCTCGGTTCGGCGCCGCTCGTGGTCGGGAAAACCGTCGTCATTGGCAACGCGGGCGACGATTTCGGGGCGCGAGGCTGGATCAAGGCGCTCGACCGAGATACCGGTCAGGAACTGTGGCGAAAGTACAGCACCGGTTCCGACGCCGATGTCGGCGTCGGCCCATCGTTTCGGCCGTTCTACCGGTCCGACAATGCAGCCGACCTCGGCATGGCAAGCTGGCCGCCCGACGCATGGCAGCACGGAGGCGGCACGGTTTCCGGTTTACTGTCTTACGATCCCGGCCTCGGCCAAATCTTGCACGGCACCGGTTACCCGGCACCGGGTAATCCGGAGCAGCGCCCTGGCGATAATAGATGGACGTCCGGCTTGTTTGCCCGCGATAGCGCGACCGGATCAGCGCGCTGGTTCACTCCGCTGAACCCGCATGACCTCTATGGCCTGGGCGCCACCAACGCCAATGTACTGGTTGACCGCGATTGGCAGGGGACGAAGCGGCCGTTGCTCATTCATGCGAACGGGAACGGTTTTCTCTATGTGCTTGACCGACGTACCGGCGAAATCTTGTCTGCAGAACCGTTCGCTCCGGGAAATATGCTAGCCGAAATCGATATCGGGACCGCCGCGCCGCGCCGGAACGATGCGAAATCGGTCCGCGGCGATAAACCCGTCCGCGACGTTTGCCCCGCAGCGCCCGGCGCCGCAGTCGGTGCGCCGGCATACTCGGAGCGGTTGGGTCTGCTGTTCATCCCGACGAGTTTCCTGTGCATGGATGTGCGCGCCCTGCCGGTCGGCTACATACCGGGGACCCCCTACAGCGGCGTAACGCGGCGGCTGAAACCGATGCCGGAATCGCCGCGCGGTGCCCAAATCGCCTGGGATGTCGAAAATGCGAAACCCGCCTGGAGCATTCGCGAGACATTCCCTGTCGAAGGCGGCGCTCTTGCGACGGCGGGAGACTTGGTTTTCTACGGCACACTCGACGGCTGGTTACGAGCGGCCGATAGCCGCAACGGCCATATCCTTTGGGAATACAAGACGAAAACGCAGATCGCGGGTCAGCCGATCACCTATAGCGGTCCGGATAACCGTCAATACGTGGCCGTGGTAGCCGGACTGAGCAGCGGCGGCGGCGCGGTGGGCGAGGAGGACATCGACACGCGCGACCTGACCGCCGCCAACGGCTTCGCCAATGCGCTGCCCGATTTGCCGCGCCCAGCCGAAGCCTCGGGGCGGCTTTACGTGTTCGGCCTGCCATGAAGGTAGCGGTCTGCGTGGCGCTCGTCCCGCTCCTGCTGACCGCCTGCGAGCGTGAGCAGCGCAGCCTCAGAACCCCGCCGCCAATCGCGGCCGCGTTGGACGACGTACGGTTGATGGCGAACGGTATCGGTGGCGCGCCGGCACCGGTGTTGACCAATCTCGGCCATCCCTATGAGAACAACGCCTACCAGCTGAACCAGGGCAAGCGGCTCTACGCCTGGTTCAACTGCAAGAGCTGTCACGCCGATGGCGGCGGTAATATCGGACCGGCGCTGATGGATGGTTGGTGGCGCTACGGCCCAGACCCGGCTTCGATCTTCGCGACGATCCGCGACGGTCGCCCGCACGGGATGCCGGCCTTTGGCGACAAGATGACGACGGATCAGGTCTGGCAGCTCACCGGCTATGTCCGTGCGATCGGCGCGATGTCGGCGAGCACAGCCGCGCCAAGCCGCAATGACGATCTGCAGTCGCGTCCGTCAGAAAACCGCGCGCCCGCGGCTGGCGGGCCTCCGCCGCGGGCCGGGTGGTAACCGGGTGAAATCGGCCCAGCATCACTGGGTTTCTGTGGCGGTACCGCTGCTTGCAGCGAGTTGCAGTGGCTGGCAATCGGCTCTCGACCCGCACGGACCGGACGCGCGGAATGTGCGCGGCCTGATATGGCTGTTCGTCATCGTCGTGTCGATCGTCTGGGCGATGGTGATGCTGGCCTTGGCCGGAGCCCTCTGGCGGCGCCGCTCGGCAGGCCAGGGAGCGCCTGCCGTAAACCCAGGCGGCGAGCGCCGCGCCGGGATCGCTGTCAGCGCTGCGACAATAGCGACAGTGCTGACCATCGGCGGACTGACTCTGGCGAGCTATCTCGCGACGTGCGGCTCGAGCTCTGCCGCCCAAGAGCCGCTTACGATCCGGGTGCGAGCGTATCAGTGGTGGTGGGAAGTCAGCTATGTCGACAAGGCTCCCGCCCGTAACCTGACCACCGCTAACGAGATCCATGTCCCGGTGGGCCGGCCTATCAGCATCGAACTGGCCGCCGCCGACGTCATCCACTCCTTCTGGGTGCCGAACCTCGCCGGCAAGCAGGATTTGATCCCGGGCCGCGATAACCGGATCGCCTTCACCGCTGCGAGCCCCGGCCTCTATCGCGGCCAGTGCGCGGAGTTTTGCGGGTTGCAGCACGCGCATATGAGCCTGTTCGTGGTTGCCGATCCGCCCGACCAATTCGAGGCCTGGCGCAACGCACAGCTCGGCCGCGCGGTTGACCCCGTGACCGACGAGCAGAGGACCGGTCGTCAGATTGTCGTCGGCAGGGCCTGCGCCTCCTGCCATACCGTGCGCGGCACCTCGGCCGCGGGCGTGCTCGGCCCGGATCTGACGCATGTGGCGAGCCGCAGCTATCTTGCGGCCGGTCTGTTGCCGACGACCCGCGGGTCGATTGCGGCTTGGGTGGCCGATCCGCAGACCATAAAGCCGGGCAACAACATGCCGATGGTGCCGCTGACCGGCGACGAGTTGCGTGCTGTTTCGGCCTACCTCGCCAGCCTCAAATGAGCCCCGAGCCGCGCGCGGGCGAAACGATCGACCGCGATCTCGCACCGGATGCGCTCGATTGCCGGCTTGCATTGACCTGGGGCACCCGGCCGGGGCTGATCGGCTGGCTTGCTACCGTCGATCACAAGATGATCGGTCGGCGCTACGTCGTCACCGCCTTCTCTTTCCTCCTGCTCGGCGGCGTGCTGGCACTCGCGATGCGGCTGCAGTTGGCGCGCCCCGAAAACCGGCTGATGAGCGCCGATCTCTACAACCAAGTCTTCACGATGCATGGCGCGAACATGATGTTCCTGTTCGCAGTGCCGGTCATGGAGGCCGTGGCGGTATTTATCGTGCCGCTGATGGTGGGGACGCGGAACATCGCCTTCCCGCGCCTCAATGCCTTCTCATACTGGATATATCTCGCCGGCGGCATCCTGCTGTGGGCTGCCTTCGCGCTCGATATGGGGCCGGATATCGGGTGGTTCGCCTATGTGCCGCTATCGGGTCCGCAGTATGGCTCCGGCAAGCGCGCCGACATTTGGGCGCAGATGATCACCTTTACCGAGCTGTCGGCGCTGGCGGTTGCGCTCGAGATCGTCGTAACCGTATTCAAGCAGCGCGCGCCGGGGATGTCGCTCGACCGTATGCCGCTTTTTGTATGGGCGATGCTCGTTACTGCGTTTCTGATCATCATGGCGATGCCGGCGATCATGGTGGCAAGCACATCGCTGATCCTCGACCGCCTGGTCGGGACGCATTTCTTCAACCCGGCCGAGGGCGGCGACGTGCTGCTGTGGCAGCACCTGTTCTGGTTTTTCGGCCATCCGGAGGTGTACATCATCTTCCTGCCAGCGGTCGGCATGATCTCCATGATCGTCGCGACATTCGCTGGTCGGCCGGTGTTCGGCTATCTGCCGCTGGTCCTGGCGCTGGTAGCGGTCGGCATTCTCGCCTTCGGGCTCTGGGTGCACCACATGTTCGTCACCGGCCTGCCGCGGCTGGGTGAGAGCTTCTTCACCGCATCGAGCATGGCGATCGCAGTGCCGAGCGGTCTTCAGATCTTCTGCTGGCTGGCGACCTTGTGGAACGCGCGGCCGATATTTGCGACCCCGCTGCTATTCGTACTGGCATTTTTCGTCACCTTTGTGGTCGGCGGATTGACCGGCGTGATGGTCGCCTCGGTGCCGCTCGACACCCAGGTGCACGACACATATTTCGTCGTCGCCCATTTTCATTATGTCTTGATAGGCGGCGCGGTGTTCCCGCTGATGGGAGCCATCTATTACTGGTTCCCGAAATTCACCGGCCGGATGATGAGCGAGTGCTGCGGCCGCTGGGTGGCGGGGTTGGTGTTTGTCGGCTTTAACTTCACGTTCTTTCCGATGCATCTGCTCGGGCTCGCGGGCATGCCGCGCCGCGTCTATACCTACCAGTCAGAGATGGGCTGGGGCGCTGGCAATCTGTTCGTTAGCATCAGCGCCTCAGTATTGGCCCTCGGCTTTTTGGTATTCGTCGTCGACGCGGTGCGAAGCGCGCGCCACGGACCGCCAGCAGGCGACAATCCGTGGAACGCGCCGACGCTCGAATGGGCCACCACCTCGCCGCCGCCCTCCTACAACTTCCGGTATACCCCGGTCGTCACCAGTGCGGAGCCGCTTTGGGACAATCACGACGCGTTGCCGGTCGCGACCGGATTGCGGGTGGAGCGACGTGAGCTCGTCGTCACCAGTGTGGCTGAGGCTCGACCCGAGGCGCGGGAGTCTTCGCCGCAAAACTCGATCTGGCCGTTCCTGGCAGCGATTGCGACGAGCGTGATGCTGATCTCTTCGATCTTTACGCCGTGGGCGGTGGTATGGGGCTCGATCCCGGTCGCCGTCACGCTTATCGGCTGGTTTTGGCCGAAGGGCACGCCGGAGGACGAGGCATGAGGGACCGCCCCGTCGTGGATCTCGCTGCGCTGCCGTTGCACGGCAAGCTCAGCGCCAGCGTGACCTGGTGGGGTACGCTTTCCTTCATGCTGATCGAGGGCACCGGCTTCGCGCTGGTCCTGGCGATCTATTTCTACCTGGCCTCGCTCTCAACCGAATGGCCGATTGGCGCGCCACCACCCGATCTCGGCCCCGGCACGATTGTCACGCTGATCCTGCTCGCGAGTGTCGTGCCAAACTGGTTTGTGATGCGTTGGGCCGAGCGGGAATGCGTCGATCTCGTGCGGATCGGCTCTGTCGTCATGGTACTGTTCGGCATCGCGCCGCTGGTCTTCCGCTGGTACGAATTCCCCGCCCTGCACGTCCGGTGGGATAGCAACGCCTACGGCTCTGTCACGTGGACCCTGCTGGGACTGCATGCGACGCACCTCGTCACCGACCTGATCGACACCGCCGTGCTGGCGGTACTGGTGTTTACCCAGCACGGGTATAACAAGCGCCGGCTCGGCGACGTCCAGGACAACGCCCTTTATTGGTACTTCGTCGTGCTGACCTGGCTTCCTATCTACGCGGTGCTTTATTGGGGACCGCGGCTGTGAACCTGCACATCGGCCGCCGCGGTGTCCTCGCCAGCCTTGGGCTGATCTGCGCTGCCACACTGTGGGCCGTGAACATGCAGCTTGGCCAGGTGCTGCCGTATCCGGCGTGCCGCCATCAGCTGCCTCTCGCCGGACTCAGCTCGCTGGCGGCGATAGCTGTGTCGCTCGTCGCCGGATTCTGCTCGTACCGGGCTTACCGCACCCTCGAACGGCAACCGCCGAGATCCGCAAGCGGCGGCCGCCGTTCGCTGCGCCTGCTTGCCGGGCTCGGCGCCGGGGCGGCGGCGCTGTTCCTGGTGCCGCTCGTGCTCCAGGCGCTCGCCGGCTTCATCCTGACCGGATGCGAGCAGTGAGCCCGGTGGTCTCCTTCGCATGGTCGATTTGCAGCGGTGAGAGCGTCGGGCTGTGGACCTTCGACCTGTGGATCACCGCGCCCCTGCTGCTGGCGGCCGCTCTTTACGCCACCGGCATTGGGCGATTGTGGCGCCATGCGGGGACCGGGCGCGGGATTCTTGCCGGGCAAGCGGGCTGTTACGCGGCCGGCTGGCTCATCCTTGTGCTGGCGCTTGTGTCGCCAATCCACCGTTGGGGCACCGGGTTGTTTGCGATCCATATGACCGAGCACGAACTCGTGATGGCAGCGGCGGCGCCTTTGCTGGTAATGGGCCGGCCCGGCGGGGCATTCGCCTGGGCGCTGCCATCCGGGCTGCGCCGAGGCTTGCCGCTGTTGCTGCGGCGCTCCGGGCTGCGCACGGCTTGGACCGCTCTGACCCGGCCGCTTACCGCGACCGTCATTCAAGGCATCGCGATCTGGGTCTGGCACGCCCCGGCGCTGTTCGACACTGCGGTGGCGAACGTCATGCTTCATCGGCTGCAGCACGTCAGTTTTCTCGTGACTGGGCTGCTCTTTTGGTGGGCGCTTATACGCTGCCGTAATTCGGGCGCAGCGGCCGCGTATGTCTCTGCGACGATGCTGCACACCAGCATACTTGGCGCCGTCATCGCGCTGGCGCCGCAAATTCTTTATCGACTGCAGACGGAGCGGGCGGCGGAATGGGGCATCACTCCCCTGGAGGACCAGCAGCTCGCGGGGCTTATAATGTGGATCCCGGCCGGCCTCGTCTACGCTGGGACAGTGCTTTTCTTCTTCGCGGCGTGGGTGAAGCAATCGGGCGCCGCCAGGCTTGCCCCGGCCAATGCCGAAATCTACGACTGAGCGACTGCTCGACTGGCGGGTGCTGGTTCCGCTCCTGGGCGTTATTCTGGTTGGCGGTGCCGTGGCGGTAGAGATGCACGAGGCACGCGAAAAAGCCGCGTTGGCGACAACATTGACCGGTGGCGACCCGTCGCGCGCGCCCGCGCTGATGACGCGCTACGGCTGTGCCGGGTGCCATGCGATTGAGGGCATCCCCGGCGCCGACGGCCAAGTTGGCCCGCCGCTGAAGCAGTTGATCGAGCGCGTCTATATCGGCGGGACCGCCCCGAACAACGCCGGTAATCTCGTCGGGTGGTTGCTCGACCCGCCGCGCTTTGCGCCGCACACCGCGATGCCACCGCCCGGCCTCAGCGAAACAGAGGCCCGTGATATCGCCGCCTATCTATATGCCCATTAGTAGGATGACCATGTGCGGCGACCGGTTTGCCTATGGCGCCGGGGTCGGGCGTGGCGGCAACGATTTGATATAGGCGGCGATGGCCCGCTGATCGCCTTCGGGCAATGCGGCGATGTCGGTGACGACCTCGGCCATAGTCGAGCCCAGCACGCGTGCGCCAGGGTTTACGCCCGTGGTCAATGCATGCTGCAGGTCGTCACGCGACCAATGGCCGATCCCTGCCGCGGTGATGTTGGGCACAAAGCCGACATTCTCTTGGTCGGGCCCGCCGGCGTATCGGGTACGCGGCTTGATTCCGCCGGCGATGTTACGCGAGGAATGGCACTCGGCGCAGTGGCCGAGTGCCTCGACCAGATAATGCCCGCGATTCCAGTCCGCGTCGCGGTTCGGTTCGGTTTTGATCGGCGAGCGGTCCAGATAGAGAAGCTTCCAGAACCCGATGAGGCGCCGGATCGTCATCGGAAAGTACAGTTCGTGGGGCGGCGGTTTGTCCTTCACCGGCTCAAGGGTACGCAGATAAGCCATCAGGTCGCGCAGATCCTCGATGGTCATGTGGGCGTAATCGACATAGGGAAACGCCGGGTAATAGTGCTGGCCCAACGGAGACACGCCGCTCATCAGGGCATTGGCGAGGTCTATCGTCCGCCAGCGGCCGATCCCGTAATCGGGATCCGGCGAGATGTTCGGCGGATGAAATGTGCCGAACAACGATGCGAGCGCCAACCCGCCACCAAGCCGCAGCCGATACGGCTGCCCCGGCGTGGCATGACACGAGGCGCAGCCGCCAGCGTGGAAAACGAACTCTCCTCGACCCGCATCTCCGGGCCTTTCCAGATCGGCCGCGCGGCTTTCGGGAATTGCCCGGGAGGGCGCGCTCACAAACCACGCCAGGATTACGGTCGCCAATAATGCGAATGCGCATGTGGCGAGCAGCATGCGCCAAAGCCGCGGTGACCGCAGTGCTGATTTCCAAGGAGTAGGCAAACCCAGCTCACATCACGGATACGCTCTCCGGTAAACACATTCGCCGGGCCGGTGTCCAAAGCTATCACTTATGCCCTCAGTGATGACTGTTCCGCGTCTTGCTTTGAAGCTGTGCCCGGATAGCGGGTGTTTGGCTTCCGCCATTGCTACTCGGCGCGCCGCACGGAACGAGATTTGCGAAGCGGCGACGTCGATTTGTTCCACTAACTGCTCAGCAAGGACGACGCCCGAGTCGGGCCATCCGAAAGCCGTTTGTCGAGACGTGTCGGTGCGTCTCCAGCGCCTGTGTCCAGGAGAGTTTAGGCAGCCGCGGGATCTTCTCCGTCGGACGAGAAAGTCCGCAAATGGACTGAGCCGCGCAGCGATCGCGGCGGTGCCGCTGAGTTCGGCGGCGATCCTGGCCTCCCGTATTTTCGCGGTCTTCAACCAATGTGATCCGCTCGACGGATTGTCCGATAATCGTCAGGTTCATGGCCGCGCTCCGGCGCCGTATGAGCGTCACCGCGGCCGCACCAGGTCGCAAGTTCGACGAGCCCCCGGAGCTCGTTCTCCAGTTCCCGCGGCTTTCTCGAGTAATAGCTTTCGCGATTCCAGCAGCATCTGTTTTTGCTGGATACCAGTATCTTCAGATGCACTGGCTTCTGCAATCCGACCTGCATCATCTTCGTTATCCGCATCGTTGCGGTCGCTCTTTTTAGCCCGCTGGGCCTTCAGCACCGCCATTATATGGCGGTCTCCACACACACGACTGGCAACCTCGACTCGAGAGGCCGGTCACCACCGAGGCTACGTGAGAGCTGCATCGGCCGATGTCCCCACCGTCTGAGGCCGTCTTTCTGCTGGAGAGAAGTGGTTTCGAACTTTCAGTTCCTCGGCGGCTCACAAGGACCATTGGAGGAGCTGCGGAAAATCGAGCGGCTTGGGGGTTTTTAGGGTTTCGTTCTGGGGTTTGCTGGCATCTCCTGGCCATTTTTAGGCATCCGATGTCGTTATTGTCTTGAGTTCAGTCAGGATCGGCATTTCCTCAAAGTCCTCGGCGGTGAAGCGCGTCCAGTCGATGCCTGTCGGTGGAGCGCTGGGGCGCTTGATGCGGATCGCGTGGGTTGGCGTTGCGATCACACTGAGCGGCTGATCAGTGGGGTCGCGGGGCATGGAGGCGACGACCTGTAGATCGTGCACGGTCGTGGCGACAGGCACCGGCGGGTGACCGAGCTCGCGCAGGATGGCGAATTCGAGATCGCTGTAGCCTTCGCCCTTGCCACAGCGCCGCCCATCCCGTGTGACCGCGACGGAGCCGCAGACGATGGCGTCGAGCCTCGGCATGTCCGCGAGGGCCACCTCCTCTGACCAGCGGTCGCCGCGCGACAAGCTTGCGGCCTCGTCAATTTTGTCGGGCGGGATACGGCGCGGATCGAGCTTCTTGAAGCCGCCGCGCAATCTGGGTGTCGGCACGAAAATGGCGATGCCGCGGCGCAGCGCCTCGGCTCGCAGCGGGCGTTGCGGTGCATCGGGATTGACCTTGATGGCCGTGGCGCTCTTCCACGGCTCGATGTCAAGCAGTCGTGCCGCCGCGAGCTCGGCACCCGCGAAATTCGGAATGCGGCCGTGCGGCGGAAACGGAAAGCGCGCCACGCCCTCAGCGCGAAGCCTGTCCCAAACCCACTGCCGCGCGGCGCGCTTGTCGGCGAAGCCCCGGGCCATGGCCGAAAATGGAGCAGCGCGCCCTGGTGACAGTCAAGGACGCAATTTGCTTCGTGAAAAAACTCGCAGAGATCCTCACACCGCAGAAAGTTTCACCCGTCGATCGAGAAGAGCTTGGCATAGCAGGCCGCGATCAAGAAAGGTTTTGGGGATAGGTCCGAGAATCCAGCGCACTGGTCCGACACTGGGATGGCCATTAGCCCAAGACAGTCAAAAGACCACCAACGCCGCCGATAGCCGCGCCGATCCCGGCGCCTTTCCCAGCGTCCTTTGCAGTATTCACCCTATCGTCTCGCCGATAGCGGTCATCGGCAAATTATGCTGATTTCGGATTGCGGAAACCCGGCATCTCATTCATGAAACGGAACCTCTATTTCGCTACGACATTTGCCTGGGTAGTCGAGCGCAACGTCGACGGCTCTGCCCTCGTTCGCAGCTTTGCCTCTCCAGCTGCCTGTCTTGTCTTTGGTGAGGCCGGAGATATTGGAGCACCCAGCCGCCTCGATGCGGGATTTCGCCTGGCCCTCGGTAAAGCTGTTTGGGCCGGCAGCGGGGCTCTGGAGTGTTCCGTGTTAGGGCTTGCGGCTGCCCGGGTGCTCGTATCCGGATTTGACCTGCGATGCGCGAGCGCGCTGGTGATGGTCTGCGGCGGAAAAGCAAGGCTGGCATCGGCCAAGGCATAGTGTCCTCGCTTAACTGACACCCTGGAGCCTAGCGGTCCCAGCGCTTGGTCGCCAGCGTGCAAACCTCCTCGAGCCGCCGCTCATGTGCGAACTCCGGGCGCCATAGCGGCGGTCACTTGCGGCGATGATTATCATCAATGGCCAAGGCGTCTGTGCTAACCGAGGCACGAAGGGAACTAAGGGCCCTCAGCGATGTTGTGCTGGCGGCTGAAGAAATTGAACAGACCCAAGCGATAAGAAGGAAGAAAGCGTGCCCGCCGTTCCGGAGATAGCTCTCGACCCATTAGCGGCAGCCAAACTTGCCAAGCTGCGTCACGTTAGTGACGATATGCCGGGGATTACACGGCACAAGGCGCGACATGGCTTTAATTATCGGATGCCTGACGGTGAATTATTGCGGGACGCCGATACTCTGCGACGGATCCGCTCGCTAGCGATCCCTCCCGCTTGGACGGCGGTTTGGATCTGCCCCTATGCGAACGGCCATCTTCAAGCGGTCGGGAGAGACAAGCGCGAGCGCAAGCAGTATCGCTATCACCCGCGCTGGCGCGAAGTCCGGGACGAGTCGAAATACGGGAAAATGCTGAATTTCGGCAAGGTCCTGCCGATAATCCGGGAACGCGTCGAAGCCGATCTGAAGCGGCGCGGTCTACAGCGGGAACGCGTTCTTGCTGCGGTCGTGCGCCTGATGGAGGTGACGCTGTTTCGTATCGGCAACAATGAATACGCAAAGGCAAACAAGAGCTTCGGTCTGACGACATTACGCGACCGGCATGTCGCGATCGATGGCAACCGGATCCACTTGAGCTTTCGCGGCAAGTCAGGGATTCGCCACGAAGCTGACATCAACGATCGTCGTCTCGCCCGCATAATTAAGGACTGCCGCGACTTGCCTGGCTACGAACTGTTTCAATACCGAGACGAAGGCGGCACCCAGCATACTATCGATTCCGCGGATGTTAACGAGTATCTCCGCGAAATCAGCGGCGAGGAGATCACCGCCAAGGACTTCAGGACCTGGGCAGGAACCAACCTCGCTGCCCTCGCGTTGCAAGAATTTGAGTTATTTGACAGTGACGCCAAGAAAAAAAGCGCGATCGTCCGAGCGGTAGAAAAAGTAGCAAAGCATTTGGGGAATACTCCAGCGATCTGCCGCCGATGTTACATTCATCCGGCGGTGCTCGATGGCTACCTTGACGGAACATTGTTGGCCACGCTGAAGGAGCAGACGCGAGCATACTTGACCGAGAATATCGCTGGAATGAGCGCCGAGGAAGCGGCGGTTGCCGCGTTTCTCGGTCTTCGGCTCGGAGAGCTCGAAAGGACGCAGAAGGGGTCTGGTTTCCCCCAAGCCGCGGCCGCGGGCTAGGCATGCTTTCAACAAGCGCGTATCGCACAAAAACTCGCGGTTTATTGCACGAGCAGCTGAACTGATCCCGTATTCTGTTGTTCACTTTGCGACGAGCGCGCCTCGTCGTTTGTGCCGCTGACAAGCGAGGAGGATCGTGTGGCGAGGATCAGGGTCGCCATTGTCGGGGTTGGGAATTGCGCCTCGTCGCTGGTTCAGGGGGTCGAGTTTTATCGCCGCGCCGCAGGGGGTTCGCCGGTCCCGGGGATCATGCATCTCGAGCTCGGCGGCTATCACATCGGCGACATAGACTTCGTCGCCGGCTTTGATATAGCCAGGGGCAAGGTGGGCTGTGACCTGGCCCAGGCGATATACGCTTCACCGAACAATACGGAGCGGTTCGCAAATGTGCCGCTGACTGGGATCGAAATCAGACGCGGTCCAACCTATGACGGAATCGGACGGTATCTTTCCGACATCATTGTCGAATCACCGGCTGCGGAAGATGACGTCGCCGGCACGCTCCGGGCGACTGGGGCCGAGATCGTGGTCTCTTATCTGCCAGTCGGCGCCGAAAAGGCCTCACGATGGTATGCAGAGCAGGCGTTGGCCGCCGGTTGCGCCTATGTCAACTGCATCCCGGTCTTTCTCGCCAAAGATCCGGACTGGCGCAACCGGTTTCAGGATCGCGGTCTGCCGCTGGTCGGTGATGACGTCAAAAGCCAGCTCGGTGCCACCATTGTGCATCGGGTGCTCGCCAATCTATTCCGCGAGAGGGGTGTTCGGGTCAATCGCACATACCAGCTGAATTTCGGCGGCAATAGCGATTTCCAAAACATGCTGGAACGCGAGAGACTCCAATCGAAAAAACGCTCGAAGACAGACTCCCTCACGAGCCAGCTCGACGAGCCGCTTTCCGATGCGCAGGCTCATATCGGACCGAGCGATTTCGTCCCATGGCTCGGTGATCGCAAGTGGTGCTATATCCGTATCGAGGGCACCAGCTTTGGCAACTTGCCGCTGAATTGCGAACTCAAGCTCGAGGTCTGCGACTCACCGAACTCCGCAGGCGTCGTCATCGACGCGATCCGCTGTGCCAAGCTCGCCCTTGACCGGCGGATCGGGGGCGCTCTGATCGGGCCATCCAGCTATTTTATGAAGAGCCCGCCCGAGCAATTCACCGATTACGAGGCACGCGCCAGGACCGAGGCATTCATTCGCGGCGAGGCCGAGCGGTAATTCTACTTCGCTAGCAGGAAGCTCACCCCATCCCACAGCGTGAAATCCCGCGTGCCGGCCCGCCGCACCGCGAGCCCGCTGGCAGCCGCTAGGCGCCCCATGTCGCGGCGGTCGGCTTCGATATCGCCACGGTACGAGAAGTTGAGGATCAAAAGCGCGCCGCCGGGCCGCAATAGCCGGGCGGCGTCTCTCACGTGAGCTTCGGCAATCTCAGGGTCGATTGCAACGAGATAAGGGAACGAGTCGATCGCGAGCACCAGATCCATCGATTGATCTGCAAAACCGGCAAGGTCGCGGCCTTCGCAGGCTTGAAGGGTCACATTCGCCAGACCGCGGCACCGTCGCCGCGCCTCGGCGATCATTCCAGGAGAAAGATCGATCCCGGTGATCGTGCCAACGCGCGCCGCGAGTGCCCGCTCGATGCGGCCGATGCCGCAGCCGATATCGAGGATGGCACGATCCGGACCGAGCAGTTCCCATTCGGCCAAGCGCATGACGATTTCCTCAGTCGCGCGTTCCAGAATGGCGGGGGAACCGAGCGAATACAGCGCTACGGACGCTTCAGGTGCAGCTTGGACTGCCTTGTCAAATTGTGCGCGCGTCGCCGCCACCCCGTCGGCGCCCGGGGGCGGGGGTACCCCCAATCCGCCCTCCAGAAGGCTGGTGATCTGAGGCAGAGTGCCGGCATTGGTGCGCGCCAGGCGCAGCAACTCGGCCCCCTTTCGGCTCGCGGGCAATGCGGACAGGAGGGTCTCGAGCGCAGAGATCAACGGCCCGGCTTCGCCGAGCTGCAGAGCGATGTGCATCAGCGCGATCTCGCCGGAGATCTCGCCCGCGAGATAGCGCTCAATCTGGCTGCGCAGTTTCTCTGCGCCCGCTGGCCCGCTTCTGTCCATCAACACTGAGGCCTGAAAGCCCTGACGACAGTAGACCGCGGGATCGGTCTCCAGGCAGTCTTATAGGCTTCATTGCCGCGCAAGAAATGGAATTCCCGCGCCCCTTCCCGGACGGCATTCTTGATCGCATAAGCCAAAAGCTGGGTCCCGGGGCTCAGCTCCGCGTAATCGGGGTCGAAGCCGCTAAGATAGGCGTATGCAATGCCATTCGCCTGGAAGCAGTAGCATACGGCCAAAGCGACACCATCCAGCCGGAGCGCGTAGAGGCGCAACATGCCAGCTTCGAACAACCGGCGGGCCGCCGTCATGTGGAATTCCTGAACTGCCGGTTCCGCACAGACGCCCGGCTCGCCGCAACGCCGCCAACGCATCTCGTGAAGGCGGAACAAGTCTCTCATCACCGTGATTATTCGGGCGCCATCGGCTGTCTCGAACTGAGACGCACCGACGAGCGCCATCTTTCGTTCCGCTCGTCGCAGATTCTGGCGCATCTTTCGCGGCAAGACGTCATCGAGGCCTTTGGCGGAAGACGGCAGTGGCAATAGCGTGCACTCCTCGTCCTGGCGCCGTGATTCGACGAGACCAGATGGCAGAGCGCCAGTAAGCAAGGCTGCACCGGGAGGCATGCTCGGGAGGCAGCATTCATCCCAGCCCGGGAATTCGGCGATGGCCGCCAACATGGCGTCAACCGTGCCGCGGATGCTGCGATCGACAAGTGCGTCCAGGCAATCCGACAGGCTGATCCCGATCGGCAGCAGTTTGCGGGAGCCCCGCTCGTCGAGAAAATAAAGCGGCAGCACGCCAATCAGTTCGCTACCTTTGCGAGCAGCGAGGATCAACGGCTTTCCGGTCCCGAAGCAACGCCACCACGACAATAACCATTCCGGAGATTGAAAGGGGGTGGCATCCGGAACTCGGCGCCACAAGGCTTTCCATTGAGGAGCCAACCAGGCGATTTCGGTGTCGGTGGTGATTTTCTCGATCTGCACCATCAGCGAGCCGCAAGGCGATGATGATAGTCGAGATAGCGTTTGACCATCCGTTCGAGCGGGAAGCGGCGGCGCGCGGTCGCCCGGCAGCGCCCGCTATCTAGGCCATCCACAGCGCGGATTGCCTCGGCCATTTCCTTCGTATTTTCGACTAGAAAACCGGTCACCCCGGGGTCGACGATCTCCGGCAGCGCTCCAGCCGGAAACGCTACGACCGGTGTTCCGCACGCGATCGCCTCCATTGCGACCAGCGAGCTTGTCTCGGGAATGAGGCTCGGGATCAGGAGGCAACGGGCTGCCGTCAGAAAACGTCGTTTGCGCGCAAAGTCGAGATTGCCGACGAAACGGGCCATCGGTCCCAGCCGCGGCCGAATCTCCTTGGCGAAATAACGCTCGTGATCCTCGTACGGAAACACTTGTCCGGCGATCACTATCGTGGTGTGCGCCAAAGCGGCCGCGTCGAGCGCGTGATGAAAACCCTTTTCCGGACAAATTCTGCCCAAGGTCAGCACGAAAGGCCGTCGTGCATGGCACGCCTGCAGCTGCCTCACCGGTACGCCATTGGGAATTTCCGGGAGCATTGCGCCGATCTCGGGAAAACTCTGCCGTTGAGACCGCGAGACGCAGTTGAAATACCGCCTCGGACGTGACGCAGCCAAGGCCTCAACCGGATAGTGATCCGCCGGCAGGTGAAGCGTTACTAAGGTGGGCACATCGGGCGCCGGCAAATACTCGGCAAAATCATGACCGTGGCAGTGTACGACGTCGACTGGCCAGTCCTGCAGTGCTTCCCTGATCCGGCGTCGGTGCCGTTCCAACGCGCACTGACGGTGATCCTCGGTAAATTCCCCCGGAAGCGGCGACGTGGCGAGCAGCTTGCCTTCGGTCTTCGAGCCCTCGCAGGCGATGACGAGCGATTGGTGGCCCGCCGCCACGAGCTCCCGATCCAGCATCGACAGGACCTGCTCGGCGCCGCCGGCGGTGTCGCTGCCGACTGGCGCAAAGACATAGGCAATGCTGAGGACCGTCAATCCCATCCCGACCCGCTATCCAAGCCGAACGAATCGAGGGCCGCTCGGGCATGACGCCGCCACAGCGCGCCGGTGATATTCCACCCCAGCCTCTCGTAATGGAGCTCTCCCTGGTGCGGCGGCTGAGTGAAATCATAATCCGGCGCTTCGCGAAAGCGCTCGATCTCGGTGCCGAAGGCGGCCAGCAGCTCGCGTTGCGACACGAAACAATCGATCATGCGACGCTTTTGCAAGCGCTCTTGGGTGTCGAGCGTCAAAGTGGTGAGCGGCCGCGGAGCGGTCAGAAAGTTCTCGGTTTCGAGCCCGTCACCTTGCGCGTGATAGGCTGTCATTTCGATGATCGCCGGAAGCGGTCTGCCCTGGCCTTTGCTGAGCCGGCACGCGACGTTCACAGCAAACGAGGCGGCGTCGTGGTCGGGATGACCCCCTTCGTACGGCTGAACGAATACAACCTCCGGACATTCCGATTGTAAGCGAGCGAAAAGCTCGATGATCAACGCGCTCAAATTCAGGTGCGTCTCCCGATCCGGGATCCCAATAATGTCTGTTTTGATGCCCCGAGCCTCTCCTGCGCGGAAAGCGGCGGCAAGCTCTTCGCGCCGGGCCGAAGCATATTCGGCAACCGTCGCAAATCCGTGCGCCGCCGCATCACGTCCGTCACGCGGGGCGCCGTCGGTGACCAGCACGAGCAGTGCGTCCTCAAACCGGCTCAGCTGAGCCCCCATCCCGATCGTCTCGTCGTCTGGGTGAGCGACGACGATCATGGCCCCTGCATTGACCGTTCTGCGTTCTGCCAAGGCCCCGATGATCGACGCCGCTTGCGTGACGGTCATCCTGACGCTGTCGAAAGCCCCAGGGTTGCCGCGCTCGGCGCAAAACCGGCACCCGCGCGCCAGTACCGTCGCAAAGTTCTACAGCAGAATTCCGCAAACTCGTCGTCGACCAGCGGCGGGCTCGTGTGGTGTGGTTCGAGCCCGCGATGTTCCGGCGTGAAGCAGAAAGTAACCGTAACGTCGAAATCCTCGAGCGCCCGCATCTGGCGATCGAACCAAGCTTCGGCATTCGGGCGAAAGCTGTCGGCCCAGCTCAGCCCGGTACGGAGATAGTGATCTGATAGTATTTTCTTCGTTTTTTGTTAGTGTTT
>JBJMQW010000302.1:0-6883 GCA_045802495.1 Allostellaceae bacterium | reverse complement strand
GGGCCGTAGCCGAGTTTCTCCATGATCTGGCGCGCTTCGGCGCGCCGCTGTGCGACATCGGGGCCGTAGCCCGGCAGCGCCTTCAGCATCTCGGCCGGCATCCCCCACAATCCCTCGGGCGGCGGCTCCATCGGGCCGCCGATCGCGCCGTTCCCCTGGCCCATGATGTCGATGAACGCCTGGCGGTCCAACGTCAACGACATTGCGTGCCGCAGATCGGGGTTGTCGAAGGGCGGCGCGCCGCGATTGGCGATCAGGTTGCGGCTGCCATTCACGAGGTAACTGTCACAGATCGCGTCCGGCACCTCTCACTTGACGTCCTGGAGCTGCGGGAACGTGACGCCGAAATAGACGTCGGCCTGGCCGGCGATGAAGCTCAAGAGCCGCGTCGAAGTATCCTTGACGATCGTCCATTCGATGCCGTCGAGGTAAGGTCTCCCCGGTTTCCAGTAATCGGGGTTGCGCGTCACAGTGATCGACTGGTTCGGCTTGAACGCGACGAATTTGAACGGACCGGTTCCGATCGGGTGGTTGCGCATGTCGCGCGCCGGCACGTGACAGGGATAGACCGGCGACCATCCCGACGCCAGCAGGGTGAGAAACGAGGGCTGCGGCCGCTTCAGCCGAAAGGTGATCTCGAAATCGCCGTTGGCGGTCACGGCATCGAGATTGTCGTACCAGGATTTGCGCGGGTTGATGCGAAGCCTGTCGTTCCCTCTGCCGGTCAACAGATCCCAGGTGCATTTGACGTCTTGCGCAGTGAACGGCTTGCCGTCATGCCATTTGACGCCGCGGCGCAGCGGCATGGTCAGCTCGGTGCCCTCTTCATTCCAACTCCACCCGGTCGCCAGATCCGGGACAATCGATTGCGGGCTATTCTGGACCACCTGCTGGTCGAATATGACCAGATTGTTGAAGACACTCATCATTGGCCGGTTGGCGGCGAGCGTCGACTCCTCGAACATCGACATGCTGGCCGGGCTGTCGAAATGACCCGCGCGCAGAATGCCGCCTGGCTGTTGCGCGAGCGCGATTCCGCCGCCCGCGAGCGCGATCAGGAATGCGCTCGCCGCTGCGGCGCCAAATTTGAGTGCCATTCGGACTTCCTCCCGCTGTTCATCGGCTGCGGCGCCCCTTCCGGGCGTCCTTATTTCTTTGCGAAGGTTCTTATTTGTCGAGCCAGGCGTCCTCAAGGCGCCAGCCGTTGTAATTGCCGTTGACCATCATCGTGTGGCCCTTGAAATAGGGCTGCCAGCACGCTGCCGACATCGGATAGAAGAGCGCAGGACGGGCAGCGTCCTCCGCCAGCCTGCGCTCGATTTCCCAGACGATCTGTTTGCGCTTGCCGGTATCGGGCTCGCTCGATTGCCGGTCGATCAGCTTGTCGACCTCGGTGCTGCAATAGCCGGTGTAGTTGCGCTCGGCGCCGCAGGAGAAATTCTCGTAGAACTGCTGGTCGGGATCATCGAGCCCGTTCTCGCTGACGGTCAGACCGATTGCATAATCCTTGCGCATGACGGTCGGATACCATTGCGTCGTGTCGATCGCATTGAGGGTTCCGTCGATGTAGATCTCCTTCAGCTGGTCGATCAGCAGCACTGCCGGATCGCGATAGGCCGGAGCATTGCGCGTCGTCAGGGTCACCGAAAGCCGCTTGTCGGGTCCGTAACCGAGCTTTTTCATGATCTCGCGGGCCTCGGCGCGGTTCTTGGCGATATCGGAACCATAGCCCGGGAGGGTCTGCAGCATCTCGGGTGGCATTCCCCAACTTCCTCCCGGCGGCGGCATCATGGCGCCGCCGACCTCGCCCTGCCCGTCGCTCAGAATGTCGATGAAGGCCCGGCGATCGAGTGTAAGCACTATCGCCCGCCGCAGCTCCGGGTTGTCGAAGGGCGGCTTGCCGCGGTTGACGATCAACTGGCGCGGGATGTTCCACGGCACGACCGTGCACTCCGCATTCGGCACCTGGTCCTTGAGCTGTTTCATCAGCGGGATTGACATGATGCCCTGCCAGGCGCGGTCGAACTTACCGGCAGCAAAGGCCAGGATCGCGGTGGACGGGGTGGACATCAAGGTGTACTCGATCGCGTCCAGATAGGGCCGCCCCGGCTTCCAATAATCCGGGTTGCGGGTGACCTTGACCGATTCATTGGGCTTGAACTCGACGAATTTGAATGGCCCGGTGCCGATCGGCCGGGTGCGCATGTCGCGCGGACTGACATGGCACGGGTAGACCGGCGACCAGCCCGAGGCGAGGAGCGCGATGAACGAGGTCTGCGGCCGCTTCAGGCGAAAGGTGACTTCGTGATCGCCGCCGACGGTCACTTCCTCCAGATTGCTGTACCAAGACTTACGCGGATTGACGCGAAACTTTTCGCTCGACTTGCCGGCGATCGCGTCCCAGGTGCATTTGACGTCATTGGCGGTGAACGGTTTGCCGTCATGCCATTTGACGCCCGGCCGCAGTTTGAAGGTCAGTTCCTTGCCATCCTCGCTCACGTACCAGCTCGAAGCGAGGTCCGGCACGATCGACTCCAGGCTGTTCTGCGGCACGTGCTGGTCGAACATGACCAGATTGTTGAAGACACCCATCATCGGACCGAGCGCCGCAATCGTCGACTCCTCGTGGATCGACATGCTCGCCGGGCTCGTGATCATCGGCATTCTCAAGACGCCACCCTGCTTTTCTGCCTGGGCCGGCTCGCATAGCGATAGGGCTGCCAGCAACCCGCCGGCCGCCGCGAAGCTCCACGGATTCGTCTTCATGTGCTCCACCCGCGCCTGTCCACGGGGTCATCTTCGGTGCGCCGGAGCTACTTGTCGAGCCAGACGTCCTCCATCCGGTAGCCGTTGTAGATGCTGTTGACCATCGTCACGAGCCCTTTGACATACGGTTGGGAGCAGGTGCCGCCGCGCGGGTAAAAGATGATCGGCCGGGCGCCGTCCGCGGCCAGCCTTCTTTCGATCTCCCATACCAGCTTCTTGCGCTTTTCGCGGTTGGCCTCGGCCGATTGCTGGTCGATCAGCGCATCAACCTCCTTATTGCAATAACCGGTGTAGTTGCGCACGGCCCCGCACACAAAATTTTCATAGAATTGCTGGTCCGGATCGTCGACGCCGCTCTCGGTGCCGTTGATGGCAACCGTGTAGTCCTTGCGGTAGATTTTGGGGAACCAGTTGACGGTCTCGACCGGTTCTAGCACCGCGTCGATGTAGATCTCCTTCATTTGGTCGATAAGGATCACCGCCGGATCTCGGTAGGCAGGGATGTTGCGCGAGGACAACGTGACGGCGAGCCGCTTGTCGGGCCCGTAGCCGAGTTTCTCCATGATCTTGCGCGCTTCGGCGCGGTTCTTCGCGATATCGGGGTCGTAGCCCGGCAATGTCGCCAACATCTCCGGCGGCATCCCCCACAATCCTTCGGGCGGCGGCAGCATGGTTGCGCCGATGTCGCCTTCGCCCTGCGTGATGATGTCGATGAAGGCCTTCCGGTCGAGGCTGAGCGCTACCGCCCGGCGCAGATCGGGGTTGTCGAACGGCGGCTTCTCCGGGTTGAGGATCAGGTTGCGGCTAACATTGGTAGCGGTCAGTTCGCAGAGTGCCTGCGGCGCCTGCTTCTTGACGTCCTCCAGCAGAGGAACCGTCGTGCCGTAGGGCGAGGAGATGTCGAACGCGCCGGCGATAAACGTCAGGTTGCGCGTCGCCACATCCTTGATGATGTGCCACTCGATGCCGTCGAGATAGGGTCGCCCCGGCTTCCAATAGTCCGGGTTTCTTGCCGTCCGGACCACCTCGTTCGGCTTGAACTCGACGAATTTGAATGGGCCGGTGCCGATCGGGCGGCTGCGCATCTCGCGCGGCGGCACGTGGCAGGGATAGACCGGCGACCACCCCGACGCCAGCAGCGACAGCATTGCCGGCTGCGGTCGTTTCAGGTGGAAGGTGACCTCGTAGTCGCCATTGGTCGTCAGCTTGTCGAGATTGAGGTACCAGGTCTGCCGCGGGTTGACGCGCAGCTTCTCGCTCGTCTTGCCCATCAGCAGATCCCAGGTGCATTTAACATCGGCGGCGGTGAACGGCTTGCCGTCGTGCCATTTGACGCCCTGGCGCAGGGGAAAGGTCAATTCCTTGCCGTCCTCGCTCCACGACCAGCTCGTCGCCAAATCGGGGATGATCGAGTCGGGGCTGTTCTGCGCCACATGCTGATCGTACATGACGAGGTTGTTGAACACTCCCATCATCGGACGCAATGCGGCGCCGGTCGCTTCCTCGTGGAGCGACATGCTGGCCGGATTGTCAAAGAATGAGATCTTGAGCGTGCCCCCGGCTTTTTGGGCAACAGCGGCATCGGCGCAGCACGCCGCGATCAAAATCCCGCCGACAGCCACCACCGTTCGAAGATCGCCGATCATTGACGTGCTCCTCCCGTTTTCTTATTGCGCGCCGGCTAGGCCGCGCAGACCCTTAAGCGGGCCGCTGTTGCACTCTCGTGCAAAAGCCGCGACCGAAGGTTACCACGAAATCGGATGACCGCGTAATTGGCGGCATCGGCAGGTGATCCAGTCGCCCGGCGATGCCGAGCTGCTAACCATCATTCTTGAAGCTAGCGCTCGGATTCTACCGTATGATGGAGGGTGCCGGGGCCCAATCGCACTAAATCCATCCGCTGCGGGCATTTGGAGGTCTGCTTGGGGGGCGACCGGCCCTACTCGGCGTCCGGCTGCTTTGCCGGGTGGGCGTCGGCGAAGGCCGGGATCGCCATGCAGCTGTCGTAGACGCGCATGATCCGCGGATAGGGGGCAAGCGGGCAGTCGAAGGTTTTGGCCGGCGTCACCTGGGTAACGAGACAGATATCCGCAATGGTTGGACGCTCACCGTAGCAGAAGCGGCCGCTTGCGGAATGCCGGGCGAGCAACGCCTCGATTGCCTCGAGGCCGGCACCGAGCCAATGCTGGATCCAGGCGAGCCGTTGCTCATCGGTGACCCTCAGCTGGTCAGTGAGATAGTGCCGGACGCGCGGCACGATCAGCGGGTGCGAGTCGGCGGCGTTGATGAGAGCAATCCCGCGCACCCAGGCTCTCGCAACCGGGTCCGAGGGCAATAGCGGAGGCTCGGGATACCGCTCTTCGAGATATTCGAGTATTGCCAGTGATTGGAACAGCTTGATGTCGTTGTCGACCAATGTCGGCACCACCATCTGCGGATTGACCGCCCGGTACGCATCTGCAAACTGGTCGCCCTTCTCGAGGTGCAGAAAGCTGTCCTCCCGCGCGATCCCCTTCAGGTTCAGCGCGATCCGCACGCGGAAGCTCGCTTGCGAGCGGTAGTATGTGTAGAGCTTCATCCTTCCTCCTTTGACTACGCTGGCCGGCAAAAGTAGCGGCGGTCAGCGCGTCGTTTGTACGGACAGGGTGAGCTTTGGCGGCGCCTGCAAGGACTGATAAACGACGCAATAGCGCTCGGTGAGCTTGATCAGGCTTTCAAGCTTGTCAGCGGGCGCCTCGGTTTCGAGATCGAACCGCAAGCGAATGTCGCGAAAGCCGACCGGAGCCTCTCTGCTGACACCGAGCGTGCCGCGGAAATCGAGATCGCCCTCGGCAGTGACAATGCCGCCGCGCAGATCGATCTCGAGCGCGGCCGCCACTGCGCGTAAAGTAACGCCGGCGCAGGCAACCAACGCCTCGAGCAGCATGTCCCCCGAGCACGCACTGAGCCCGTCGCCCCCGGTGGCCGGGTGCAGGCCCGCTTCCACCAGCACGCGCCCGGTCTCGACCTTGCAGGTCAAGCCCTCACCGTCGAGCCGGCCGGACGCCCGCAAGGTGACGAGCGCCACTTCCGGCTCGGCGCGATAACGCTCCTTGAGAGGCGCCTGCAATGCCCTCAGCTCCCCAGCTTTCACGGTTGCCTCCCGACAATCTCGATCACGCTCCGCGCGCCCGCCCCGAGCAGGCGGCTCCCACCCGCTCGCGCGCCTGCTATACTATTCCACGATCACTTGGCCGTACATCCACGGGTGCGGTGTGCAGATGTAATAATATATCCCCGGCTCACTAAAGGTGACTTTGTTTGACTCGCCTTTGGCCAGCGCGCCGGTGTCCCAGTTGCCTATTTTGCCCTTGTCGAACGCCGTAGCGGTATGCGGGACATCCCCGACATTGGTGAAAGTCACGGTGGTCCCGGCCTTGACCCGCGTGCGCGCCGGCCAATAGCTGTATTCCACGTTATTGTCGGCAATCTTGACGCTGTCGATCCCCTGGGCGATCGCTCCGCCCGGCCCAGCAACCGTCGCCGGCGCGGGCGGTGGCCACAGCGGCCCCAGTTGCCCCTTCAGCGAGAAGGCCCATACTGCGTCACCGTTGGCGCTGCCCTGGATCGAGTTGCCGCCGGTGGCGATGGCGATGTACTGCTCGCCGTCGGCCTCGTAGACCGTTGCCGGGGCGTCGGCGCCAAAGCCGGTCTGGAACTTCCACAACACGTCTCCGGTCTTGGCGTCGACCGCGACAAAGTTGCCGTCGGGTTCGCCACGCAGCAGAAGCCCCCCGGCTGTTACGGTCGAGCCGCCGCCACCGCCCATGCGATAAGGCATCTTGTGTTGCCAAGCGATCTTGTTGGTTGTGCTGTTGATCGCGGTGAAGGTGCCGCTGAGAGCCGAGCCGATCGGCGGCGCCTGGGTACCATTCGTGTAACGCAGCCCCGTCGTGTACTGACTGGGCACGCGCGAAAATGTGCTCGTCCTAATGGTCCCCGGAACATAGAAGAAACCTGTGTCCGGGCTGTACGGCATCGGCGACCAGTTGGTGCCGCCTTGCCCCGATGGCTGAATGAGCACCGGCTCTTCCCAGAACGTCTCGAAGATGCAGCCGGCCTTTTCGTAACCCTCCAT
>JBJMQW010000301.1:0-37205 GCA_045802495.1 Allostellaceae bacterium | reverse complement strand
TCGGTCGCCGTCGAGATGGAAACGACTCTGGCGCCTGCCGACCGCTTTATAGGCGGCGATCAGCGGGTCTGAAGCCCGATCCTCTCTCGGAACGAGGCCGTAAGCATAGCCCTCGCGCAGTCCGAGCGCCGAGAATACGACACTTTGCGGTGCGGCGGCAGCGATCAGCTTGCGCAGGATGAACGCCGCCAGCGGCACCACTTCGAGCCGCTTTCGTGAGATCGTCGTTATCCTCTCGAGCGACTTGCGGGATTGTCGGCTTACAACATCGAAGAAACTCTCTGCCTCCCGCCGCGGGATCGCATACTGGTGGATAATGTGGAGCGGATATTGCGCGTGCTCCATATGCAGCCTTGCGATGGCGCGTGCCGCCCCGCCGACCAGGAACAAGTCTTTGCCGCCCGCGGCGTGCAGGACTGAGGCCGATGCGAATGCTTGCTCGATCGTTTCGGAAAGCGCCTTTGTGCTCGCGCCGAGCTCGGCGAGGCGGAGCGGGCCGAGCGGCAGGCTGATGCCGGGCCCTATCTGACCGCTTTCGTTTGCCGACATGGCCGGCCTAACGCGGACCAGTTCGACACTGCCGCCGCCGAGATCGGCCGCGATGCCATCCGCATCGGGGATCCCGGCGAGCACACCCGCGGCCGACAGCCGAGCCTCTTCCGCACCGTCGATAATTTTGACCTGCACGCGGCATTGCCGTTCGACTTCTGCCGCAAAATCTTCTCCGTCGCGGGCATCGCGGACCGCCGCTGTGGCCAGCACGGCTAGGTGATCGACATTGATCGCGCGCGCAAACGCAACAAATCTCTGCAGATTGATAAGCGCAAGATCCACGCCGTCAGGATCTAAGCGTCCGGTCGAAGCAATGCCTCGCCCGAGACCGCACATGACCTTCTCGTTAAAGAGAGGGAACAAGGCGGCCCCCAATCGCTCGAAGACGACGAGGCGGAGAGAATTCGAGCCAAGATCGATGACGCCGATACGCTCGACAAGTTCTGGAGGATCGCGGCCGGACATCAGGTCAGCGCGCAACCAGCCTAGGATGGACGCGCCTCAACGCCTTGCCGCGTCCGGACAGGCTCGGGTTGGTCATGAAATAGGTGTGAGCCGAGAAAGCCTCGTCATCAGCCGAGACGCGTGTGTAAGCGCCTGAAGACGATAAGCTCCAGCTCTGTTCCGTGTCGCGCAGGTTCGCCACCATGATCTCGTCCAGCACTTGGCGGTGGACGGTGGGGTTTTCAATCGGGATCAGCGCCTCGACGCGCCCATCGAAATTGCGCGGCATCCAGTCCGCGGAACTGATCAGCACCTTGGCGCGATCGGAGGGAAGCTTATAGCCGTTCCCGAAGCACATGATGCGACTGTGCTCGAGAAATCGTCCGATAATGCTCTTGACGCGGATGTTGTCGGAGAGCCCGGGAACCCCCGGGCGCAAACAACAGATCCCGCGAACGACCAGATCGATGCTCACCCCCGCCTGCGAGGCCCGATAGAGCAGATCGATGATCGCCGGATCGACGAGTGCATTCATCTTTGCCCAGATCTGTGCTGGCTTGCCCTGTGTTGCATTGGCGGTTTCGGCCTCGATCAACTCGACCACGCGACTTCTGAGGGTCAAGGGCGAGACGGCGATCGTCTCTAGGCTGGCCGGGCTCGCATAGCCGGTCATGAAATTGAACAGGCGGGCGGCATCCCGGCACAGCGCCGGGTCGCAGGTAAAGAATGACAGGTCAGTGTAAACTTTGGCCGTGTACGGATGGTAATTGCCCGTCCCGAAATGGACATAGGAGCAAAGCTGGCCGCCTTCGCGGCGCACCACCAGGGACACCTTTGCGTGCGTCTTCAGCTGCAAGAAGCCGTAGACCACCTGTACCCCGGCGCGCTCGAGATCGCGTGCCCAGCGGATGTTGGCTTCCTCGTCGAAACGCGCCTTTAGCTCGATCAGCGCCGTGACCGATTTTCCGGCCTCGGCGGCTTCCGCAAGCTCGCGCACGATCGGGCTGTCCTCGCTCGTGCGGTAAAGGGTCTGCTTTATCGCGGCGACTGCCGGGTCGCGGGCTGCCTGCCGGATGAACTGAACGACGACATCGAAGCTTTCATAGGGGTGATGGACGATGATGTCCTTCTGCCGGATTGCGGCAAAGCAATCTCCGCTAAAGTCGCGGATACGCTCGGGAAACCGTGCGTTGTAAGGGATGAAGATGAGATCAGGCCGCTCGTCGACGATCAGCTCTTCAGTGTCGTTGAGCCCAAGAATGCCGTCGGTGACAAAGACGTCAGCCGGAGCGGCATCGAGCTTTTCCATCAAGAAGCGGCGAAGGTCGGCCGGCGTCGTCGCGTCTACCGCCAGGTGGATGGCATGACCGCGGCGGCGACGTTTGAGCGCCGTCTCGTAGAGACGAACCAGATCCTCGGCCTCCTCTTCGATTTCCACCTCGCTGTCGCGCAGCAGCCTGAATACGCCCTGCGAGACGACGGCAAATCCTGGGAAGAGATGATCGAGAAACATTGCGATCATCTGCTCGATCGGGAGGAACCGAATTCCGGCTCCCGGCAAACGGACGAATCGGTCGATCGACGGCGGGATCAGGGTCAGCGCCTGCAGCTGCACGCCGTCGCTGACGCGCTCGAGCTCCAGCGCCAGGCCAAAGCCGCGGTTAGCGACAAACGGGAACGGATGGGCCGGGTCGAGGGCCAACGGCGTCAGCACCGGAAACACCTCGGCCATGAAGCGGTCTCCAAGCCACGCGCGATCGCCCGGCTTCAATTCTTCCGGCTCGACGACACTGATTCCCGCTTCGTCGAGCTGTCGGCGCAGCGACAGCCAGGTGACCTGCTGGTCCGCCATCAACTTACCGGCACGCTGCCTGATCGCATCGAGCTGCTGCGCCGGGGTGAGACCGTCCTGGCTCAAGGTCTTGATGCCGGCGAGATGCTGGCCCTTCAGCCCAGCAACCCGGACCATGTAAAATTCGTCGAGATTGCTGGCCGAGATCGACAGAAAGCGCAGGCGCTCAAGGAGCGGATGGCGCAAATTATCAGCCTCGGCGAGCACCCGCTCGTTGAATGCAAGCCAGGAGAGCTCGCGATTGATGTGGCGGGATTCGGAGTGGGAATCTACCGCTTCGAGGTCGACTGGCTGCGCGCTGGTGCTCACTACCTTTTTTCCCGATCGGAACGGGCCTTCCAACCGATCCTATCCGTTGGACGAATACCTGTCATGTGATTGCGGCGCGGCCGCTATCCGGTCGAGACCTAATGGCGATACATGGCGTATAGCAAAAATTCGTGCGACCGTGGGCAGGAGCATGGGAAACGGCCGGCCCGCAGCCCGCCGAGGAGAGCGATAATGAGGACGTTGCACCTGCTTCGCCACGCGAAATCGAGTGCGAAGAAGGATGTCGAGGATCACGAGCGGCCCTTGAGCCGGCAGGGCCGCGAGGCGGCGCAGCAACTCGGCAACGCTCCGCCGGCCATCTTCGGCGTTATTGATCTCGTGCTATGCTCGAGCGCAGTACGGACGCGTGAGACGCTCGATCTGATTATTGCGGGCTTATCGCCGCGACCGCGCAGTGTGGTCGAGGACGAATTGTACCTCGCGACTCAGGAAAAGCTGATGCGACGCCTGACGCGGTTGGACGACCGGGATGTCAACGTCATGGTCGTCGGCCATAATCCCGGGCTCCACGAACTAGCTGTTGCGCTGGCCCAAACCGATTCGCCGCATTTCCGTGCGCTATCCTCCAAGTTTCCGACGGGCGCTTGCGCAAGTTTTCGTGTCCTCGACGGATGGGCTGATTTGGGCCGCTCACACCATCGGTTGATCGGCTATTTCACACCGGAGTCGCCAGCCGGCGGAAAAAAGTGACATCCGCGCTCTGTCAGCAGCTTGCGCGCAAGGGGAACCGTAATCGCCCGCCCATCGCGCAGTGACGCGTGATCCAGCAGGGCGGTAATATCGGCGGCGGCGGCAAAAGACCGCTCCATCTGCCGCAGCAGATAGGAAACCAGTTCCGGAGCGACGCGCAATTGGCGGTCGGCGAAGTGTTTGACAAGGACGGCGCCAAGCAGCTGGTCGTCCGGCGGGTCGATGGCTATGGCGAGGGCGGCGCGCAAACGCGAGCCGAGATCCCGGAGCGCGACGGTCCACAAACCGGGCGGCTGGCGGGCCGTTATCAGCAGGCTGCCCCGACTCTCCAGACAGGAATTGTGGAGGTGGAGAAGCGCGTGCTCCGCGGCGCGGTCTCCATCGTCGACCGCAATCCTGTGGCAGCGGTCCCTTATCAAGGGCACCACTGCCTCCTCGTCCACATCTGCGCCGTTGATCATGACCGCCGATGCGCGATCGCACCAGAGGTGAAGGAGGTGAGTCTTCCCGCAACTCGGCGGACCATGCAGCACGAGTGGCCCAGACGGCCAATCGGGCCACCGATCGACCCAGCCGACCGCCGAGGCATTGCTCGCCGATACGAAGAAATCACAACGCCCCATCGCCGTGCGGCGGCCCAGGTCGAAAGTCAGTTGCGTCATCGTTCCAAAACTCGACCGCGGCGGCTTACAACGCCTGCTCCGAGCGCGCTAGGATGCGCGCCCACTGCACGAGGTAGGTCAGTCCCGACGCCAGGGTCGTTGCGGCGACGGCAATCCCCAGGATGCCGTCGATCAGGCCGGGATCGGCACCGATGCCGCGGCGCGCGAGGACGTAGCCGACCAGCGCCACTTGAACGCCCGTGTTGACCTTGCTGATGAACAGCGGCTGAAACGGTTTCGATATCGTGGCAATCGCTTGCAGCAACAAGAAGCCCCCGACGATCATGATGTCGCGAAACACGACCAGCACCACGAGCCACGCCCATAGTTGACCGGCGATACCGAGGGTGACGTAGACGCTGACCAGCAACACCTTGTCGGCGACAGGATCCAACAGGGCGCCGAGGCGCGTCCGCCGATCGAAGCGTTTGGCGATGAAACCGTCGAGTGCGTCGGAGACGCCGGCAACGACAAAAATCCAGAACGCTGCCCAATAACTGCCTTCGAGAATGAGCGAGATCGCCAACGGAACGAGGAGAAGGCGGCCCAGCGAAATCAGATTTGGAAGGTTGAGCCCGAGCCGACTCATCGGCGGATCCGGGTCGATGGAACAGGGCGGGCCGCCGCTAGCGCGGGCTCGCCGCGCCGGCGGGCTGGATCCGCCACACAGGATCGCCGCCGTCCAGATTGAGATCGACCGCGGCAAGGCTGGACTTAAGCTGATCCGGGCTGCCGACGTACTTCACCTCGATCCTGGCCTCCTGACGACTGAGCGAGAGTAAATTGACCCTGCGGATTGCGTCGATCCCGGCGAGCCGGCTTCGCACCTGCACCCACTCTCCAAGGCTTGTCAGCGGAATGGTTGCTGCCAGGCTCGCCTGCCTGTCCGACCGCTGGCCTCGCGCACCGCTCTCGACCGCCAAGGCGACTGCATCCGCGGCACGCTGCAGAAACTCTGCCTCGCTCTCGCCGGTCTGGGCATCAAACGAACTTCCCTGCACATCGACAAGCCGTCCGGAGCGATAGCGTTTGATCTTCACGTCGAGCCCGGCAAGCTGGCCATCAGGGCGTCGGGATGTCGCAAGCGCTACGACGGTTTCCGCCCCGCCATTGCGCTGAGCGATCGTGCTGAGCGCCTGGGGTTCCCCGGCTTCGGCCTTTTCCGCATCGATCGCCGCCAAATCGTTGGCATCGCCGAGCGGAAGGAGCAGGCGGCTGGGCTCGGAGCCACCGGACCGTTGTGCCCAGGCGCTGCGCCACGCGTTGGGATCGTCCCACAATGAGAGGTCGGCGCCGTCCTTGTAGACCGGCAAAACGACGATCGGCTTGCCGCCGCTCTCACCAGCCGCTTTGGCGCCGCCGTCCGCCGGACCCTTAGCGGCAGTCTCGGCCGCGGTGGGCTCGACGACCCGAACCAGCCGCCGCACCTTCGACGGCTTAAAGTGGAAGGTGTAGTCCGCGATATATCGAACCGCCGACATGCGCTCGTTCGCGACCTCGAAGCTGTCGACCATGTCGGTGATCGTCTTGTCGTCCAGCTTTGGCGGTTTCGCGTCTGCCGAGGCGGACAAATGCTCGATTACAGCGGCCAGCGCTCGGCGCTGGCCATCAATACGCGCCGCTTCCCGCGCCGCTGCGGCGTTGTCCGCTATCGCGTCAACCTTCACCGTTGCAGAATAGGCTTCATTCGCAGCTTCCGCCTGTGCCGAACTGGCCGGCAACATCGCGACGAGCGAGAGCAGGAGAGCGAAGGCCAAGGACCAGCGCGCTCGCTCTTCGGCGATCGCGGGCACCAGCCGTACCGCCATTGCAACCCGCCTCCAATTCGATATCTTCACGGCTGTCCGGCACCGCGCAGCGGTCATACAGTAGTTTTCGCGAGGACGCTATCGACACTCCGACCCGTCTACCGGTCGCGCTTGGCGCGCGCCTGACAACCGAGGCGCCATGACCGGCCGGCTCAGGGTGGCGGTGCTGATCTCCGGCCGAGGATCGAATCTGCAGGCGCTGATCGCGTCCTGTGCCGATCCGGCCGTTCCGGCAGAGATCGTCTCGGTCATCAGCAACCGATCCGAGGCGCCCGGTCTCGGCTTTGCGGCCGCTGCCGGCATTCCCTGTGCGGTGATTGCCGATGGCGACCGGCGCGGTTTTGCCGCGCGGGCGGATTCGCTCCTTCGCGAGCAGGGGGTAGAGCTGATCTGCCTCGCCGGCTTCATGCGGTTGTTGGAAACTGACTTTGTCGAGACTTGGCGCGACCGGATCATCAATATTCATCCGTCTCTTCTGCCGTCGTTTCGTGGGCTGAGGGCCCAGCGGCAGGCGCTCGCAGCGGGTGTGCGCTTTGCGGGCTGCACGGTGCATTTCGTGCGCCCGGAGGTCGACTGCGGACCGATAATCGGGCAGGCGGTGGTGCCGATCCATCCGGGTGATGATGAGGCGCAGCTCTCCGAGCGCATCCTCAGGGTCGAACATCGACTCTATCCGTTGGCACTGCGGCTGATTGCGGAAGGGCGGGTGCGAATTGTCGACGAGAGAGTGGAGATCAACGGCTGGCGGGCACCCCAGCTGACCTTGCTCAATCCGCAAGATAGCACGGACGAGCCGTTTGCCTCGCATCGCGGTTAGGCTATACCTGGGTCCTGTTCTTCGAGCAAAGAGGAAGTTATGGCGGTGGTCGATCCCGAACTCGAGCGGCATCGTCAGACATGGTTAAGCTTTACGCGGCTGATGAAGTATAGCATCGCGATTATCGTTCTGATCTTAATCGGGCTCGCGCTGTTCACCTTGTAGGTTCGTAGCCCTTTCAGCCGAAACCGCCCGTGCCATGACAAGAACCAGAAAGAGCGAGAGCCATAAGACACTGAGCCACCACTCCTGCCAGATGCCATAGGTTGCGAAACAGGCGACAAAGGCGACAGTGAGGCTGCCGCCGGCCGCGGCGGCGAAGAGGCGCGGCCATTCGGCGGAAGCCAGGCAGTACCAGAGAAGCGCAATCAGCAGCGCGAAGAGGACCGCACCGGGAACTCCAAGCTCGAGCCACATCTGCAAGGCCGCATTATGGGGATGCAACGGCATCCAGGACTCACCGGCCCTGATCGGGTCTTTGCCGCCCGGAATATTGCGCGACGAATCCAGTCCCCAGCCTGAGAGCGGTCGTTCGGCGATCCGATCGCCGGCAAAGGACCAGATCAGCAATCGATGCCCGGCCGAAACCTTTGCTAAATCAGCGGCTTCTCCAAGCCCGGACACCAGCTCCAGCCGGGCGAAGGTCAAGGGCGCCGCGATGATCGCGACGATCGAAACCACGGCAGCGGCGCGGGCGACCCGAGAGCGTGAGTAGTAGAGAAGCAACCCCATCAGAACGCCGGGAAGCAGCACGATTTTGGCCGCGGTTCCGGCGAGAGCGCAAATTGTTGCGGCCGTGGCGGCAGCAAGCAACAGGGCAGGAACAGTTTGGCCGATCGCAACCAGCACGGCGCCGGTCGGCAGCAGGAGGATCGCGAACGAGATCGATGCCTGGTTGAGCCTTGTCGGGCGGTATGGGCGATCCGTGAAAATCGACCCCAAGAGCCCTCCTGTCGAAAGATCAGCCACGGCGATCGCGATACCGAGCGCCATTCCTGCGAGGAGGAACCACGTCAATCTGCGTGGCAGCGCGATGACGCCAGCTGCGGCGATAAGCGCGAGTCCCGCGGCAAACAGGCCCGCCAATCGGGTCGCCATCATCAAGCTCCGGCCCGGGTTCAGAGACCACGAAGCCGAGAGGGCACCCCACATAAGCACGCAGCCGAACAACAGGGCGGAGAGGGCGAGAGCGGCACCGGGTCTCCTTCGACCTGACGAAAACACCAGGACTGCCGCGCAAAGCCCGGCAACCGAAGCAAGGGCGGCGGTACCGCGAGGCACCAGCACCAACAGTGGAAAGAACAACAGGGCGACGATCGCGAGCGCCGCCTCCGACCCACCGGCCAATCGCCGCGTGCTCCAGTTCGGGATGAGAGCAGCGAAGCGGTATGGGCCGGACTGCAGCCGAGCCCTTCGCGCGGCGGAGAAAATGCCCGCGGGCCCTGATACAGGCTCAGTGTGGTCCGCAGCCTCCACTAAGGACAGATTTCAATCGCAGAGAAGAAGAACGCGATCTCCTGGGCGGCATTCTCGGCCGAGTCGGATCCGTGCACCGAATTGGCCTCGATCGATTCCGCGAAATCCTTGCGGATCGTCCCCGGTGCGGCATTCGCGGGGTCTGTCGTCCCCATGATCTCACGGTTCAGCGCCACCGCGTCGTCGCCTTCGAGGACCTGGACGACGACCGGACCAGAGCTCATGAAGGCGACGAGATCCCGGTAGAATGGCCGGCCTGCATGTACTTGATAGAAACGCTCGGCCTGCGCCCGCGACAGCTGGATCCGCTTCTGCGCAATGACGCGGAGCCCTCGCTTTTCGAAGCGATCGTTGATCGCGCCGGTTAAGTTTCGTCGCGTCGCATCCGGTTTGATGATCGACAAGGTGCGTTCGACGGTCATCCGCTACTCCCACTCGGGAAGGGCCGGGCGGTTATATCGGGCGCCGGTGTGAGCGGCAACCAGCGCCGAGGCAAGCAACCTTCGCTCACG
The DNA here is from genome assembly GCA_045802495.1 of Allostellaceae bacterium. Lineage (GTDB taxonomy): Bacteria > Pseudomonadota > Alphaproteobacteria > ATCC43930 > CGMCC-115725 > AP-15. The sequence continues at coordinate 28,062 of JBJMQW010000301.1, read as the reverse complement.
CTTTTCGCTCCCAGCCCGCCGCCGTCTGTTGCCAATAGGTCAATTGGTGTCCCGCCTCGCGCGCGCGTCTCCAGCGTCCGCGCGCCGCCTCTACAGCGGCAGTGTCGTTGCCGTCGAAGAAATCGGCGCAACGGGCAAAGGATTGGAGGTCGCTCGCTTCGAGACCGTCAACGACGACAAGCATCGAAGCCCCGTTCGGATTTTCTTCTCGATGAGTGAGCCAGATCGGCTGCATTCCCGGCGTGCCATCGCGAGCCGAACCGTGCGGCAGGAAACCCGCCTCGTCATAAGTCCACAGCGCCTTGTTGAGATGTTCGACTCGGTCGGTCGAGGCTGCCCGGACGACGATCCGGTAGCCCTGGGACCATGCCCGCTCGAGCAGCCTTGGCAGGGCGCGTTCGAGCGGGGCAGAGAGTAGGTGGTAGAAGCCTATCTCGGCCAAGCCCGGTCCCTTCAGCTCTGTTCATAATATTGCGAGACCAGGCGATCTAAAAGCCTGACGCCGAAGGCCGTGGCGCCCTTGGGCACAGTCGGGGCGTCCTTGCTCGACCAAGCCGTTCCGGCAATATCGAGATGCGCCCATGGAACGTCGTTGACAAATCGCTGTAGGAATTGCGCGCCGATGATGCTGCCGCCGGCACGCCCTCCGCCGATATTTTTGACATCGGCGGCATCGCTGTCGATCTCCCGGTCATAGCTGTCGGCGAGCGGCAGCCGCCAGACTTGCTCATCCACCGCCTTTCCGGACTCGACCAGGCGATCGGCGAGCTCATCGTTGTTCGAGAACAGTCCGGCCCGGTGATGGCCGAGCGCCACGATGACGGCCCCCGTCAGCGTCGCAAGGTCGATCATCAGCTGCGGTTTGTAACGATCTTGGCAGTACCAGAGCGCATCCGCCAGCACCAGCCTGCCTTCGGCATCGGTGTTCAACACCTCGATCGTCTGACCCGACATCGAGGTTACGATGTCGCCCGGACGCTGCGCGGTGCCCGATGGCATATTCTCGACCAACCCGACGACGCCGACCGCGTTCACTCTGGCCTTGCGCGCGGCGAGCAGCCGCATCAGGCCGATGACGACGGCCGAGCCCGCCATATCCCATTTCATGTCGGCCATGCCGGCGGCTGGCTTTATCGAAATGCCGCCAGTGTCGAAAGTGACCCCCTTCCCGATGAACGCCAGAGGTTTGCTCTTCGAGGCGTCCGCCGACTTGACGCCCCGCCACTCCATCGTCACCACTCGGGGCGGGCGGGCGCTGCCCTGGCCAACCGCGAGCAGTGCGTTCATCCCCAATTCGCGCATTCTTTGCTCGTCGAGGACGTCGACTGTGACGCCAAATTGCCCCAGCTCTTCGGCCTGAGCCGCCAAGGTCTCGGGGTAGATGACATTCGGGGGCTCGGCAACGAGGTCACGTGCAAAAAATACGGCCTCCGCCGTCTTTTCGAGCGGCTGGTAGGCGCGCCGAGCAGCGTCCGCCGCCGGGGTCGCTATCGTCAGGCTGGCCAAGGACGGCTTCTGCTCGGGTTTCTGTTTCGTCTTGTACTTGTCGAAGCGGTACGACCTGAGGTGTGCGCCAAACGCCAGCTCGGCGGCAGCCTGGGGCTCGCCGATGGGGGCACTCTCGCCGATCTCGATGGCAAAGGTTGCTTCCTTCTCTCCGGCGCCGTTCAAATTGGCGAAGAGCTTTCCGCCCAGTTGTTGCAGCGAGCGAGCGTCGATTGCGCCCGGCTTGCCGAGACCCGCGAGGAGGATACGGCTTACCGATAAGTTGGCGGGAGCTATGATCGGTAAGAACTCGTCTTTCTTGCCGCTGAACCTCGTTGCGGCTCCGAGCGCGCGCGTGATGGCGCCGGACGTGGCCTCGTCGAGGCGGCGCGCGGAGGCGGTCAGTGCCCCCTCCTCCCATATTCCGACGACAACAGCGCCCGAGCGGGGCAGGTCGGGTTCGTCAAAGCTTATCTTCATCTTCTAACCTCGAAGGAGCAGATGAATGCGGGCGCACCCGGCAATCCGAGAGACATAATCGAGCATCGAACTCGGCGCTAGCGTCGCGCGTGCCGGAATTGCGCGGTGGCCCAGTCGGCGTGTGCTGCCTATGATCCGGCGGCGATGACGAGGCTCAATCGGTACATCTTCCGCCAGTGCTTTGGCGTCATGATTTTTGTTACGGCCGCGCTGAGCGCTGCCATATGGCTCGCGCAGTCGTTGCGGCTTATCGATCTGATCGTCAACCGCGGTCTGTCGATCGACGTGTTCTTGTACCTGGCGCTGCTGATTCTGCCGCGCTTCCTCAATATCGTGCTGCCGATCGGCGTATTCATCGCCGTGCTTTTCACCTTCAGCCGTTTGATCTCCGAGAGCGAGCTCGTCGTCATGCGCTCGGCCGGGCTCAGTCACCTCGCCCTCGCAAAGCCCGTCTTGATGCTGGCCGCTCTAGCCTGCCTGATACTGACGAGCCTATCCGCGTACTTCCTTCCGGCCTCCAACCGCGCTTTCAAGGATCTGCAGTTCGAGATTCGCAGCCGCTTTGCTTCGAGCCTCATTCAAGAGGGGACGTTCACCACGATCTCCGACAAGCTTACGATCTATGTCCGTAACCGCGGCGAGCAGGGAGAGGTGGTCGGTCTGTTGATCAACGACAGCCGAAATCCCCAGCGTCAAGTTACGATCGTTGCCGAGCGCGGCGCTTTTGTCGATTCGCCGGCCGGTTCCCGAATTGTTATGGTGAACGGCAATCGCCAGCAATTCGATGCCGAGACGCACAAGCTCTCGCTCTTGACGTTCGACAGCTATACGCTCGATCTCGACACGCTGCACGACGCGCCCGGTGTCCGCTTTCGCGAGGCGCAGGAACGCTTCCTTGACGAGCTGTTTGTCCCGCCTGCGGATGCCGACGGCTCCTTGCGCCGGAGCTTTCTCGTCGAGGGACACCAGCGTATCCTCGTCCCGATATCCGCTTTCAGCTTTTCCCTGATCCCACTCGCCTGCCTGCTGCCGGGACAGCTCAACCGCCGCGGCCACGTAAAGCGCGTTCTTCTAGCGATTGCGAGCGCGTTTCTTTTCGAATTGCTCGACATTGGCATCAACAACGTCGCCACCCGCCATGCCGAGGCGATTCCGTTGATGTATGCGGCCGACCTCTTGCCGATCGTTCTCGGGTTTGGAATTCTTTTTCATGGGGAATTAAGGCTTAGCCTCCGGCGTCCGATGCCGGTTGCGCAGGCGGCGCATTGAGAACGCATAACAGTTGGGGGCGTCGTTGCAGCTCGCGAAAACCTTCTCGGTCTACATCGCCCGCCAATTCTTTGTGTGGTTCTGCGGCGTGTTCATGGCGATGGTCATCATCACCTTTTTGCTCGACTATCTTGAGCTGATCCGCCGCGGCGGCGTCAAGCTGCAGGCGACGTTGGGGCTGCTCTTCCAAATGGCCGCCCTCAAGATGCCCCATACCTCGCAGGAGGTGCTGCCCTTTGCCATCCTATTCGGGACGCTGCTCGCGTTCTGGCGGCTTACTCGCAACAACGAATTGGTCATTGCGAGGGCCGCGGGTGTCTCGGCTTGGCAATTCCTGACGCCGGCCGTTCTCGTTGCCTTCGTCGTCGGCATCATCGCGGTAACCGTATTCAACCCGATCGCTTCCTTCACCCAGGCGGCTTATGAAAAGCTGGAAAGCCGCATTCTCCGCCAGGGATCGGACCAGCTTTCGCTGTCGAATGGGGGGCTATGGCTGCGGCAAAGCGATCTCCGAGGCAACCAGATCATCATTCACGCCGGGAAGATCGCGTCGCAACAATCGATACTCGACCCTGTAACACTGTTCTTCTTCGATGCTTCGACCCGCTTTGTATCCCGGATCGACGCGCAGACCGCGAAACTTGAGGACGGCGACTGGCTGATCGAGAACGGGATCCGCTGGTTTCCAAACGAACCGCCGCGGACGTTTGATGAGTTCCGCCTGACGACCACCCTAACACCGCGCAAAATCGAGGAGAGTTTCGCCTCGCCGGATACGATGTCGTTTTGGGATCTGCCGGGCTTCATCGCCTTGCTCGAAGAATCGGGATTCCCCGCGCAGCGTCATCGCCTGCACTTCAATGTGCTGCTCGCCCGCCCGCTGTTGCTGTCCGCAATGGTTTTGGTCGCGGCGACCTTTAGCCTGCGCATGCAGCGCCGCGGCGGCGCCACCTTGATGGTCATCGGCGGCGTGATCAGCGGATTTCTTCTCTATTTCCTGTCCGATGTAGTCTTTGCCCTCGGCCTCTCCGCCAAGCTTCCGGTGGCGCTCGCGGCTTGGGTTCCGACCGGCGTGAGCCTGATTTTCGGCGTTTCGATGCTGCTCCATTTGGAAGACGGCTGAACATGCATCGGCAAAGCCGCAGTTGCGTGTGGTGCAGACCGCGGCGGCTTCGGAGCCTCCTGGTGGCGGCCCTGATCATTGTCAGCGCCCTTCGCTCCGCCGGGGCCGAGATTTCGATCGGCGGCGGGCCGCCTCAGGATAGAAACGCGCCGGTCGTCTTCCGCGCCGACGAGATCGAGTACGACGACCAGCTCGCGTTGACGATTGCGCGCGGCCACGTCGAGATTTCCCAGAGCGGACAAGTACTTCTCGCCGATACCGTCTCGTACAACCAGCGGACGGACACCATTACCGCCTCCGGCAATGTCAGCCTTTCGCAGCCTACCGGAGAGATCGTCTTTGCCGATTTCATCGAGCTGCGCGATTCGATGAATGACGCGTTCGCAAAGAATGTGCGGATGCTGCTCAATGACCGCTCGCGATTGGCGGCCAATACCGCGCGCCGCACCAACGGGAACCGCACCGAGCTGAAGCGGGGAGTATACTCCCCCTGCGACCTCTGCCGGGAAGACCCAAGCGCGCCACCGATATGGCAGTTGAAGGCTCGCGAGATCGACCACGACAAGGAGCAGCAACTCGTCGAGTTTCGCGACTCGGTCATGGAGATCGACGGCTGGCCGGTCTTCTACACACCCTACCTCTCGATGCCGGATCCGTCGGTAAAGCGCGCCAGCGGCTTTCTTCCTCCCTCTTTCGGGAGCTCGAACACCCTCGGCGCCCATGTGACGATACCCTATTTCCTGGTGCTCGGTCCGGACAAGGATGTGACGCTGGCTCCTCGCCTCTACACCAAAGCCGGCCCGTTGATGGAGGCGGAATACCGCCAGCGCTTTGGCAACGGAACGCTAGACGCCATCGGCAGTCTCAATCACAGCAATGTCGGGGCCGGCGACAGCTCGTCGAGCCAGGGGGAGCAATGGCGCGGCCATATCAATGCACGCAGCGCGTTCGACCTCGACGAAACATATCGGACGGGGCTCGACGTGCAGCGCGTGTCCGACCAGACCTATCTCCTGCGCTTCGGGTTTGGCAATCCGCTGCTCAATGCAATGGTCAGCCGTGCCTATCTCGAAGGTTTCGAGGCGCGTGCCTCGACCGACGTCAACGCTTATCTTTTTCAGCCGCTGCTCCCCGGCATCGGAGATTCGACGCAGCCGATCGTCCTGCCGGTCGCCAACCGCAACTGGCAGAGCCAGCCGGACGCACTTGGCGGACGCTGGAATCTCAATGCCAACCTTCTCGATATCGTTCGCGAGGTCGGCACGCAGACCCGTCGCCTGTCGCTCGGCTCGGAATGGACGCGGCGCTTCAGCGATCCGCTCGGCGGACAATACTCTTTTTCTGCGGGTGTACGGGGAGACGGCTATTCGATTGCAGGTCTGAGCAATGTATCGAACCCCGAGCTTCCGTCGGCGTTTTTTCCGGTGAACGGGAAGCCACCCTTGGCCCAGACTGCGACCGATTTTGTTACCGGTCGGGCGTTTCCACAAGTCGGATTGGTGTGGAGCTATCCGCTGATACGCCGCGGCGAGGATGTTACGCAGTTGATCGAGCCGATTGTCGGTGGCTTCGCTGCACCCAGCAGCGGCAATCGGCGAAACATCCCGAATGAGGACAGTCTCGCCTTCCAGCTCTACGACACTGATTTGTTCCGCCGCGATCGCCTCGCGGGATACGATATTCTCGATACCGGTCAGCGGGTCGATTACGGAACCAGGCTCGGCCTCTATGACAAGGGAGGCGGCAGCTATCGCTTGCTAATCGGCCAGAGTTACCGCGCCCAACCCAACCCGTTTCTCCCCCCCGGTTCCGGGGCGGAGCAACGGTTATCGGACATGGTCGGGCGGCTGGTGCTGTCGCCCAACTCCTACCTCGACTTTATTTATCGCTTCCGCTTCAAAACCGGTCCGTTGAGCAATCGCACCCAGCAGGTCGGTGTCAGCGCCGGACCGCAGGCTCTGCGGCTCAGCGGCAATTTTGTATACTTGCCGGCGCAAATGCAGAGCGAGGTGGTAACCAATCCTTCGACCGGCCAAAACGTCCTTTATGGGAAGCGCGAGCAGCTTTCATTTACTCTTACCGCCAAGCTCACTCGCTATTGGTCGATGCAGGCCTCTGAGACGATCAACCTGACGAACAGCACCACTCTCGTAAACAATGTGCCGACGCCGCAGGCCTCGAGCTCCAGCCTTTACGGGTCCTTGTCGGCGATCTACCAGGATGAGTGCATGGCATTCATCGGCGCGGTCACCCAGTCGGGGATACGCAGCGGCGATGTCACCCCCGGCTATTCCGTGCTGTTCAGTGTGGTATTCAAGAATCTCGGCGAAATCGGCGGCACTATCGCCTCGATCGCAGGAGGAGGATTGCCGTGAATATCCCGGCCGAAACCTCTCGGCCGGCTCGCCGGCGAGCGACATTTTCTTTGCACAGATGTAAGATCCGACTATGCGCAATCCGCTGTCGATGAGTCCGATCCCTTGCCTCTGTTTCCTGCTTGTCGGGTTGAGTCCCTATACAGGCGAGGCGAGCCCGCCCCGCGCCGCTGGCGGAGAGACGGCGGCCGCCGTTGCGCCGGCGCCGCATCGCGGCGCGCCACAGGCGCCGCCAGGGCCTGTCTCGGAAACCCGCATTGCCGCGGTCGTCAACGACGAGGTGATTTCGGTTGCCGATGTGAGGTCGCGCATCAGAATGGTCATGCTCTCCTCAAACTTGACGGATTCGCCAGAGACGCGCCAACGGGTCGCCGGGCAGGTCCTGCGGACGATCGTTGACGAGAAGCTGCAGCTTCAGGAGGCCAAACGGCAAAACATCACCGCAACCGACGAGGAGATCAAAAGGGCGCTGGCTCAGATCGAAAAGCAGAACAACATGCAGCCCGGGCAGCTCGAGCAGGTTCTCAAAGCGCAGGGCATCGAGCGCAGTGCATTGATCGACCAGCTGACGGCATCGATCGTGTGGGCAAAGCTGGTGCGGCGTCTCGTCTCGCAGACCAATGTGGTTTCCGACGAGGAAATCGATTACGCGCTGAAGCGCGCCCAGGAAACAGTGAACGAGCCGCAAAGCCGGGTCGCCGAAATTTTTCTCGCCGTCGACAATCCACGGCAGGACGACGAGGTGCGGCGGCTTGCCGAACGGCTGACTGAACAGATGCGACAAGGCGCCCGGTTTTCCGCTGTCGCGCAACAATTCTCCCAGTCCGCCACCGCCGCCGTCGGAGGCGATCTCGGCTGGGTCCGGGCCGAGCAGCTGAGCCCGGAGCTCGGCAAGACAGTCTCCCGATTGCGACCAGGCGAACTGTCGCCGCCAATCCGAACTGGGGCCGGCTATTATTTGCTTCTGGTGGTCGATCGGCGGGCAGGCCGCGCGGCCGGCCCGGACGACGCGTTGCTGCACCTCGTGCAAATCGTCTTCCCGTTGCCGCCCCAGGCGCCCGACAATTTGCGCCGGGCTGCCATCGTCGAAGCCCAAACCGCCAAGACGTCGGCCAAGAGCTGCGAGGAGCTGCTCAAGATCGGCAAGGAGAAGGGATCTCCGCAGCTGTCGAGCGAGGGTCGCTTGCGCGTCGACCAGATATCCCCCGGGATGCGCAATATCGTGAGTGCGCTGGAACCCGGCCAAGCTTCGCAACCCATCGTTCAAAAGAACGGGGTCGGAGTCATCATGGTCTGCGAGAAGATGGCACCGAGCGCTCCCACCATCCCGACGCGCGACGAGATTGGCGAAACCTTGATGCGCCAGCGTCTCGACACTTTGGCGCGGCGGTACATGCGGGACTTGCGGCGGACAGCTTTTGTCGATCTCAGGGTTTGAGCGCAATGGCCCTTCCGCTCGCCGTGACGATGGGCGAGCCAGCCGGGATCGGCGGTGAGATCACACTTAGAGCCTGGCTCGATCGCCGCGACGGCACGCCCCCCTTTTATCTGATCGACGATCCGGAGCGGCTGGAGGCGCTGACCAAGCGGCTCGGCTGGCCCGTCCCGGTCAGACCCATCGACCATCCCGAGCAGGCGGCGTCGGTTTTCGGCGCGGCTCTTCCGGTTTCGCCCGTCGGCCTGCCGATCCGCGCCCGACTGGGCCGTCCGCATTCCGGTGATGCGCCGGCCATAATCGCCGCAATCGACGCCGCAGTTCGCGATGTCGGCAATGGGCAGGCCGCTGCGCTCGTCACCAATCCGATATGCAAGGACAGCCTCTATCGCGCCGGTTTTCGGCATCCGGGGCATACCGAGTATCTCGCCGAGCTCGCGGGCGGCGAGCGGACTGCGATCATGATGCTGGTGTGTAAGGGATTGCGCGTCGTGCCGGTGACGATCCACATGGCGCTGCGGCGGGCGATAGATGCTCTTTCCTCATCGGCGATTGTCGAGGCCGCCCGCATCACGGACGCGGCTTTGCGCCGCGACTTTGGTCTGGCGGCTCCCATCTTGGCAATCGCCGGGCTCAATCCGCACGCCGGCGAGGCCGGCGCGCTCGGTCATGAGGAAATCGACATCATCGAGCCGGCCGTCGCCGCGCTGCGGGAAGCCGGCATCGAGGTACGCGGCCCCTTGCCGCCGGACACGATGTTCCATGCCGAGGCGCGTCGCAACTACGATGCGGCGCTCTGCATGTATCATGATCAGGCGCTGATCCCGCTCAAGACAATCGACTTCTACGGCGGCGTCAATGTGACATTGGGCCTGCCCTTTATACGTACGTCGCCTGACCATGGCACCGCATTCGCAATCGCCGGGCGCGGCGTCGCGCGCCCGGACAGCTTGATCGCCGCGCTGCGGTTGGCTGCCGACATGGCCGCAAGGCGGCTAGGCGCCGCCCGATAACCGCCGCCCCCGAACCGTCGCTGCCGCCGCTACGCGACGTCATCGCCCGGCACGGGCTACAGGCGCGCAAAGCTCTCGGGCAACATTTCCTCCTCGACCTGAACCTGACGGGCCGGATCGTCCGGGCTGCCGGGCGGCTGCAAGATGCCACGATCGTCGAGATCGGCCCCGGTCCCGGCGGGTTGACCCGTGCGTTGCTCGCCACCGGCGCCCGCAGGGTTGTCGCGATCGAACGCGACCCCCGTTGTGTTGCGGCCCTTGAAGAGCTCGCCGTTCTCTATCCCGAGCGCCTCGATGTGGTAGCCGCCGATGCGCTGACCATCGACCCGGCGCAGCTGTCGGATCCGCCGCGCAAGGTTGTCGCCAATCTGCCCTACAACATCGCCACGGCGCTCCTCCTCGGCTGGCTCGACCGGATCCGCGATTATGAGAGTCTCACCTTGATGTTCCAGCGTGAAGTCGCCGAGCGCCTTGTCGCGGTGCCACGCAGCAAATCCTATGGACGCCTTTCGGTCCTCGTACAATGGCTCGCCGAGCCGCAGATCATGTTCGAGATTCCGCCTCGGGCCTTCGTCCCACCCCCCAAGGTCCTGTCGAGCGTTGTCCATCTCCGTCCGCGGGCCCGGCCGCTCGAACCCGCGCACAAGCCCGACCTCGAACGCGTCACAACCGCTGCCTTTGGTCAGCGCCGCAAGATGCTGCGCGCGAGCCTCAAGCCTCTCGACATTCCGGTCGAGGCGTTGCTCGCGCGTGCGGGGGTTCCGCCTACCGCGCGCGCCGAGGAACTAACGGTCGCGGAGTTCTGCGCTCTCGCGCGAGCCCTTCGACCATGATCGTTCGCGTCGATCGATGATCGATCCGGCCAAGAAGATTGACCCCCACATCCTGCTCCGAGAGTATTATTTAATGAAGAACGAGATCATCACTATTGCGGGATCGCCGGGCTCGGGAAAGTCCTCCACCGCGAGGGCGGTCGCCGCTGCCCTGGGATTTCGACATTTTTCCTCCGGCGATCTTTTTCGGCAGCTCGCCGTCGAGCGCGGCGAATCGATCGAAGCGATGAATATCTCGGCTGAAGTGCAGCGAGATATCGATCTCAAAGTGGATGACTTACTTCAAGAGATGTATCGCACACACAAGAAGCTCGTGATTGATTCGCGTATGGCCTGGCATTGGATGCCGTCTTCGTTCAAGGTGTTTCTCTTGCTCGATCCAGCCACTGCCGCCGCACGTATCTTTGATCACCTGCGAGATGAAGGACGAACGAGCGAGGATGCGAGCTCCGTTGAAGAAGTGTACCAAAGTATAAATCGCAGATTTGAGAGCGAGAAAAAACGGTATTCGGCTCTCTATGACGTCAACGCGACCGATCCTTTGAATTTCGATATCGTAATCAATACAAAGCATAACTCTTTGAATACGGTAACAGCTATAGTGAAGGCCGCATACCATGCTTGGCGGGCCTCCAAGCAGGGTGCTTGACTATCGCGATCGAGTGAACTTCCCGACCGGCTATCCGGTGATGACTGCCCGGCGAGTGCGCCCGATAGATTTAAGTCGCTGTCATGCGGCAATGCTTACTCGATGTTTTGCACCTGCTCGCGGAACTGCTCGACCGCGGCCTTCAGAGAAAGCCCCACCCGCGTCAGCTCGATATCGGCCGATTTCGAGCACAAGGTGTTGGCTTCGCGGTTCAACTCCTGGCACAGGAAGTCGAGCCGGCGTCCTACCGCCCCCGGCTCCTGCAGCAGATCGGCGGCTTGCTCGATATGAGCCCGCAACCGCTCGATCTCCTCGCGAATGTCCGAGCGGGTGATGAGCAACGCCATTTCTTGCGCAACCCGCTCCTCCGGCATGCCTGGAAGGAGATCGGCGAGGCCCGCCAACATTGTCCGGAGCCGGTCGTGGATCGCTGCAGGCTGAGCTGCTGCGCACGCCGCTGAGGCTTCGACCAATTGCCGCATTTCCTGAAGCTGGCTGCGCAATACTGCGGCCAGACGATCGCCTTCCTCGATCCTGGCCTCAGCAAGCCGATCGAGAGCCAGCGCCCAACTATCGAGGATGGCGCTGCGGCGCTCTTCGATCGCCGGCTCAGCCTCGTCCTCGACGGTCTCGACAACTCCGCGCAGCGCCAGCAAGCCATCGATGCGCGGCGGCGCTGCTTCGATTTCGCCGGCGAGCTCATTCATCAAAGCGACGAGCTGGGCGAGGGTTTCACGGTTCACCCGCACGGCAGTCGGCGTGGTCCGCGTAACGGCAAGGCTCGCGGAAAAACTGCCGCGACGGAAGCGGCTCCCGAGAATGGCGCGGAGCTGCGGCTCCAGCACGTCAAAACCAGGCGCCAGGCGGAGCCGGAGATCGAGTGACTTGCCGTTGACGCTCTTCATCTCCCAAACCCAGGAGATCCCGAGCGTGTCGCCCTCCGCTCGCGCAAAGCCCGTCATGCTGGATAAACCCAAACCACCACCTCAGCGCTTGTGGACAGGCCCGGTTATAACGGTGCAGGGCGGCGCCAACAACGCCGGGCCGTGCATTATTGGGCCGTTCGCCCCTGCTGCTGCTCGGGTGCCGTCGGGCGAGCGGGTGCCGCGGCATCCGGCTCGGCTGGCACGCCGCGCCGATATTGCGCAACGTTCCGGTTATGCTCGGCGAGAGACTTGGCAAAGGCATGCCCGCCGGCGCCATCGGCGACAAAGTACAGCTCGTCGGTGAACGCCGGCCGGGCGGCCGCGCGCAACGCCGCCATCCCGGGATTGCCGATCGGACCTGGGGGAAGCCCTTTCGTCACGTACGTGTTGTAAGGCGAGACGATGGCCAGGTCGGTATGGGTCAGCCGGCGATCGAGCCGCTTCGTCCCCCGGTCGCTCAAGGCGTAGATCACGGTCGGGTCCGACTGCAGGGGCATCCCGACGCGCAAACGATTGATAAAGACGGCGGCGATCCGGGCCCGCTCGTCACCGCGGCTGGCCTCCTTTTCGACCAGCGAGGCCAGGACCAATAGGTCGCGCGGCGATGTCAACGGCAAGTCGGGGCGGCGCTCCCCCCACACTTCCGCAATCGCGCGGAGCATCGCGCGATGCATGCGGTCGATCATCTCGCTGCGGCCTTCGCCGTACTCGTAAAGGTAGGTGTCCGGCATCAGCTCGCCCTCCGCGGGCAGCGGCCCCGGATCGCCCTCGAGCGCGGGAGCGGTCCGCACCAACGCCGATATCTCTGCGTTCGTCAATCCTTCGGGAACCGTAAGCCGATGCTTGACGGTCTTGCCGCTGGCGATGATCTCTATTACCTGCATCGGGCTGGCGCCGGCCGGAAACTCGTATTCACCAGCGAGCAACGCGGAACCGCGGCCCGATAATGTCGCTCCCACCTCGAACGAACGCGGGTGCCGGATAACACCCTGCTCCGACAGCAGCGCGGCGATTTCGCCGAGCCCGCGATGAGGCGGAATGACAACGGTGCGGGCGGACGCGAGCGGGCCTGGATCATTGACGTCCCGGTAGAGCCAATAACCGAGTCCCGCGGCAACTCCGAGGAGCAGCGACACGGTGACCACCGCCCATCCGACCAGGCGTAGAAAACCCCGCATCCTTCGCCTACCGGACTGTCACGCTCTCAGGGCGGACCGGCAAAGATCAGTGAGGCGTTGGTGCCGCCAAAGCCGAAGGAGTTGGTGAGCGCGTAGTTCACCCGGCGCTTCTTCGCTCGCCTCGCCACCAGGTCGATGTCGCAGGACGGGGACGGATTGTCGAGATTGAGCGTCGGGGGCACGATGCCGTCTCGAATCGCCAGAATTGAGAAGATCGCCTCGACAGTGCCGGCCGCGCCGAGCAGATGCCCAATCGCGGATTTCGTCGAAGACATCGAAAGTTCGTAGGCGTGTCTGCCGAACAATCGTTTGACCGCGCCGAGTTCGATCTCGTCTCCGAGGGGGGTCGAAGTTCCATGCGCATTGATGTAGTCGATCTTTTCCAGTCCGATGCCCGCGCGTCTCAGCGCATTGCGCATCGACCGGAAAGCGCCGTTTCCGTCTTCGGAAGGCGCGGTCAAGTGGAAGGCATCGCCCGACATTCCATAGCCGACCACTTCGGCATAAATGTTCGCCCCTCGGCATCTGGCGTGCTCGAATTCCTCGAGGACCAGGATGCCGGCGCCTTCGCCCATGACAAACCCGTCGCGGTCCTGATCCCACGGACGCGATGCACGCGCCGGTTCGTCATTGAACGCGGTCGATAACGCCCGCGCCGCGGCGAAGCCGGCAAGGCCGAGCCGGCATATGGCGGCCTCAGTGCCGCCGCATACCATCACGTCGGCGTCGTCGAGCATGATCAGTCGGGCGGCGTCGCCGATAGCGTGCGCCCCCGTCGAGCATGCCGTTACCACGGCGTGGTTGGGTCCGGTAAAGCCATAACGAATGGAGACGTGCCCCGACGCCAGATTGATAAGGCTGGACGGGATGAAAAAAGGCGACAGACGGCGCGGTCCGCGCTCATGTAGGGTAAGGGCCGCGTCGGTAATCCCGGGCAGCCCGCCAATGCCGGACCCGATCATGACGCCGGTGCGCTCGCGCTCGTCTTCGTCTTCCGGCGCCCATCCGGCATCCTCCACCGCCTGCGCCGCCGCAGCCAGAGCGTAGACGATAAATCCGTCCATCTTGCGCTGGTCTTTGGGCGGCACCCAATCATCGGGGTTGAAGAGACCATAAGAGGTTTCGCCGCGCGGCACTTGCGCGGCGATCTTGACCGGCAAATCGGATACGTCGAAGGATTGGATCGCGCGTACGCCCGACATGCCGTCGAGCAGACTGTTCCAGTTGTGCTCCACGCCGACACCGAGCGGGGTAATCAACCCCATTCCGGTTACCACAACGCGCCGCATCTACCTTCACCCAGTGCCGAAGCAGCCGTGACCCAGGGCGACGGAACTCGACGTTTCGAGCCTGCGCCTTCGAACCTCAGCTATGCGTTTCAATGAAGCTGACCGCATCCTTGACCGTCACGATCTTCTCGGCCGCGTCGTCCGGGATTTCGCATCCGAACTCCTCCTCGAACGCCATCACAAGCTCGACGGTGTCGAGGCTGTCGGCGCCCAGATCGTCGATGAAGCTCGCGTTTTCGGTCACTTTCGATTCGTCGACGCCCAAATGCTCGACGACGATCTTCTTGACCCGATCGGAGACGTCACTCATCCGCCCTTTTCCTCAAGTGGCTTTCTGGAAGGTTGTTAAGCGCAGCGTGCCCCAGCGCCACCGGCCGTCATGGACGCTGCGCTTCGCAATCGCCTCGAACGCAAGAGTCACGGCATGGTCACATAGCATGATTTCGCGGCAGAGCAAAACCGGGTGGGCCGCGGCCGTTTGCACGCTCATACCATGACCATGCCGCCGTTGATGTGCAAGGTTTGGCCGGTAATATAAGCCGCTTCGGAGCCGGCCAGAAACGCAACTGCCGTCGCGACGTCCTCGGGGACGCCGAACCGGCCGGCCGGAATCGCCGCGGCGAGCCGCGCGCGTTGCTCCACTGTCAGCTTTTCGGTCATTGCCGTCGCGATCAGCCCGGGCGCCACGCAGTTGACGGTGATGCCGCGACCGGCAACCTCGGCGGCTATCGATTTCGACATCCCGATCATGGCCGCCTTTGCTGCTGCATAGTTTGCCTGCCCGGCATTGCCGCTGACCGCCACAACCGACGCGACGCCGATAATCCTCCCGTGTCGCCGGCGAATCATCCCACGCAAGAGCGCACGGGTCAGGCGGAAGACAGCAGTCAAGTTGAGGTCCAGAACCGAAAGCCAGTCCTCGTCGCTCATCCGCACCGTCAGCGCGTCGCCGGTGATCCCGGCGTTGTTGACGAGAATGTCGACCCGGCCCATCGCCGCCTCGGCGTCTTTGGCCAGCTGCTCCGTCGCAACGGGATCGGCAAGATCGGCGACGCAGATATGGGCGCGGTCGCCAAGCTTGTCAGCCAAGGCGCGCAACGCGTCGGATCGTGTACCGGCAAGTGTCACTTCCGCTCCGTAGCGGTGCAGGGCGTCCGCGATCGCCCCGCCAATCCCCCCGGAGGCTCCGGTCACGAGCGCGGTTTGACCGGTCAGGGCGAACATAGCGCCGTCTCGGTCGTCGGCCTGCGCAAACGCCGCTTCACAAGCCCTCGATCAGCGACTGAACCTCGGCAGGGGTGCCGGCGGATCGCGACGAGAGCGCCGGCACGATTCGTTTGGCGAGCCCGGTCAGAACGTGTCCCGTTCCGATCTCGACGATTTCGCCGATGCCGGCGGCCGCCAGAAACATCACGCTCTCGCGCCACCGCACCATTGCCGTCACCTGTCCCACGAGCCCACGCTTGATCGCCAAAGGATCGCTGACCGCCGTCGCCGAGATATTGGCGATGAGCGGGACCCGGGGCGGGCGAAATGCCACGCGGTCTAATGCGTTCTCCATCACTGCGGCGGCCGGCCTCATCAGCGGAGAATGAAAGGGCGCGCTGACCGGAAGGCCGATCGCCCGCCGCGCCCCTCGTTCGCGCGCGATGCCGATCGCACGCTCGACAGCGCCGCGATGCCCGCTCACGACAGCCTGTCCCGGTGCGTTGTCGTTGGCAACCGCGCAGACCTCCCCGGCGGCCGCTTCGCGGGCAACCTCGCGAGCGCCGTCGACGTCGAGGCCCAGCAGCGCCGCCATCGCACCCTCGCCAACGGGCACCGCGTGCTGCATTGCCTGCCCGCGAATTTTAAGCAGGCGCGCCGCGTCCCCGACATCGACCGCCCCGGCAGCCGCGAGCGCCGAGTACTCGCCGAGCGAGTGTCCGGCCACATAGGCGACATCGCGGGCGAGCTCGAAATCACTCTCCGCTTCGAGAACCCGAATGACGGCGAGACTTGCCGCCATCAGCGCCGGCTGGGCATTTTCAGTCAGAGTGAGGTCGCCTTCCGGGCCCTCGAACATCAGGCGCGACAGAGGCTGGCACAAAGCGTCGTCGACTTCCTGAAGGAGTCGGCGTGCCGGGGCAAATGCCGACGCCAGGGATTGTCCCATGCCTACCGCCTGTGACCCCTGACCCGGAAATACGAATGCACGCTTCATCCGGAACGCATCCCCCAATGTGCAACCTGCCCGCTACCGGCAAAGCGGGTTAGGTGTCATAGCGACGCCACCGACGGTGTCAAGGAGACTGCGAGGGGGGCACGCTCGATGGCATCAACGAAACGGGGAGCCGGATTGCTCCCGCAGCAGCCTCCAATTAGGGTGAGGATGCGCTCAAAAACACAACCGGTCTGCTCGGACCTGGAGGTTCAAGGCGTGGACGATCTGATCCTGGAGACCCGCGGGCTGTCGCGGGAGTTCCGCGGCTTTGTGGCGGTGCAGGAGGTGGACCTGAAGATTCGCCGCGGTACGATCCATGCGTTGATCGGTCCGAATGGCGCCGGAAAAACGACGGTCTTCAATCTTCTTACCAAATTTCTGGAGCCGAGCAGCGGGCAAATCATTTACGACGGTCAGGATATCACAGCCGCTCGACCCGCGGCTGTCGCGCGGCGGGGGATGGTTCGCTCGTTCCAGATCTCTGCGGTCTTTGCGCATTTGACGGTGCGAGACAACGTGCGAGTTGCATTGGGTCAAAAGATGGGCATCTCGTTTCATTTCTGGCGTTCGGGACGCGTTTTCGATGGCCTGAACCCTCGCGCCGAGGCGCTGCTCGACGCGGTCGGGCTGGCGGGCTTCGAAGAAGCGCTGGCGGCTGAACTGCCCTACGGGCGTAAGCGCGCGCTCGAAATCGCCACGACCTTGGCGCTCGATCCGGTGATGTTGCTGCTCGACGAGCCGATGGCCGGGCTCGGCCACGAGGACATCGGTCGGATCTCCTCGCTGATCCGCAAGGTGGCCGCCGATCGCACCGTCTTGATGGTCGAGCATAATCTTTCGGTGGTCGCCGACCTCTCGGACACGATCACCGTGTTGACCCGCGGCCGGGTCCTCGCGGAGGGCGATTATGCGACCATTGCCGGCAACCCCGAGGTCGTCGAGGCTTATATGGGCACCGGCCATGCCTGATACCGCAGCGGCGCCGCGCCGGTTGTTGGGGGTCGAGGATCTGCACGCCTGGTACGGCGAATCTCACATCCTGCACGGCATGAGCTTTGCTGTCGGCGAGGGCGAGGTGGTGACGCTCCTCGGCCGTAACGGCGCGGGCAAGACGACGACCCTGCGGGCGCTGATGGGGATCGTGTCGCAACGCCGAGGCTCGGTCGTCTTTCGCGGTACCGAACTCGTCCGCCTTTCCTCCAATAGGATCGCCCGGCAGGGGATCGCCTATTGTCCGGAGGAGCGCGGGGTTTTCGCCAGCCTTGATGTCGAGGAGAATCTGCTGCTTCCGCCGACTGTATCGCCGAGCGGCATGAGCGTCGATGAGATCTATGCGATTTTTCCCAACCTCCGCGAGCGCCGTCGCAGCCAGGGCACCAAGCTTTCCGGCGGCGAGCAGCAGATGCTGGCGATCGGCCGCATGCTGCGGACGGGCGCCACCTTGCTGCTTCTCGACGAACCGACCGAAGGCCTTGCCCCGGTGGTCGTGCAGCAGATCGGCGGCGTCATCCGCCGTCTGAAGCAGAAGGGTTTTACGATGCTCCTGGTCGAGCAGAATTTTCATTTCGCCGCCACCCTCGCCGACCGCCATTACGTCGTCGAGCATGGCCGCGTCATCGACATGATCCGCAACGAGGATCTGGCGCAGAATACCGATAAGCTGCACGCCTATCTCGGCGTATAAGGGCGTTATTCGCTCTTTGCTTTGGCGCGGCGCGGGAGGATGCCTCATGAGGGTTGCCGGTCTGGCGGCGGGTTTCGCCGTTTTCTTGGGGCTGACGGCGCCGGCTCCCGCCGAAATTTCGGGCGACGTCGTCAAAATCGGGGTCATGAACGACATGTCGGGCCTTTACGCCGATATCAGCGGCCCGGGCTCGGTCGAGGCGGCGCGCATGGCGATCGCCGATTTCGGCGGCACCGTTGCGGGAAAGAAGATCGAGCTGATCAGCGCCGACCACCAGAACAAGCCCGACATCGGCTCGGCGATCGCCAATCAGTGGCTGGACAATGACGGCGTCGACGCCATCGTGGACGTGCCGACCTCGAGTGTCGCGCTCGCAGTTCAGGAAGTCGCGCGCAACAAGAACAAGGTCTTCCTGATTTCGGGTGCCGCCGCCTCGGACCTCACCGGCAAGGCCTGCTCGCCGACCTCGGTGCATTGGACCTATGACACCGTTGCATTGGCAAACGGCACCGGCAGCGCGGTGGTCAAGGCCGGCGGCAACACCTGGTTCTTCATCACCGCGGACTACGCCTTTGGCCACGCGCTCGAGCGCGACACGAGCAAGGTGGTCGAGGAAAACGGCGGCAAAGTGCTCGGTTCGGTCAAGGCGCCGCTCAATACGGCCGACTTCTCCTCTTTTCTGCTGCAGGCGCAAAACTCGAAGGCGAAGATCATCGGCCTCGCCAATGCCGGCGGCGACACGATCAACTCGATCAAGCAGGCGGGCGAGTTCGGGATCGTCGAGGGCGGCCAAAACCTCGCCGGGCTCCTCGTCTTCATCACCGACATTCACAGCCTCGGCCTGCAAGCCGCCCACGGGCTGCAGTTGACCGAGGCGTTCTATTGGGACCAGAACAATGATACCCGTGCCTGGTCCAAGCGCTTCATGGACAAGATGAAACGCCAGCCGACAATGGTCCAGGCGGGGGTGTACGGTGCGGTCATGCATTATCTGGCCGCAATCAAGGCGACCAACAGCGACGACGGGCTGACCGTCGTCAAGCAGATGAAGGCGACCCCGGTCAACGACTTCATGACCAAGAACGGCAAGATCCGCGAAGACGGCACCCTGGTTCGCGACATGTACCTGTTCGAGGTGAAGAAGCCGTCGGAATCAAAGGGCGCCTGGGACTACTACAAGCAGATCTCGGTAATCCCGGGCGAGGCAGCCTTCAAGCTTCCGGGCCCCAACCAATGCCCGCTGGTCAAGGGGTGAGCACATACAAGCATTGATAAACTGAACCACGATCCGGCCTTCCTCTCCGCAAGCACGACGGGAGCGGTTGCAGGGCCGCCAAGCTTACTGACCTTCGCGACCACCCATCCAATAGCTGCGCGGCGGCTTTCGTCCAGGGCGCATTCCCGCCGTCCTACCGGAGCAGAAGCGGACGGCAATGTCTGCCGTCGGTCGGGCGCCGGCGGCTGATCGGCGGATTTTCTTCGCGTTAACCATCAATATTGGAGAGATTAGGCGCGCATTTCATTAGATTTAATCGATTGCTTTAGGGAGAGGGAATTGCGGCGGCTCTGGAGCCTCGTCGGGTGGTTCTTGGCGGTCGACGCCATGATCACGGTATTCGGGCCGGCGACCGCGCCCCTCTTGCTCTTCCTGGCGGCGGACAGCATCGTCGGCTTGCTGATCATCCGCTGCTGCACCGAAATGCAGGCCGCCACGATGGCGGTGCCGGATGGCGGGATGCCGCCACTGCCGCTCTCTCGCCGGTTGGCGGCGATCCTGCAGCAAGATGGCGCCAGGAGCGATTGTTGATGCTCGGTTTCGAGCTGTCACGGTTGCTTCTGCGACTGTTGTCGGTACTGCTCGGCGGCTTCGGCATATTCTGTCTCGTCATGAGCTTCGCCGTGCCTGGACTGGCGGCCAAGGCCTTTATGCTGCTCGCGACGGCTACGGCCATTGATTATTTTGCGTCGTAGCCTATAGCCGCCGGAGCATTTCGCAAATGTCGGGCAGGTGCTCGCGGTCCCAGAACAGCTCGCCGGCCAAGACAAAGGTCGGCACGCCGAAGACGCCCGTGGCCTCGGCCGCCCGGCAGATTTCGCGGAGGTCCTGAGGACCCTGTCCGGCCAAATAGCCGGGAAGCGCCGCGGTATCTGCGCCGGCTTCTGTGAGCACGGCGCGGATAACCTCGGGGCTCTCGATATCGAGCTCGCGTTTCCAGAAACGCTCAAAGACGATGTCGTGATAGCTCCGCAGCACCGCGCCACCTTGCCGCTTGCCATAGAGCATGCCCTGCAGGGCGACGGTCGAATCCCAGATTTTCTGCGGCCCGCGGATCACGAGCCCACGTTTGCGCGCCTGCCGGCGGCAATCCATATAGCTGTAGCGCACCCGTCGCCACTGATGCGGATTGCGCTGCTCCTCGACTACGCGGCCGCTGTCGTCGATCCTGGCTGAGCCGAGAAAGCTCGGGATGTCGAGCACATAGGGCAGCCAGTCGATGCGGACCGGAAATTCCCGCTCGAGCTCGTAGATGAGGTCTTTTGCCAGATACGCGTAAGGACTCTTGTAGTCGATATAGACGCCAACGCTTTGCTGTTCATGCATAGAAGCACCAAAGGTTTGCATCGGGGGAGGCCGCTCCACGAAAGCGCGCGCCGCGCGACAAGGTTCGGCTCAGCTTAGGGGTTGACAAACGGCCCCGCCAGCAGCTTCACGGTCGCGTGCTCACCGGTTGCGGATTGGCGCGCGGGCTGGAAAATGGAACCCACGACGTTGTTGCAGAACCGGTCAGTCTCTGTCATCGACTACCGATGCAGCGCCGGACCGGCCGATCGGCCCTTTGTCGAGCAGCATAGCGGCCTTTGCCTAGCTTATGTGCGAAAGGGCAGCTTCGGCTATCACGCCAGAGGGCGGTCGTTTGACCTGGTCGCCGGTTCGGTCCTGGCTGGCTATCCCGGCGACGAATACATGTGCACGCACGAGCACAGCTGCGGCGACGAGTGTCTCAGCATCGAGCTTGCGCCCTCCTTCGTAGACACCCTCGGCGCCCACACCGGCCTCTGGCGGATCGGCGGTGTGCCGCCATTGCCGGAGCTGGTGGTGCTCGGCGAACTCGCACAGTCAATTGCAGACCACGGCGAGGATTTCGGCCTGGATGAAGCCGTCGTCCTGTTCGCTGTCCGGTTTGTCGAAATCGTCTCGGGACGAGGGCGGCATCGGTTGGAAGTTGCGACACGCGATCGCCGCCGTGTGGTGGAGGTGGCGCTCTGGATCGACGAGAATTCGCACGAACCGATCGACTTGGACGCCGCGGCCGCAGAGGCGGGGCTGAGCGCTTTTCATTTTCTGCGGCTCTTCAGAAAGGTTCTCGGCGTTACCCCGCACCAGTATTTGGTCCGCTCCCGGTTGCGCCACGCGGCGCGCCTGTTGGCGGATAGCGCGAAGCCGATCACCGATGTCGCCTATGAGGTCGGATTCGGCGACCTTTCGAACTTCGTGCGCACCTTCCATCGCGCGGCAGGCGTGTCGCCGCGCGGCTTTCGCGGGGCTGCCAAAGGCGAGCGCAAAATCTTCGCGCCCGCGCCCGGGCAATCGATACGAGGAGGAGTTCCATGACGCTGAACCAGAGTCAAAAAGCCGACCGTTTCCGCGCGCTGCACCAAGGGCCGGAGGCGTTTGTGATCCCCAACCCCTGGGATGCCGGTTCGGCCCGCATCCTTGCCGGCCTTGGTTTTCAGGCACTGGCCACGTCCAGCGGGGCTTTTGCCGGGACGCTCGGCCGGCGCGACGGGCAGGTACGGCGCGAGGAGGCATTGGCGCATGCGCGAGTGATGGCCGCCGCGGTCGATCTCCCGGTCTCGGCCGATCTGGAAAACGGCTTCGGTCACGCGGCCTCCTTTGCAGCGGAGACGGTGCGGCTGGCCGCCGAGACCGGGCTCGTCGGATGCTCGATCGAGGATGCGACCGGCGACAAGGACCGGCCGCTCTACGACATCGCCGAGGCAACCGACCGCGTCGCCGCGTCCGCCGCGGCGGCAAGGTCGCTCGGCTTCGCCTTCACTCTGACCGCGCGTGCCGAGAACTTCCTCAGGGGCAACCCCAATCTGGACGACACGATCAGGCGTCTTCAAGCCTATGAAAAGGCCGGCGCTGACGTCCTGATGGCGCCCGGCTTGCCCGACCTCGAGTCGGTGCGGACCGTGTGTGCTGCGCTGTCGAAGCCCTACAATTTCATGGCCGGCATCAAGGGCAGGTCGTTCACCAAGGCGGGCCTCGAGGCCGCTGGTGTGCGCCGCATCAGCCTGGCCACTTCGCTTTACCGTGCGGCGATGGGAGCCCTGATCGCGGCCGCCCGGGAAACCAAGGAAAACGGGACCTTCGACTATGTCGATGCGGCAATGACGACGCCCGAGCTGAACCAATACATGTCGCCGTAAGATCCGGACCGGATCACGCCCGCGCCGCTTTCTCTCGACGAATGTCCCCGGCAGCCGCACGGGCGCGGGCGGCGGCGTCGCGGGCCATCTCGGCGCAGAGGCCGGTATAAGCCGTCGGGTCGAGCAGCGCCGCGATCGCGTCAGGCTCGAGGTGGGCGGTGACCCGCGGATCGGCCGCGAGCAGATCCGAAAAGGGCCGGCCTTTGACAAAAGCGGCCTGCGCGGCGTCGTAGACGACGTCATGCGCGTGCTGACGGCCAATCTCCGCGCCGAGATTCAGCATGACGGCCTCGGCCATGATCAGCCCGCCGCCGAGATCGAGATTGCGGCGCATGCGCTCGGGGTCGAGGCGCAGGCCGCACAGAACTTCGACGAGGCGGCTCAGCGCGTCGCCCAAAGCTATCGAGGCGCGCGCCTCTGCGGCGTCCATGATCAGGCTCGTCGTGCGATCGGCCTCGTGCTCGGTCTGCATCGCCTCCAACGCCAACGGGACGCTGGCGCGCACCTCGGCCGCAGCTGCAATAATGTCCTGGCATAGTTTGGGGTTGCGTTTCTGTGGCATCGTCGAGCTGCCGACCGTGCCCGGCGGCACCGGCTCTTCTACCTCGCCGAACTCGGTCTTCATCAAGGTGTAGATCTCGCGCGCGATCTTGCCGCAGGTCGCGGCCAGCAGGCCAAAGAGGCAGATGTTCTCGGCGAGATGGTCGGCGAGGATGCGCGACGGTACCCGCATCGGCAGCATGCCCAGATGTTTCCCCATCCCCGCCTGCACCGCCGGACCTTGGGCGCCGAGCGAGGCAAAGGTCCCGGCGCCGCCGCCCAGCATCGCGACAAACAGCCGGGGCGCGGCCTGATGGAAGCGCTCAACATGGCGGATCATCTCGTCGATCCATACCGCCGGTTTGTAGCCGAAGGTCGCGGGCACCGCGTGCTGGCCGTGCGTGCGTCCGGCAACCGGCATGTCGGCGCCGCGCTCCGCGAGGTCGGCCATCGCGCCGAGCACCTCGCCGATCAGGTGCAGGAAGATCCCGTGCGCCTGCCGCAATACCAATAGATCGCCGGTCTGCGTGATGTTCTGGGTTGTTGCCCCCCAATGCACCCAGCCGCCATAGGGCTCGCCGGTGACGCGGCTCAGTTCCCAGACAAGCGGGACGATCGTATGGCCGGTGCGCGCGAACCCCTCGTCGATGCGCGCGCGGTCGAGCAGTTCGAGATGCGCGGCCCGCGCGATTGCCGCCGCCGCGCCATGGGGGATAATGCCGAGCTCCTCCTGCGCTTTGGCGAGCGCGGCCTCGACATCCAGCCAGGCATGCCAGCGGTTCTCCAACCGGTAAAGCGCTCGGATGCCGGGATCGGGGACGCGGGCCGCAGTCGGCAATTCGTCACTCATGGGCTTTTCCTCCGGATGGCCACGACAGATCCTAATCGAAGTTTCGGTTTGAACGCGATCTGGTGACCAACCGATCGTTTGGTTCGGCTTGACGCGCACGCGTCTCGTGGTCAGTCTGCGACATCGCCGCCGCGGAGGAAGTAGCGCCATGAAGCTGATGTGGTTTCACCTGATGCCCTACACCGAGTTGCCCGAGGATTTTCGCGAGAAGCACCCCTCGGTGTGGGTCGACATCCATTCCTCGCTGTTCGACCCGCGGCGCGCTCATCACATGTACAACGACTTTATGGACGAGCTCGAATTCGCCGCCGAATGCGGCTTTGACGCGGTCTGCGTCAACGAGCACCATTCGAACGGCTATGGGCTGATGCCGTCGCCCAATCTGATCGCCTCGGCGCTGGCGCGGCGCACGACCGACACGGCCTTGTGCGTGATGGGCAACTCCTTGGCGCTCTACAACCCGCCGACCCGGGTCGCCGAGGAATTTGCGATGATCGACTGCATCTCGGGCGGGCGGCTGATTGCCGGTTTTCCGGTCGGCACGCCGATGGACACCTGTTTTGCCTATGGCCAGAACCCGAGCATGCTGCGCGAGCGCTATTACGAGGCGCACGACCTCGTGCTGAAGGCCTGGACCGTAACCGACACCTTCGCATTCAACGGCCGCTTCAACCAGCAGCGCTATGTCAACATCTGGCCGCGGCCGGTGCAGAAGCCGCACCCGCCGATCTGGATCCCGGGCGGCGGCTCGGTCGAGACTTGGCAGTGGTGCGCCGCTACCGACCACGTCTACGCCTACCTGTCCTATTTCGGCTACAAGGCCGGGCAGGCGACGATGACCGGCTTCTGGAACGAGATGAAGAAGCTCGGCAAGGAGCCGAACCCGTACCACGCCGCCTTCCTTCAATTCATCGGGGTCGCGGAAAGCCGAGAGGAAGCCTATCGCCTCTATCGCGAGCCGGCTGAGTATTTCTACGGCCGCTGCCTGCATGTAGACGCCCGCTTCGCCGGCCCACCCGGCTATACAAGCGAGGCCACGCAACGCGCCGGGATCCAGAGCCAAGTCACGCAGGCGGCGGCTCGGGCGGCGCCGGCGCCAGGATCGCTGAACCGGTTCTCGCAGCTGGCGCGCGAGATGGATGCGATCGTCGAAAAAGGCTACGTCATCATCGGCTCGCCCGACGAGGTCGCCGATCGCTTGCGCCAAGTAGCGAGGGACCTCAACGTCGGCCACCTGATGCTGCTGCTGCAGTTTGGCAATATGGGCAAGGACCTCGCTGCCTATAACACCAAGCTGTTCGCAGAGAAGGTCATGCCGCAACTGACCGATGTGTTCTCCGACTGGGAGGACCGGTGGTGGCCCCAGCCGATGACTCGCGACGCACGGGCCGCGCTGACGCCGTTCCGTCAAACGGCAATGGCGGCTGAGTAGGGGTCGCGGCTGTGGCGAGCGAATTGCAGACATTCTCCGTCGAGCTAAACGCCTTTTCCAGCCGCGTCTGGAAGAAGGGTGAGGGACCAACGCTCGGCTTTATCGCCGGGTTTGGCGGGTTGCCGCGATGGGTCCCTTTTCTCGACGCGCTGGCGCGCGAGCGCACGGTGATCGTGCCGTCATTGCCGGGTTTCCCCGGAGGCGAGCGTGGCCATACAGTGCTCGACAGCCATCTCGATTGGGTCCTTGCGGTGCGTCAGCTCCTGCAGAAGGCGGGGCTCGAGGGCGCCGATCTGGCCGGCAGCTCGGTCGGGGCGTCTTTCGCAGCCGAGATTGCCGCGATCTGGCCCAGCATGGTGCGGCGACTGGCACTGATCGCGCCCTGGGGGCTGTTCGACGAAAAGGACCCGGTGACCGATCCTTGGGCGCAGCGGCCGCCGGACGTCCCCGCTCTCCTCTGCGCTGACCCTGAGCGGTGGAACCAGCTCAAGGCCGAGCCGGAAGGCGCGAATTCGCCCGAATGGCCGATCGAACAAACACGCGCTAGCGAGGCCGCGGCACGCGCCTTCTGGCCGCTTGGCAACACGAAACTCGACAAGCGTCTGGCGCTGATTGGAGCGCCGACCCTCCTGATCTGGGGCGAGCAGGATCGCGTCATGCCGCGCAGCTACGCCGATCGCTTCGCTGCGGCGATTGCCGGCCGTACCGAAATCGCCACGATATCCGGCGCCGGCCATCTTGCCGAGCTCGACAGGCCTGACGAAGTCGCCGCCGTCATCCTGCGTTGGCTGGCCTGAGAGCCGGCGGTCAAACTGATACGGATGATCCCGTCGTAGACCCTCACCCATCCCAGCCCGCCAGGCTAGGTCCCCCTTCTCCCGCGGTGCAGGAGAGGGTTTGAGACCGCACGACTTGGCAGTCCCTTGCCCGCATTGCATTGCGGAAGAGAGTGCCGATCTCCGGATCGCGTTCCGGGGGAAGGGCGGGTGAGGGGGTCTCGGTACCCTTGCAGCGCGAGCAGGCGGCGGGCATGCTGCGCCGCCACGGGAGGCCATCGGAGAAGGCATCATGAACGGCGCGGAAAGCCTGGTGCGGACCCTGGTCGGGGGCGGGGTCAATGTGTGTTTCGCCAATCCCGGCACGTCGGAAATGCATTTTGTCGCCGCGCTCGACCGGGTCGATAGGATGCGCTGCGTGCTGGGTCTTTTCGAGGGTGTCGTCACTGGCGCGGCCGATGGTTACGCCCGGATGACGGGCAACCCGGCGGCGACCCTCCTGCACCTCGGCCCCGGCATGGCCAATGGGCTCGCCAATATCCACAATGCCAACAAGGCGTCGACGCCGATGGTCAACATCGTCGGAGACCATGCAACTTACCATCGCCGTTATGACGCGCCGTTGACGACCGATATCGAGACGGCGGCCAAGCCGTTCTCACGCTGGGTCAAGACCTCGCCCGACGCGCGCTCCGTGGCGGCCGACGGCGCCGCGGCGATCGCCGCCGCACGCACCCCGCCGGGCCAGATCGCTACCCTGATCCTGCCGGCGGACACGGCCTGGAACGAGGGCTCCGGTCCCGCCGAGGTACCGCCAGCCGCGATGCCGACGCCCGCTTCGCCGGAGGCGATAGCCGAAGCGGCGCGGGTGTTGCGATCAGGAGAGCCGTGCCTGCTGCTGGTGACGGGCCGCGCGCTGCGTGAGGAAGGGCTCGACCTCGCCGGCCGCATCGCCGCCAAAACCGGCGCTCGGCTTATGGCGCAGGGCTCGAATGCGCGGACCCAGCGCGGACGCGGGCGGGTGTTTCTCGAACGGGTGCCTTATGTAGTCGACCAGGCGGTCAAAGTCCTCTCGGGCCTCAAGCACATCATCCTCGTCGGCTCGAAAATGCCGGTCGCATTCTTCGCCTACCCCGACAAGCCGAGCCTGCTTTCGCCGCCCGACGCCCAGGGCCACGTGCTCGCCAAGCCCGATGAGGATCTGATCGGTGCACTCGCAGCATTGGCCGACGAACTGGGCGCACAATCGACCCTGGCGCCGGTCAGCAACGATCCGCCGCCCCAACCGGGTTCCGGTGCCATCAGTTCCGAGGCGCTCGGCCGGTCGCTCGGTGCGCTGCTTCCGGAGAATGCGATCGTCGTCGACGAGGCGGTTACGACGGGGCGCGGCTTCTTCGCGCCGACGCGTTCGGCGGCGCCGCATGATTGGCTCTCGAACATGGGCGGGTCGATCGGCATGGGCATGCCGGTCGCGACCGGTGCCGCCGTGGCTTGCCCCGATCGCAAGGTGATCTGCCTCGAGGGCGACGGCAGCGGCATGTACACCCTCCAGGCCCTATGGACGCAGGCGCGCGAAGGGCTCGACGTAACGACGCTCCTCTTCTCAAACCGCAGCTACGCGATCCTGCGTGGCGAACTCGCCAATGTCGGGGCCGGCAATCCGGGCCGCAAGGCTCTCGATATGCTCGATCTCGGTCACCCCGATCTGGATTGGGTGGGCCTCGCGCGCTCGATGGGAGTGCCCGGCGCGCGGGCCACGACGATGGAAACGTTCAACGACCGCTTCGCCGAGGCGATTTCCGCACCGGGTCCGTTCCTTGTCGAGGTCGTGCTTTAAACGCGACGGGCGAAAAGCGGGATTTGTGGTTGGCATGGGCAAGGGCCTCGGGCGGCGTAACGGGATTATGCGGGTGGCCCAGCTGTCGTGTTGGCTGTGCGCGATTGTGCTCCTGTCTGCTTGCGGTTCGCCGGCTGACGCAGCGTGCACCGGAGTCGTTGCCGGAAGCCCGCTGCGTCTCGCGGCGGCCGGTGCCGGAGAAGCCGTCTCGATCACCTTTCTCGGCCATGCGAGCTTTCTGATCGAGAGCC
>JBJMQW010000300.1:0-2482 GCA_045802495.1 Allostellaceae bacterium | reverse complement strand
GAGGTCCGCATGCGGAATCGTATCGAAATACTTCGATAGATCGGCGTCAACGACATCGGTATAGCCCCGGCAAATTAGCAGGTGCACTTCCTTGATCGTAAGCCTCCGGCGGGCACCGCGGGCGGGTCGGATCAAGCGGCTGCGGCGCGGGCTTGAGACGTCTTCCAATGCCAGGGCAGGAGCTGATTCAATCTGGCAGCTGGGTGATCATTGATCCGGCAAAGTACATCGGCGAGCCAAGCCTGCGGATCGACGTTGTTGAGCTTGGCGGTCTCGATCAAGGTGAACATCGCAGCGGCACGTTCCCCACCCCGATCGGAGCCGGCGAATAACCACGCGCGGCGGCCGATGGCAATTCCGCGCAGTGCCCGTTCGGCGGCATTATTGGTCAGGCAGATCCGCCCGTCACCGAGAAACCGGGTGAAGGCAGGCCAGCGCTTTAACATGTAGTCGATGGCCTTGGCGGTATCGGCGTGGCGCGACAGCCGGGCGCGCTCGGACCGCATCCAGCCTTCCAGTGCGGTAACCAGCGGCTTGATCCGTTGCTGTCGGACGGCATGCCGCTGCTCGGGGGTGGCGGCGTTGATCTCGCGCTCGACGGCGAAGATCTCGTCGATGCGGCGAACCGCCTCGATCGCCAGTGGCGCCTGCCTCAGATCGGCCAGCACAAAGAACTTGCGCCGGCCATGCGCCCAGCACGCCGCTTCGATGATCCGGCCGGGTCGTCGCTTGGCGTCGTAGAGGTCATTGAAGCCGGCATAGGCGTCGGCCTGCAGGGTGCCGACCCAGCCCGAGAGATGCCGGCGTGGATGCTCGCCCCCCCGGTCACGCGAGTAGAAAAACATGGCGGCCGGCGGATCGCTGCCGCCGAACGGTCGGTCATCCCGCACGTAGGTCCACAGCCGCCCGGTCACGGTTTTGTTTTTGGCCAGCACCGGCACGGTCGTATCGTCACCGTGGATGCGGTCGGCGGCCAGGACATGGCGGCGGATCAGCTCGACGAGCGGTGCCAGCGTGGCGTTGCACGCTCCAACCCAGTCGGCCAGGGTCGACACATCGAGCTCGACGCCTTCGCGGGCATAGACGTCACTTTGCCGATTGAGCGGCTGGTGCTGGCCGAATTTGGCATAGAGGATCATCGCCAGTAGGCTCGCTCCGGCACGGGCGCGGGCAATGGCATGGAACGGCGCCGGTGGCTGGGTGATCTTCTCGCAGGACCGGCAGGTGAACTTCTCCCGCACCGTCTGGATCACCTTCCATTGGCGCGGGACGATTTCCAGTGTCTCGGTGATGTCCTCGCCGAGCTTGGCCAGCCTGCCGCCGCAGACCGGGCACGCACAGGGAGCCGGAATAATGACCCGCTCGCGCGGCAGATGGGCCGGTAAGGGTGCGCGCACCGGCCGCTGGCGGGCGAAACTCTTCACGGCAACGCCCGCCGCCTTGTCCTCGGCGGCGACGGCGTTCTCGCTGGTCTCGGCTTCCAGCTCCTCGAGCTGCAACTCCAACTGATCGAGCACCTTGCGACCGCGCTCGGAAGACTGACCGTACTGTGCGCGCCGGAGTTTGGCGATCACCAGCTTCATATGCGCGATCAGCGCCTCGGCACCCAATGCGCGGGCCTCGGCCGCGGCCAGTTCTTCGCGTTGCCGAAGGATCAGCGCGTGCGCCGTGGCGAGATTGGTCGGGAGGGGCATGGGGGTCGACACGCGTCCGGTTCTGCCACATCACCGAGCGCCCCGCCTCTCTCAACTATAGGGTGAGTCAAAAGGCCGCAGCCTCCGAGCAGCCAGCGGCAGGCCTCAGCCGGCGACTTCCGGCCGCCAGGTGAAAACCGGGTTGCGCCAATCGATCCCGTCAAGCATGTAAGCCAACTGCGCCGCGGTGATCGCGACCACTCCATCGGTCGGAGATGGCCAGATGAACCGGCCACGCTCCAGCCGCTTGGCGTAAAGCGACATGCCGATCCCGTCGTGCCAGACGATCTTGAGCAAGTCCCCTCTGGCGCCCCTGAAGACGTAAAGATCGCCCGCATGCGGGTCGCGGCCCAACCCCTGCTGCACTTGAAGCGCCAGCCCGTTCATGCCTTTGCGCATGTCGGTCCGGCCGACTGCCAGCCACACCCGAACCCCGCTCGGAACCGGGATCATCGTCGCGCCAGCGCCGCGACCACAGCCGCCGCCAAAGCCGGCGACACCGAAGCCGGGATCCGCATACGGGCGTTGCCCGCGAATTCGATCTCGATCGCCGGCACAGGCGGTAGGGCGAGGCCATCACCAGCCGGCGCCACCAGCACCCGAGCGAAGCCATTCGCCGCGGCCCGAAGATCCCGCCGCCAGCGGTAGATCAAACTCGGCGTCACGTCGGCCTGACGCGCCACGTCTCGCACTACCGCACCGGACCCGAATGCCGCCGCCACAATCGCCTGCCTCTGCTCGACGCTCCACCGGCGACGCCGCTCGGGACCAGCCAATACCTCGACGCT
>JBJMQW010000299.1:0-3454 GCA_045802495.1 Allostellaceae bacterium | reverse complement strand
TGTTTAGGTGTTAGCGCTGTGCTGAGGAGGATTTTCATGAAGCAGCTGGATGTCATCACGGAGAAGAGTATCGCTACGCGCAGCTCTGCGGGCGTTCCGCAACTACAAGCAAGCGTGAAGCGTCTGACCCCGCATCGTTCTGATTTCAAGGCGATCAAGCGCGTCGTAAGTTTCGAGCGGGTGCTCGCGCACTACGGTATCGAACTGCGCGGGGGACGCGGGGCTCAGCGGAAGGCCCTTTCCACCGCGACACGCGGCCTTCACTCAACGTTAATCTCGACATGAAGGTCTTTAATTGCTTTCCCTGCGGCGACGGTGGGGACATCGTAAAATTCATCGCGAAGCAGGAGCACCCTACCGACCCCGAAGGACACCTCATTGAGGCGGCGGAGAAGCTTGCGGAGATCTGCGGCATATCCATCTATGAAGCCCGCAGAGAAGCCCTGCCGAAGCCTGCCGAGCGGGCGACATCTAGGGAAGAAGCGATCGTTCGCAACCGTCCCCTCAGCTTCCAGCTCAAGGTCGATCCAACACATCCATACCTGGCAAAGCGAGGTCTCTCGCCCGAGACGGTCGAGACTTTCGGCCTCGGCTACTGCGTGAGCGAAAAGTCGATCATGCGGCAGCGGGTCGTCATCCCCATTCACAACGAGCGCGGCGAGCTCGTGGCGTACGCCGGCCGTTGGCCGGGGGACAGCGGATGGCTTGAAGGCACGGACAAGTACATGCTCCCGCCGAAGTTTCAGAAAATGCGCGTGCTCTTCAATCTCAACCGCGTCATCGAGGGTAAGTGGCCCGGCCACGAACGGCATGTCGTCGTGGTCGAGGGATTTTTCGGCGTCTTCGCCATCCACCCGATCGCTCCCTGTGTTGCGCTCATGGGTTCAGTACTCTCCGACGATCACATCCGGCTCTTGCGCAGCGCCAACATGAAATTCGTGACGCTGCTTCTCGACGGACCGAGCAGGCCCGAAACCGCCGAAAAGCTTTCGGTCCGAGATCAGAAGACCGCCAACGTTCTTTATCAATTATCTGCGGACCGTTTCTTCGTCACCGCGCCGAAGCTCGGTATTGGAGAGCAGCCGGACACTATCGATCACGAGCAGCTAGAGCGGCTCATCACCTCATAAGGATCTATCCAGCCTCAGAACCCGGCAAGAAAATGCCGGGTTCTTTCTTCAGAAATGGCCTGGTGGTACTGAACTGCATAGCTCCGTTGCAAAATAGGCGAATCTCTACAACAGTACTCATTGCGCGTCACAGTAGTACATACCTTGCCATAGCGGCCTTATCCTTAGGAGCTCTTAAGAGCTAGATGATGTGTCCCACGCACGGGACACCGGTAAATTGGAGCTCATTCAAGTCCTAGTCATCACTGCATAAGGAGTGAACCAATGCGTAGACGCCGACCGCGACGTCGTCTCCACTATGGTCCAGGGTTCCTCGCGAGCATTAAACGCGAATATCGCTTCTGGAACCGGAAGGCCAACCGTGCTCGTCGCCTCGCTATGAGGAAGAGGTAAGCCCATGTCCCGTGGACGAAGACGCTTCAGGCCGCACAAGAGTCTCGTTATCGAAGCCGCAAGAGGCAACCTATTTAAGAAGGCTAGCCCGGATTTCTCAAAGAGGGTAGGTGCATCGGGCTCCGGGATCTGAGAAAATCGTGTTGCACCAACGGTTTGTCTCAGGACCAAGGGGAGACCCGATGAAGACAGAGTGTAGCGCGGATCTGTTTGGATTTGCACCCGTCGAACGGCGAGCGGTTGTGGCCGGATTTGATGGCGGCCGGATGACCTCGGATGCGGGTGGCTTGCTGCTGAGAGCAACGGACCGGGCGGTGCGGCTGATCGATCGGTTTGCCGAGTGTTTCACTGACAGCCGCGCACCGGATCTGATCGAGCACACCGTCAGAACGCTGGTCGGGCAGCGGATCTTTGCGCTGGCGCTGGGCTACGAAGACTTGGTCGATCACGACGAACTACGCCACGACCCGACAATGGCGGTGCTGGCCGGCAAGCTGTCGGCCCGTCGCCAGGATTGTGCGCCGCTGGCCGGCAAGAGCACGCTCAACCGGCTGGAACTGGGCGGGCCGGAGCTGTCGCGCTATCACCGGATCGCCTGGGATGGGGCGCGGATCGAGGGGTTGTTTGTCGATCTGTTCCTGGAAGCGCACCAACACCGGCCGCAGCAGATCATCCTCGATCTCGACGCCACCGACGACCCGCTGCACGGACATCAGGAAGGGCGCTTCTTTCACGGCTATTACGACTGCTACTGCTATCTGCCGCTGTACATCTTCTGCGGCCCGCATCTCTTGGCGGCAAAGCTGCGGCGCGCCGATATCGACGCGGCCGCCGGGGCAGTCGAAGAGACGGCGCGCATCGTCACTCAGATCCGTGCCCGCTGGCCGCAAAAGGTGCGCGTTGTGCTGCGGGCCGATTCGGGGTTTGCCCGCGAGGCTTTGATGCGTTGGTGCGAGGCCAATGGGGTCGATTTTCTGTTCGGCCTGGCCCAAAACGAGCGCCTGGTCGCCGAGATCGCTGCCGAACTCGCCGCGGCCGAGGAGGAGAGCAAAGCCACCGGCCAGCCGGCGCGCCGGTTCAAGGAATTCTCCTGGTCGACGCGTGACAGCTGGAGCCGCCAGCGTCGGGTGGTTGCTAAGGCGGAATGGACCGCAGGTGCAGCCAATCCGCGCTTTGTCGTTACCTCGCTCAGCTCCGAGGAGGCCGAGCCGCAGCGGCTCTACAAGGAGATCTACTGCGCCCGCGGCGACATGGAAAACCGCATCAAGGAATGTCAGCTGGATTTGTTCGCCGACCGCACCTCGGCGGCGACGATGCGCGCCAACCAGCTGCGCCTATGGTTTGCCTCAATGGCCTATGTGCTGTTGTGCGCGCTGCGGCGCATCGCCTTGCAGCACACCCAATTCGCCAAAGCCACTTGCGGCACGATCCGCCTCAAGCTCCTCAAGATCGGCGCGCTGGTGCGCACCAGCTTCCGAAGGATCAAATTCGCGATGGCTTCGGGCTGCCCCTATCAGCGCGAATTCGCCCTCGCCCACGCCCAGCTGGCCAACGCGGCGGCGCGCTGACGAAACAGACAACGCCAGCGATCATATGCGACACCGTCAATTGCAACACCACCACTGTGCCCGTCAGGACTCGCGGAGGTTGCGGCCCCTCATCGCCACAACCTCCGCGCGCAGTTGCTGCCGTCGCCCCTCAACTCTTTCGACCGGTGTGAGAAATCCGGGCTAGGGCAGGACTTCCTCACAGCGAAGAATCAGGCGCGCCAGGATCTCGAGCGAGTTTCCGCGACCGGTTCGGCGCCTCGGCGCACCGCTACCTCGTCGGCCGTCGCCTTGAGCGTGTGAGGGCCGAGATCGCGCACGGCGCCCCGCTTGCCGAGCTGCTCGAGGACGCGAGCAACCTCGGTATCGATACGGGTCTCTATC
>JBJMQW010000298.1:0-8535 GCA_045802495.1 Allostellaceae bacterium | reverse complement strand
GACGAAGCAGTACTACGATGTGATGGACCCATTCGTCACCTTGAGCGCCGCGGCGGCTGCGACCAAGCGCCTCAAGCTCGGCACTGCCGTGTGCCTGGTGGTACAGCGCGACACGATCCAGACCGCAAAGCTCGTCGCTTCGCTCGATCAGGTATCGGGTGGGCGTTTTCTGTTCGGCATCGGTTGCGGCTGGAATGCCGAGGAGATGGAGGATCACGGCACCGTGTATGAGACACGCACCTTGAAGATGCGCGAGCAAATTGAAGCGATGATGGAGATTTGGACGAAGGACACGGCCGAATACCACGGCAAGATCGTCGAATTCTCGCCGATGCAGACCTGGCCCAAGCCGGTGCAGAAACCGCATCCGCCGGTTATCGTCGGCGGCGCCTTTCGCCTGGCGGCGCGGCGCGCCATTCGTTACGGCGACGGCATCCTCCCGGCGGCGCCGAGCGCGGGCTCGGGCAGCCCCGAGGAGTTCATGCCTCGCTGGCGCGAGTTGGCCGCAGAAGCCGGACGCGATCCGCGAATGCTATCGGTGACATTGGGCGGTGCGCCCGAGGACCTCGACCTTCTAAAGCGCAACCGCGATCTCGGCGTTAGTCGTATGACTGTGCGCCTGCCCGCAGCCAAGAAAGAAGAGATGCTGCCGATCCTCGACCGCTGGTCGAAGCTGATCCCGCAGGTCGCCGGCGACCCATAGGGCTGGGCACGCAGAGAGTGCGGGTGACGCGACGGTTTTCCGGTTTCCCAGTCGGTCAATTGTCGGTCCGGCTCGGCTCCTGTTGTCGGCGGCAGGTGAGCGCGAGAGGCGGGCAATCGCGGCAGGCGTTCGCGACTATCGCAGAACAAGTGTTGTCTGGCGGCTTTCAGCGACTGGTGCGGCATCGAAGTTTGACAGCGACACCCCGAGCAGTCGCACGCCCCGCCGCGGCGGAAAGTGCGGCTGTAGAAGATCGAGGCTGAGCTGCTCGAGGATCGCCCGCGACGTGATCGCCTCGGCGCAGGATTGGCTGCGGGTAATCTGTTTGAAGTTGGCAAATTTGATCTTTACCGTGACTGTCCGCGCGGTCGGGCCATGGCGGTTGTAGGCGGCCCAAAGCTTGGCGAACACCGGCTCAAGTGCCGGCGCCACCTCGTCCCAATCAAGAAGATCGCGGGCAAAGGTCGTCTCGACGCCGACCGACTTCCGGGGATGGTCGGCCACCACCGGCCGGTCGTCTTCGGCCCGTGCAAGGTGATAGAAATCGTCGCCTGCCTTGCCGAATTGGGCCATCAGGAAGGCTCGTGTCTGCTGCTTCAGGTCGCGCCCGGTGCGAATGCCGAGCTTATTCATCTTTGCAGCTGTCACAGGCCCGACACCGTGAAATTTGCCAACCGGCAGGTTCTCTACAAAAGCCGGCCCCATGCTTGGCGTAATGACGAATAACCCGTCCGGCTTTCGGTAGTCCGACGCGAGCTTTGCGAGGAATTTGTTGTAGGACACGCCGGCCGAGGCGGTCAGGCCCGTTTCAAGACGGATGGCGCTTCTGATTTCTTCTGCAATCGCGCTGGCCGAGCCGCGATCCATTAAAGGCGCCGTCACATCGAGATAAGCCTCATCCAGCGACAGCGGCTGAATGAGCGATGTATACCGCGCAAAGATGGCCCGGATTTGCTGGGACACTGCTCTATAGACGTCAAAACGGGGCGGCACGAACACCAGATCGGGACACTTGCGTCGCGCCGTGACCGACGACATTGCGGAATGCACGCCAAATTTGCGTGCCTCGTAGCTTGCGGCAGCCACGACACTGCGCGGCCCCGCGCCACCAACAGCGACCGGTTGGCCGCGCAGCGCCGGATTGTCGCGCTGTTCTACCGACGCGTAAAAAGCGTCCATATCGATGTGGAGGATGCGGCGGAGACCTGCCGCCAAGTCGGGAGAGTGCGACATGCCGCTGAAGATGATATCACGACGCGGCGGTGGTCAGAACGGGACACAGCCAGTTCCCTTTTGCGGTGAATGAATGGAGCGCGGCGATGCTTCCCCCCTACGATAGGCTTGCCATCTGCTTCGCCCACGCCGCCTATCGTTTGCACGAGCGGTTTTCCGCGCTCGATACCGGCATCAGCAGCTTCGCCGTCCGCGATCGCGAGACATTGGAAGATCGGATC
Source organism: Allostellaceae bacterium (assembly GCA_045802495.1). Taxonomy (GTDB): domain Bacteria; phylum Pseudomonadota; class Alphaproteobacteria; order ATCC43930; family CGMCC-115725; genus AP-15. The sequence continues at coordinate 6,378 of JBJMQW010000298.1, read as the reverse complement.
GGCGAGAGCGACGTGCTGGTGATCTCCGGTTTGTGGCAGAATGGGCTGCTCGATCACGCGGCAAAACTCCGTTTCATACAGGCGATTGGCGCCGGCACCGACCAGTTCCCGCGCGAGGAGCTGGCGAGGCGCGGCATCCGCCTGGCCAGCGCCCGCGGTGTCAATTACCGCGCGGTCGCGGAACACGCGATGGCGCTGATCCTCGCATTGAGCCGCCGCCTTCCGGAGGCGCGCGACAATCAAGCAAATCGGTTGTGGCGCGGCATGATCGGCGATCCCTCTCAGCGGGAGGACGAACTGGGCGACAAAACGCTCCTTGTCGTTGGCCTGGGACAGATCGGCGGACGCCTCGCCCAACTCGCCAAAGCCTTCGATATGCGCGTCGTGGGGTTACGGCGGGATCCGGCCGCCGGCCGCGGCGCAGCGGATGCGGTGCACCGGATGAACGAGCTCATGTCCTTCTTGCCCGAGGCCGATTTCATCGCCCTGACCTGTCCGCTGACCAGCGAGACCGAAAAACTCATCGGCGTTGAGGCGCTCGGTCGGATGAAGCACTCTGCCTATCTCGTGAATGTGGCTCGCGGCCGGGTCGTCGACGAGCCGGCTCTTGTCGAGGCGCTTGCCGCACGCCGCATCGCCGGCGCCGGCATTGATGTAACGACAGAAGAACCGCTTGCGCCGACCTCGCCGCTATGGGGAATGGGGCAGGTGCTCATCACCCCACATACGGCTGGCGAGACTAGCCGTTACGAAGACAACGTGATCGAGATCTTGCGCGACAATCTGGGGCGCCTGCAGCGCGGCGAACAGCAATTGCGCAACCAGGTAGTCTGAGCCACCGGGCGGATCTTTCACCATCTCGTCGCTCTATGTCGTTGCCGAGTGACGGCTCGGTCCCGGTGCTTCGAGATGTTTCGTGACCGCCGCGAACACGGCTTCAAACATCGAGACGCTGAGCTTTCCGGTATTGGTATTGAGGCGGGAACAGTGATAGCTGTCGCCAAGCGCCATACCTGACGGCAACAGGTGAATGCGCCCATGCGCGAAAGGAAACCGGCCGCGACGCAGGCCGAGCGCCGCAAGGACGCTCTGATGGGCGATGACGCCGAGCGCCAGGATCGCGCGAAGCTGCGGCAGGGCGGCAATCTCGGCCGCGAGAAACTGGCCGCACGTTATGATCTCCCCAGGTTCTGGTCTGTTCTGCGGCGGCACACAGCGCACGGCGTTGGTGATGCGGGCCCGGCCAAGCACCAGCCCGTCATCGGGCCGCGCGTCATACAGACCTGCCGCAAAGCCAAATTTCGCCAGCGTCTGATAGAGCAGCCCGCCTGCATAGTCGCCGGTGAACGGGCGCCCAGTGCGGTTCGCTCCCCTGAGGCCGGGCGCCAAACCGACAACCAGCAGCTCGGCTCCTTCGTTGCCGAAGGGTGGAACGGGTGCGTTGAACCAATCGGGGTGAGCCTCCTGCTGCGCTTTCCGGAACGCCATGAGGCGCGGACACAGCGGACAATCCCGCCGCGGTAGGACCAGCGAATCGCCGGCGCTCACGCGTCGTCGACGGGCTCGGTGCGCGGCCGATGGATTTCTTCGCGCACGTGATGGTTGCGCATGATGCTGGGCGCAAGATCCTGCAATTCGATAAAATTGTCGGCCTGCCGCCGCAGATCATCGGAGACCATCGGCGGCGACGAGCGAATCGTCGACACCACCGATACGCGGACCCCCTTTCGCTGGACCGCTTCGACCAGCCTTCGGAAATCTCCGTCTCCGGAGAATAGAATGGCATGGTCGATATGGTGCGCCATTTCCAACATGTCGATCGCCAGCTCTATATCCATGTTTCCTTTGATTCGCCGGCGTCCCATCACGTCGGTGAATTCTTTTGTCGGTTTGGTGACCATTGCGTAGCCGTTGTAATCGAGCCAATCTACGAGAGGTCTAATAGGCGAATATTCTTGATCTTCGACCAAGGCAGTATAATAGAACGCTCTAATCAGTCGTCCCTTGGTGCTAAATAGATCTAACAATCGCCGATAGTCGATGTCGAAGGCCAGCCCGCGTGCGGCAGAGTAGAGGTTAGCTCCATCAATAAAAAGGGCGAGTCGCTCTTCAGGATAGAAAATCATCCGGCAAAATTCTCCATCGCGTTCGATAATGTAATGTTATTGTCTTATACGCTGGATGGCGGGTCAAGCGGTGACCGGCGCGGAGGCTACGGTGATTCTGGTTGGGCTCGGCGGGAATCTAGACAGTCCGCGGTTCGGACCGCCACGCGAAACGCTGACTGCAGCGCTCGCGGCGATGGAGTCGGAGGGGATACGGATCTCGGCGCTGTCGGGATGGTATAGCAGCCAGCCGGTTCCCCCCTCGAGCCAACCCTGGTTCATCAACGCGGTCGCCTCGGTGTGCGCCGCAGTGGGGGCCAGTGAGCTGCTGGCGCTGATGCAGACTGTCGAAACGCTGCTCGGCCGGGTTCGAGGTCGCCGGAACGCGGCGCGCATTCTCGATCTCGATCTTCTGGATTTTCGCGGGGAGGTTTGGCAGACCCCAACGCTGGTGCTGCCGCATCCCCGGCTGCACCAGCGGCGGTTCGTTCTCGCCCCGCTCGCCGAAATCGCGCCCGAGTGGCAGCATCCGCTGCTCGGGCTCACCGCCGAGCAACTCCTCGCGCGGCTTGGCGGCGAGCAACCGATCGAGCGGCTGCCCTGTTGAGCGACGCGGCCGGTTCGATTGTGCTCGCTCCACTGCGCCGATATAACCGCGGCTCGTCATAAGCCGAGCGATTGTAATGAGCTTGTTCGAGGCCGCGCGCGCCCACATGATCGACAGCCAACTTCGACCCAACAAGGTGTCGGACGATCGGGTGCTTGGCGCCTTTGCCGGCATTCGGCGTGAAGTCTTCGTGCCCGAACCGCTGCGCAGCGTCGCCTATATCGACGAGGATCTGCCGCTCGGCGGCGGACGCTACTTGATGGCCCCGATGGTCGCCGCGCGAATCTTGCAGACGGCGGCGATCGAGCGCACCGACGCGGTGCTGATTGTGGGCGCCGGAACGGGCTATGAAGCGGCTCTCGCTGCGATGCTCGCGCGGAATATCGTCGCCGTCGAGGAGGATCCGGAATTGGCGCGCCGCGCGCGCGCAGCTTTCGTCGAACACGGTATCGCCTCGGTCAGCATTGTCGAGGGTCCATTGACCCAGGGCCACAGAGCGCGCGCCCCCTACGACGTGGTCCTTTTTGGCGGCGCGGTAGCCGTGATCCCCCCCGAGATCGCGTCGCAGCTGTCCGAGGGCGGTCGGCTTGTTGCCGTCGTCAAATCGGCGAGCGGCATCGGCCGCGCTACCCTGACGACACGTACTAGCGGCATCCTCGCCCAGCGCGTTATATTCGACGCGGCTATCCCGCTACTACCGGGCTTCCAGCCGAAGCCCGCTTTCGTGTTCTGCTGAGCCCCTATTTCTGGAGCGGAGCAATGCTAGAGAGCCGGTGCGCTGGTCCGACCCGTCCCAAACCGGGCCGTCGGCGATCCGCCGACGCACGGGCGCCGCGCCGGTCTGTGGATCTCGGGGTGCTCGCCGGGCTTGTCGTAGCTCTAGCCTCGACATCGCCGCAGGCGCAAACGCTAACTCAAGCCCTTGCCGAGACCTATAACAACAATCCGCAATTGCTGGCGCAACGCGCTTTGCTGAGGGCGACCGACGAGCAGGTGCCGCAGGCGCTGTCATTCTGGCGGCCGACGGTCAATTTCACTGGCCAGGTCGGTATCAGCGCCAACTCGCTGCAAAGTCTCCCGACGTCGGGGGTTACCGATCGTCGCCATATTCAGCTCAGACCGAACCTCGTGGAGCTCCAGGCAACCCAGCCGGTCTACCGCGGAGGCCGCACCGAGGCGCAGACCCGGCAGGCGATCAATACTGTCGAGTCGACACGGGCCCAGACTCTCGCGGTCGAGACCTCGGTCTTTCAGTCCGTCGCCCAGGCTTATCTCGACGTGGTTCGCGATCAGGCCCTGCTCGAGGTCGATCGCAACAACGTCGAGGTCCTGCGCAAGCAGCTTGAAGCGACGCAGGACCGTTTCCGTGTCGGTGAGGTCACTCGCACTGACGTTGCGCAAGCCGAATCTTCCCTGGCGCAAGCCCAGGGCACCTTGGTCGCACAACTGGGCACGCTCGAGATCAGCCGCGCCGAATATGTCCGGGCCGTCGGTCATCCGCCCGGCCGATTGATCTTGCCGCGGGACCGCCCGGTGCTCCCGGCAACCCGTGAGGAGGCGCTAAGTCTTGCTGCGAACAACAATTTCAATGTGATCTCGGCGACCTTCGCCGAACTCGCCGCCCGTGATAATATCGACGTCGTCCGCGGCCAGCTATTGCCGCAGATCGCCGTCATCGGCACCCTTAGCCGTTCTTACGAGCAGGCGACCAGCTTTAAAGGCTCATTGCTCAACACCGCCCAGATAACCGCGCAGTTGACGATGCCTCTCTATGAGGGCGGCGCGATCTATTCACAGACGCGCCAAGCCCAGCAGACGGTCGGGCAGCGGCGCAGCCAGGTGGACGACGCGCGCAGAGCGGCAGTGCAGACGGCAAGCCAATTCTGGTCGACCCTGCAGGCAGCGCGAGCCAGCATCTCGTCGTTTGCGTCAGCGGTGCGGGCGGCACAGATCGCGCTCGAGGGAACGCAACAGGAGGCGCTGGTCGGCACGCGGACCGTGCTCGACGTGCTGATCGCGAACCAGCAGCTCCTCACCACTCAGTCCCAGCTCGTCACTGCGCAACACGACGCTGCCCTTGCCGAATTCAATCTCGCGGCCGCGGTGGGCCGGCTGATCGCCCCCGAGCTCAATCTTCCGGTGAAGCTCTACGATATGGAGCGTCATTACAACCAAGTGAGAAACAAATGGATCGGGTTCCGCGGCGGTCTTTCTGAGTGAAGCGGACCCTAAAGGGCGGTTCCGCTGGTAAATGCGTTGGGTCTCGCCTAGGTTTAGGGACGAGTCTCATGCCTCTAGTGGTGCCGCGATGCCGGACAAAGCCAAATCCCCGCCCGAACCTTCGATGGAAGAGATAATCGCCTCGATTAGTCGTATTATTACCGAAGACAAGAAACCCCGCGATCCGGTGCGGCCTTCCCGCGAAGAGAATGATGATATCCTCGAATTGACCGAAGTCGTGAATGAGGACGGGTCGATGCGGCGGGTGATTCCCGCGGCCCCGGAGCCGGCCGCACCGTCTAGTGACCCCGCAGGCGACCGCGATTTGCGGATGTCCACACCCAGCGCTCCGCCACCGCCGACGGCGGAACCCGAAATCGGGACTGAGCCAAAGCTCGACGTCGGACGCGAACGGATCGTCTCGACGGCAACATCGGGTGCGGCAGCTGCCGCATTCGCCCAACTCGGCACCTTGCCGCGCGAGCGGCGGCGGGAGGCCGAGCTTCTCCTCGGCGCGTCCGACCGCACGCTGGAGGACGTCGTGCGCGACATGCTGCGGCCCTTCCTGGAGAGTTGGCTGAACGAGCATCTGCCGGACATTGTCGAACGGCTGGTGCGACAGGAGATCGCCCGCGTCGTGGGCGAAGCGGGGCTCCGCTGAACGCGCCGACCCTAACGATATTCAGCGTTCCACCGCGGTGAGCCGCGGGAACGCTTCGCCCAACTGCCCAATCGAGGACGGTTCAGCGATGCTGGACAAGACTTATCAACCCGCTGCCGTGGAGGCGCGGCGATACGCACTTTGGGAAGCTTCCGGCGCCTTTGCCGCCGACCCGGAGAGCGGCAAGCCGCCCTACACGATCATGATGCCGCCTCCTAACGTGACCGGCAGCCTGCATATGGGGCATGCCCTGAACTTCACGTTACAGGATGTGCTGGTGCGCTATCAGCGCATGCGCGGCCGCGACGTGCTGTGGCAGCCCGGCACCGATCACGCCGGCATCGCTACGGAGATCGTCGTCACCAACCAGCTCGCCGAGACGCAGATCAATAAGCAGCGGCTTGGCCGCGCGAAATTCGTTGAGCGTGTCTGGGAGTGGAAGGCGCAATCCGGCGGCACGATCATCAACCAGCTGCGCCGGCTCGGCGCCTCGCCCGACTGGTTGCGCGAACGCTTCACGATGGATCCAGGGCTGGCTGCTGCAGTCCGCCGCGTTTTTGTCCAGCTTTATCGAGAAGGGCTGATCTACCGGGACAAGCGCCTCGTCAACTGGGATCCGGAGATGCATACGACGATCTCCGACCTCGAAGTGGACAATCGCGAAACCCAAGGCTCGCTGTGGCATATCCGTTATCCGATCGACGGCGAACCCGGACGCTACATCGTCGTCGCGACTACCCGTCCGGAGACGATGTTGGGCGATACCGGCGTCGCGGTGCATCCCG
>JBJMQW010000297.1:0-5939 GCA_045802495.1 Allostellaceae bacterium | reverse complement strand
TCTGTTTCAGCAGCGCCACAAGGGGGGTGGCTTCGGTGTGGTAAGTTAGAGGGCCATACTCTTTTTTATATGAGGTGCGTTGTGGCGTCTTTGTTCAGGGTGCGGACACTACGCGGACACCCCCAAGGCCCTACCGTTCGTACTCATCCTAACTTCTTGGAAAATTGGGGCGAGTGACCGGGTTCGAACCGGCGACATCCAGATCCACAATCTGGCGCTCTAACCAGCTGAGCTACACCCGCCATCCGCGCCCGAGGTAACGATTCGCGGGAGGGACGTCAAGCTCGGCTTCCACGCGGATCGCATGCTCCCCACATCCTGTCCATGACCCCTCGCTCCGATGGCTGGCACCGACGGGCGCTGCTGACCCCGCAGCAGATGGCCGAGGCGGACCGGGCGACGATCACTGGCGGCATCCCTGGTATCGAGCTGATGGAGAATGCCGGTCATGCCGTCGCCGACGCGGTCTCGCGGCGTTGGCCGCTCCGCCCGCTGATCGTTCTCTGCGGCCCGGGGAACAACGGCGGGGACGGCTTTGTCGCCGCTCGCGTGTTCGCGGAGCGCGGCTGGCCGGTGCGGGTCGCGCTGCTCGGCAAGTTCGCTGAATTGCGCGGCGATGCTGCTCAGGCCGCCTCCCGCTGGCCCGGCCCGACGGAAGCGATGGAGCCAGCTTCGCTCGACGGCGCCACCCTCGTTGTCGACGGCATCTTTGGCGCGGGCCTGGCTCGCCCGGTCGAGGGCGCGGCCGAGGCGGTCATCCGGGCGGTCGCGGAGCGGAGGCTGCCGGTCGTCGCGATCGATGTACCGAGCGGGGTCGACGGAGCGAGCGGCGCGATACGGGGGATCGCGCCGCGGGCCGTCGTGACCGTCACCTTCTTTCGCAGGAAACCGGGCCATTTGTTGTTGCCGGGCCGGGAATATTGCGGCGCGACCGTGCTCGCGCAAATCGGTATCCCCGATACCGTTCTCGACCGGATAAAGCCGGATGTGGCAGAGAACGATCCGGCCTGGTGGCTTGGCGTCTATCCGCGGCCCGATCGCGAAACCCACAAATACGCGCGGGGGCACGCGGTCGTCGCCGGCGGGGCGGTGATGACCGGCGCCGGACGGCTGGCGGCGCGCGCCGCCGCCCGCCTCGGCGCCGGTCTGGTCACGGCCGCCGTCCCCGAGACAGCCTTCTCGATTTATGCGGGGGCCCTCACGGGCGTCATTGTGCACCCGGTCGCGGGTGTCGGCGAGTTCGAGGCGTTTCTGGCAGATGCCCGGCGCAATGCTGCGCTGATCGGTCCCGGCGCCGGTGTCGGCGGCGACACCCGGGACAAGACGTTGGCGATCCTCGGCGCGGGCAAACGCGCCGTGCTTGATGCCGATGCGTTGACCTCGTTCTCAGGAGATCCCGAGACATTGTTTCGCGCAATCGGCGCGCCCTGCGTGTTGACGCCCCATGCCGGCGAGTTTGCCCGCCTCTTTGATACAGCCGGCGGCAAGCCGGAGCAGGCGCGCCGGGCTGCGCACCAGAGCGGCGCCGTCATTCTGCTGAAGGGCGCCGATACCGTTGTCGCCGCTCCGGACGGGCGTGTCGCAATCAACGCCAACGCTCCGCCCCAGCTGGCGACCGCCGGCAGCGGCGATGTTTTGGCGGGCATGGTGCTCGGCCTCCTTGCCCAAGGCATGGAGCCGTTTGCCGCGGCGGCTGCGGCGGTTTGGATCCACGGCGCGGCCGCGGCGCAATTCGGTCCGGGGCTCGTCGCCGAGGACCTCATCGACGCGGTTCCTCCGGTCCTTAAGGGCTTGGCGGATCGCGCCTTCGCGCCAGACGGCCGTCTGCTGAAATAGCGTTTTTGGGATTGACGTTCGGGCCGCGCTCGCGTCTCGTTCGGCGCCATCCACAGCTGCAAGGGTCGCCATGACCGATCCCGCTCCCGCCGGTTTCTTCGAGGGCGTGTTCGACCGGACGCTGACCAATCTACGCAGCGCGTGGCGTGAAATCGCCGAGTCGGCGCGGGGGGTCCTGACCGGAACGCCCCGGCCCGATCTCCCGGGCGAGGATGCGAGCCGGCTTCACCAGCAAATGCTGAGATCGCTGGACGGCAGCGCCGGCGGGGTCACGGCGCGTGCCCGGGCCGCCGATCTCGGCCGCACCTATCTGGCTCTCGACGCTGCTGGGCGCGAGCGCTTCCTGCAGCTTTTGGCCCGCGAGTTCGATGTCGATCACGACGAGATTAGGCATCGCTGTCAAGCCCTGCTCGAGACGGCGGAACCGGCCCAGCGCGCTTCCGAGGAGCGGGCATTGCGCGCGGCTCTGGAGCCGCCGCGCATCACGTTGTTGCGCCAGTTCAATGCACTTCCCGAAGGGGTCAAATTCCTTGTCGACCGGCGCGCCGAGTTGATCGGCCTGGGGCGTCGAGATCCTCTGCTGGGCGGGCTCGAAAACGACCTGAAGCGGCTCCTCGCCAACTGGTTCGATATCGGGTTCCTCGAGCTCAAGCGGATCACCTGGGAATCGCCGGCAGCCCTGCTCGAAAAGCTGATGGTTTACGAGGCAGTTCACGAGATCCGCGGTTGGACGGATCTGAAGAACCGGCTGGACGCCGACCGCCGCTGCTTCGCATTCTTTCATCCGCGCATGCCCGACGAGCCGCTGATCTTTGTCGAAGTCGCCTTGGTCTCCGGAATGGCGGGTGATGTGCATGCCCTTCTCGACGAGGCCGCCCCGATCGGCGACCCGCACGCGGCCGACGCGGCCATCTTCTATTCGATTTCGAACTGTCAGCCTGGCCTTGCCGGGATCAGTTTCGGCGATTTCTTGATCAAGCGCGTGGTCGACGCGCTGGCGACCGAGCTGCCGCGCCTCAAGATTTTCGCAACCTTGTCGCCGCTGCCGGGCTTTCGGACTTGGCTCGAGCGCCAGAACTGCTCGGGCGCGGACGACTTGCTGCTGGCGGCCGAAAGGTCGGCCATCGAGGCTCTTGGTGAGAAGGAAACCGACCTCCTTATGCTCCTCAATCGAGAGGGCTGGCAGGATGATCCGCGCATCGCCGCTGCCCTGCGCGAGCCGCTGATCCGGTTATCCGCCCGCTATCTCTTGCGCGAGCGGACACCCGCTGGTCGGGCGCTCGATCCGGTGGCGCATTTTCACCTCAGCAATGGAGCCCGCGTCGAGCGGCTGAACTGGCTCGGCGACGCCTCCGCCAAGGGGCTTCAGCAATCCGCCGGAATCATGGTGAACTATCTCTATAGGCTCGGCGACATCGAGGCCAATCACGAGGCCTATCGCGGCGACGGCCGAGTCGCCGCGTCATCCGCGGTGCGCAACCTCGCGAGGGCAGGCTAATACGCCGCATGGCCGGCTTGGGCTTTGACTTGATCCGCCGCGCGCAGCGAACCACCTCATTGCGGCACTTGCTCGGCTGGCTCGCTGCACGCGAGCGCGCTCACCTATGTTGCGCGTGGGCTTTGTGCTAAGTTCCGGACCGCACCAGCCGCTCCGGCAGCTGCCGCGGCGGGCGTGGCGGAATTGGCAGACGCACTGGATTTAGGTTCCAGCGATGTGAATCGTGGGGGTTCAAATCCCCCCGCCCGCACCGAGGCTTGACAAGATTGTTCGCAGCACAGGCCGTTTTTACATGCAAGTGACCGAAACTAACGCCGACGGGCTCAAGCGCGAATTCCATATCGTCGTCCCAGCCGGCGAACTTGAGGAAAAGGTCACCACCCGCCTGGGAGAGATCGGCCGCACCATTACGCTACCGGGCTTTCGACCCGGCAGGGTTCCGATGCAGATCCTGCGTCGGCGCTTCGGCCCTTCGGTGCTCGGCGAGGTGTTGGAAAGCACCGTGCAGGGGAGCTCCGCCGAGGCGATCCGCGAGGCTAATCTGCGGCCGGCATTGCCCCCAAAGGTCGACATCGTCTCGTTTAGCGAGGGCACCGACCTCGAATACAAGATGTCGCTGGAGGTCTTGCCCGAAATCCCCGAACCCAGCTTCGCCGATCTCGACGTCGAGAAGCTCGTTGTCGAGGTTCCTGAGGCGGATGTCGATCGAGCGATCGAGCGGATCGCAGAACAGCAGCGTAAGTCGGAAGCGGTCGAGCGCCCTGCCGAAAGCGGCGATATCATCGCGGTGGATGTCGAGGGGCGGGTCGGCGAGCAGGAGATCCCCGGCGCCAGCGGCACGGATCGTCAAATCGTGCTCGGCTCCGGCGGGTTCATCCCAGGCTTCGAGGAGCAGTTGATCGGCGTCAGCGCAGGCGAGCATCGCACGGTTCGCGTGACATTCCCCGAAGGGTATGCCGTCACGGAATTCGCCGGCAAGGAGGCCGTGTTCGAAGTCGATGTGAAGGAGGTGCGCGCCCGCTTGCCGATCGTTCTCGACGACGAACTGGGCAAGGCGGTCGGGCTCGAGAGCCTCGCTGAGCTGCGCGAGGAGGTCCAGCAGCAGCTGCGCCGGGATTATGACGCTGCCTCGCGCTTGCGGCTAAAGCGCGTTCTGCTCGACAAGCTGGCTGCGGCATACGATTTTCCGGTCCCACCCGGTATGGTGGATCTGGAATTCGACAGCATTTGGAGCCGGCACGAGGCCGAGCAAAAAAGCGAGACGGGCGCAGAGCCGGAAGGGGCCGACTCCGAGGGAGCGCAGTCGAGTGAGGCGACCATAGAGGCGGGGTCGAATAGCGCGCCGATAGAGGCGGAGCCGAGTAGTGCGACCATCGGCGCCGAGCCCGCATCCTCCGCTAGCGAAGGGCTAGGCGCGGACGCGGCCGATGCGGCGGGCTCGCCCGCCAACGCGCCCCCAGCCGCCGGCGCAGCAACTGACGGCAGCGAAAGCGAGGAAGATCTGAAGGCAGATTATCGCCGGATCGCTGAGCGCCGAGTGCGGCTCGGGCTGCTTCTGGCAGAGGTCGGACGCAACAACAACATTACCGTGACCCAGGACGAGCTGAACCAAGCCATCGGCCGAGAAGCGCGCCGTCATCCCGGCTATGAGCGCCAGGTGCTGGATTTTTATCGCCAGAACCCGGAGGCTGTCGTCAATTTGCGCGCCCCGATCTTTGAGGATAAGGTCATCGACTTCATCGTCGAACTGGCGAAGGTCGAAGAGCGTAGAATTACACCGCAGGAGTTGCTGAACACGCCGGACCCCGACGAGCGGGAGACGCCGGCGGCATGATCACTTCACTTCCAATGCGCCCTCTCCAGCGTGCGCGATCGCCCAGGAGCCTGGAAATGCCTGATTATTTCGAACAGTACATGAATAACTTGGTTCCCATGGTGGTCGAGCAGACCAATCGCGGGGAGCGGGCTTACGACATATATTCGCGTTTGCTGAAGGAGCGCATCATCTTTTTGGTCGGCCCGGTGCACGACGCTGTGGCGAGCCTGATCTGCGCGCAGCTGTTGTTCCTCGAATCCGAAAACCCAACAAAGGATATTGCCTTTTACATAAATTCACCGGGAGGTGTCGTTACTTCGGGGCTCGCGATCTATGACACGATGCAATATATCCGTTCGCCCGTGTCGACCGTGTGCATCGGACAAGCCGCCTCGATGGGCTCGCTGTTGCTTTGCGCCGGAGCGCACGGCAAGCGTTTTTCATTGCCGAATGCGCGCATCATGATCCACCAGCCTTCCGGCGGCGCGCAAGGTCAGGCCACCGACATCGAGATCCAGGCGCGCGAGATCCTGGCGCTTCGTGCACGGCTCAACGAAATCTATGTCAGGCATACCGGCCAGGCGCTGGATACCATCGCCGCTGCGGTCGAGCGCGACAAGTTCTTGTCACCCTTGGAGGCCAAGGAATTCGGCATCGTCGATGAGGTTGTCGACAGCCGCCCCGGCAGCGAGGACCCCCAAAAGGGCTTCAAGTAGGCAGGGCGCGCGGTTGACGGGAACCGCGTTACAAACGGATCGGCCATGATTAACTGGTTGTTGATCCACCCGG
>JBJMQW010000296.1:0-4071 GCA_045802495.1 Allostellaceae bacterium | reverse complement strand
TCCGAACATCAGCTGAGCTTCAGCTATGCCTGAGTTTCCCCGGACAGCCCTGGTCGCAAGCGGGGAGAGGGGACTTCAACTTGTTCTCCCTCGCCCCGCAATGCGGGGAGAGGGCCGGGGTGAGGGGCAATCCCTCAGCCCGGCAGTTTCCAGCCGAGCCAGTCGCAGACCGCGCGACCCATGACGAGCTCGAGATCGCGGCCTTTCAGCCATGGCATCTCCTCGGTGAACATCGTCACGCACTCTTTCCACGAGCACGGCATGCGGGTGATGTCAGTGCCCCAGAAGCTACGATGCGGCCCAAAGGTCTCGACGATCTGCTGTGTGTATTTGTGGATGTTGCGATAGGGGTAGGGCTGGCTCGAATTGCCCGGCGCGCCGGTGCATTTGACGGCGACGTTGGGGTGCTTGGCGAGCGCCAGCAATGCCGGCTGGTTGCCGTGCGCCGCATCGTCCTTGCCGTCGCGCACCCGAGCGTAGTGGTCGATGATCAGCTTGAGGCCGGGGTGCCGCTCGGCGATTTGCCCGACCTGCGTCAAGTAGTTGGACGCCATCAGCGCGATCGGGATCCCGGCTTTCTCCGCGGCCGGCCACAGCCAATCCATAGTGCCGTCGGTCATCCAATTGGCCTGGTGTGGCTGGGTGAACGCGTAGCGCAGGCCGAGCATGCCGGGCCGCCTCTTCCAGGTGTCGATCAAGGACCGGTTCTCCGGCTTGTCGAGCGGGAAGTTGCCGAGGATCGCAAAGCGCGTCGGATATTTGGCCGCGGCTTCTTCGGAGATCTTGCCCGAATTCGGGTCCCAGCCCGGCGGGTGCAGCAGGCAGGCGCTGACCCCGGCCGCATCCATGTCGCGAATGCACTCCTCAGCGCTATACGAGGTGACCTGGCGATGCGCCTGGTTGGTCGGCGGCCCGGCGGACCAGATGTGAACTTGTGCGTCGACGATCAGCATGGCGTTCTCACTCCTGTTGGGTTCGCGTCATCGCCCCTCACCCTAACCCTCTCCCCGCTGTCGCAGGGCGAGGGTATCCGAGACTTTCCCTCTCCCTGCTTTTGCGGGGAGAGGGTCGGGGTGAGGGGCAAGTCCGAGGCTTAGCGTTGCATTCCTTCGGCACCGGCGGGCACGTCGTAAAAGGCAAGCGTCATCGACACGCTGGTGTAATGGCCCATCAGGCAGATCACGTCCGTGATCCCGACATGGCCGAGCGCCTCGACCGCGCGGTCGTAAAGCCCCTTCGACACCCAGCGCGAATTGGCGAGGCAGGTCGCCATTTCGTAGACGACCTGCTCGCGCTTGTCCTCGAACGAAGTCGGCAGACCCGATAACATCGCCTCGACCTTATCGGCCGGCAACCCCGCCGCCTTGGCGGCGCGCTCATGGGCGTTGGTCGGGTAGGCCGAACGCCACTTGCTGTTGATGATAATGACGGCGATCTCGCGCTCGCGTTCGCTCAGCGAGTAGCCGGTGCGAAAATGGGCACCGAACGGCCCCGCGACCTTGGCCAATTTCGGGTTGTGGACAATGATCCTGTTCGGCCCCCCGAGCGCGCCGCGGCTCTCGATCAGCGAGCGATACCCCTCCTGCTGCTCCGGCGTCATCTGGTCATAGGGGATCTCGGCATAACGGCCGAAGGTCGGGGTTTCGGGCATTGCTCGATTTCCTTCCCAATTCAGCGCTGCAGGCCTTCGGCGCCGGCGGGGACGTCGTAGAAGGCCAACGTCATCGAGACACTCGTGTAAAAACCCATCAGGCAGATCACGTCGGTGATGCCTTCATGGCCGAGGGCCTCGACCGCGCGATCGTAGAGGCCTTTGGAGACCCAGCGCGAATTGGCGAGGCAGGTCGCCATCTCGTAGATGACCTGCTCGCGCTTGTCGTCAAAGGATGTCGGCAGGCCTGACAGCAGCGCCTCGACCTTGTCGTCCGGCAGCCCGGCCGCCTTGCCGGCGCGCTCATGCGCGTTGGTCGGGTAGGCCGAATGCCACTTGCTGTTGATGATAACGACAGCGATCTCGCGCTCGCGCTCGCTCAAGGAATAGCCGGTGCGGAAATAGGCCCCGAGCGGACCCATCACCTTCACGAGCTTGGGGTTGTGCACGTAGATCTTGTTCGGGCCGGGCAACCGCCCGCGCGCCTCGATCAGCGAGCGATAGCCCTCCTGCTGCTCCGGCGTCATCTGGTCATAGGGGATCTCGGCATAGCGGCCAAAGGTCGGCGTCTCGGGCATCGGCGAATTCCTCTTTTGCGTTTGCTTGCCGTTGCATCCTGCCCCCGGCGCGCAACTCTGTCGATGGGATTACCCCGGAGGTGATTGCTTCAAGCCCGCTCGCCGTAGAGGGGGGCCATGTCCGGTTCACCCCTCGCCCACAGGAGCCCGTCGCGGCTGCCGTTCTTTTACGGCTGGGTCATCGTCGCGGTGTCTTTGTCACGATGGGCGGCGGGGTCAACGCGCGCACCGCCTTCTCGCTGCTGTTTCCGCCGATCGTGGTTCAGGCTGCGGTGCGGTGAGGTTTTAACAGAGCCTCCGCCGCTCTAACTCCTTCGCGCACGGCCTGATGGAGAGTGCCGAGGACCAGCACGGCTTTCACGGCTCCGCTGCCTTGCCGCTCGGCCACGAGCGGTGGCCGGATCGCAGTGACCGCCGATCCCTTGACCCAAACCGGGGTCGAGTTAGGCCGCGTCAACCTCGCGAGAGGCGGATCGGCGCCCAACCGCGCCACCAATGCCGCGGCATCTTCTCTCGTCACCAACACTCCGCGGTCGACCCCGTGCACATAGGTATGGGGTCCAAGATCATGCGGGTAGGGTCCGGCGACGAGGGCTACGCTGTTCTCGTCGACTTCCACGCCGGTCCCGTCAAGCGCTTCAATCACGATCATATGGCCCCCTTCGGCTAGTCGTGGAGCTCCTTGGGAGCTCCGCGCAGCGGTCGCGCTCCCGAATAGCCGAGATGGCGTCTAGGGCGCGTCCGGATCACGATGTCGGCGATTGACCGGGGACCAGCTTCATCGTTTGATCGAGGCTGGAGGACAGCCGACGGAGGATGCCGCGCATGGCGGGGATGTTGGACGGCAAGATCGCAATCGTCACCGGTGCCGGCGGCGGCATCGGACGGGAGATCGCGATTGCCATGGCGCGCGCCGGCGCCGCGGTGATCATCAACGACATCGGCGCCTCGCTCGCCGGCGAAGGCCAGTCGTCGACCCCGGCCGAGGAAACCAAAAGGCTGATCGAACAGGGCGGGGGGAAGGCCGCGATCAGCACTGATTCCGTCGCCGAGTGGAGCTCCGCGCAAAAAATCGTGCAGGCGGCGCTCGACCATTTCGGCGCGCTCGACGTCGTCGTCAACAATGCCGGAGTTCTGCGCGACCAGATCTTTCACCGGATGACACCGGACGACTGGTTGGCGGTGATTTCGGTTCACCTCAACGGCAGCTTCTTTGTCAGCCGCGCCGCCGCCGATCAGTACCGCAAGCAGGAGAGCGGCGCCTACGTCCACATCACCAGCACCTCGGGACTGATCGGCAATATGGGCCAGGCGAACTACGCCTCGGCCAAGCTCGGCATCACCGCCTTGTCCAAGGCGATCGCGATCGACATGAAGCGGTTCAACGTGCGCTCGAACTGCCTGTCGCCTTGGGCGTGGAGCCGCATGACCCAATCGATCCCGGCGCGCACCGAGGAGGAGCGGGCGCGCGTCGCCAAAATTCAGCAGATGACCCCCGACAAGAACGCGCCGATGGCGGTGTTTCTCGCCTCGGACGCGGCGCGCGATGTCACCGGCCAGGTGTTCGGGACGCGGATGAACGAGATCTACCTGTTCAGCTCGCCACGGCCCATTCGCAGCCTGCATAGAGGGGAAGGCTGGACGCCGGAAGCGATCGCCGAGCACGCCCTGCCGGCGCTGCAATCCTCGTTCATGCCGCTCGATCGCTCGGGCGATTTGTTCTCCTGGGACCCGCTCTGAGCAAGAGGGCAGCGGCATGCCAAAAGTCACCTATATCGAGCACGATGGGACCGCTCATGAGGTAGAGGTGCCGGTCGGGCTTTCGGTGATGCGCGGCGCAGT
>JBJMQW010000011.1:0-16146 GCA_045802495.1 Allostellaceae bacterium | reverse complement strand
CGCGCACGAGGCCGGGATCCCGCTGATCGTCGACAACACCTTGGCGACCCCTTATCTCTGCCGGCCTTTCGAATGGGGCGCCGACATCATCTGCCATTCGACGACCAAGTTCCTGAGCGGTCATGGGCACGCGCTCGGCGGCATTGTTGTCGAGAGCGGCCGGTTCGATTGGGCGCAGGGCGACCGTTTCCCGTCTCTGACCGAGCCCGAGCCCGCTTATCATGGGCTCAAATTCTACGAGAATTTTGGTGACTTCGCGTTTACGACCAAGGCGCGCGCCGTGGCGCTGCGCGATTTCGGCCCGACCCTCTCGCCGATGAATGCGTTTTTGACCGTGACCGGCATCGAGACCCTGCATCTGCGCATGGACCGCCATATCGCGAATGCGCAGCAGGTCGCCGAATTCCTCACGACCCATCCGCGCGTCGCCGGGGTCTCCTATGCCGGGCTGAAGGACAACCCGTTCCACGATCTCGCGCAGAAATACCTGCCGCGCGGTGCGGGTGCCGTCTTTACTTTCGGCGTCAAGGGCGGTTACGAGGCCGGGACCAAACTGGTCGAGAGCGTGCAGCTCTTCTCACATCTCGCCAATATCGGGGACACCCGCAGCTTGATCCTTCACCCTGCCTCGACAACTCATCGCCAATTGAGCGACGAACAGCGTCTGGCGGCCGGTGCCGGTCCCGACGTGATCCGCCTCTCGATCGGCCTCGAATCGGCCGAGGATCTGATCCGCGACCTTGACGAGGCGCTCGGCGCGGCCGGTTAGTCCTTGGCCATGTCACGGGCGGACTGTCTCGGTCGGCGGCAGGTGGTGCTTGCCGAGGGGCACCACGCTGCTTGCCTGCGGACCCTTGATGCTCTCCGTCTCTTGCGCGACGAAGCGCACCTCATCACCAACCTGGAGCTTATCAAACGCGCCGCCAACGACGCTGTTGCGATGAAAATAGATTTCGCTGCCGTCAGCGCTTGCGATAAAGCCGCAATCCTTCTCGGGAAGAAAGCGTGTGATGCGTCCGTGATCGGGCACGCTGTGTACTTTGACCTCGCCGCGGCGGCCGCGCGCATGATCCTCGAGTTGGCGGCGCGCGGCGTCAAAAGTGTCGCGAATGGCGGCATGGACGTCCTGATGTGCGTGCTGCGCCTTCGTATCGCGCCCAATAACGATTTCACGCCCAGGAACGCTCAGGTCTATACGGATTTGATAGACGTTGCCTTGCTGACGCGGCTCCCTTCGTTCGACAATGACACGGCAGGCGATGATCCTATCGAAAAACCGCTCGAGGGCATCTACGCGTTCTAGGATCCGCTCTTCAATGGCGCGGGAAGAAGCCATATGGCGAAACGTGATTTGTACGGGCATCTGCATCGAATCTTACCTCCTGCAACAGGAAACCCGATCCGGCCGCTTGCACTCCGATGCATTGATCCAGCGCGAGGACCCGAGGAGGGACAGCATTGAGTTTGCGTTGCCGCGCGCCTATATCTCCGGCGTCGGGCAACCGACTATGGCGATACACGGCTTGTGAAATAAGCGTTGCGGACCCGGGGGCAGTACCCGGCGCCTCCACCAATCTTCCGCCGTCCCTAGGGCCGGCGCTCTACGGGGGCGAACTAGGCTCGACGCGCGTGGTAAAGGCAAGATCCGTCGCCCGGTATGATACCACCGTTATCGGGTCAATTTTTAGCTGCGAACGACAACTTCGCACAGGAGGCGCTCGCGGCCTAACCCCTAACGGGGTAAAAGCCTTGAGCAAATCGCGGTTCGAGGGGCACCGGGCAACAGAAGCCCCTCACTCAACCACGCGAACCCGCCCTGCATACCCGCGCCCTGCGTACCAACGAACGAGCCGCCTGAGATGGCCCAGACTCACTTCGACTACCCACAGATGGTCGAGGCCGCGCTGTGCGGCGTGATGCGGGATGTATTGGCACACACCGCACGGGAAGGCCTGCCCGGCGACCACCACTTCTATGTCAGTTTTCGTACCCGCGCTCCGGGAGTGACGATCCCGAAATACCTGCTGACCAAATATCCCCAAGAAATGACGATCGTGCTGCAGCACCAGTTCCGAGCGCTCGAAGTCGGAGAGCACGGGTTTTCCGTCAACCTCAGCTTTCAGAATCGTTCGGAGCGCTTAACAATTCCGTTCGCGGCCGTGACGACATTTGCCGACCCCTCGGTCAACTTCGGTCTTCAGTTTGGGACTCCCGAACCGAAACCGGCCGAAATCGCCGCGCTCCCGATACCGAGCCCGGAACCTGACGCGGCCGACCCGAAGCGTCCGGCGGCCGAAATCGTGGCGCTCGACAAGTTTCGCAAACGCTAGCTTTGGCGCGGCTTGCTTGACGCGGTCGGGAAAAGGACGATCCTGCGCGAAATGGTACCGCGGAGCGATGCATGAGCGAGGCTGCATATCGCGAACTTTTCCCGCTCGGGCCGGACGACGCGCCGTATCGCGAGCTCACGAGCGATTATGTGTCAAGCGGCATGTTCGAGGGGCAGCGCGTTATCAAGGTGGACCCCGTCGCATTGACCCTGCTCGCGCGCGAAGCCTTTCTCGATTGTCAGCACTTGCTGCGGCCCGGCCATCTCGCGCAGCTGCGCACGATCCTCGATGATCCCGACGCATCGCCGAACGACAAATTCGTCGCCTTCGACCTGCTAAAGAACGCCAATATCGCCGCCGGCAAAATCCTGCCGATGTGCCAGGATACCGGCACGGCGATCGTGATGGGCAAGAAGGGGCAGCAGGTGTGGACCGGCGGCGACGATGCCGCCGCCATTTCGGCGGGTATCAGGCGCATCTATACCGAAACGAGCTTGCGGTATAGCCAAGTCGCGCCTTTGTCGATGTATGAGGAAGTGAATACCGGCGACAACCTCCCGGCGCAAATCGACCTCTACGCCGAACCCGGCGAAGAGTACAAATTTCTGTTTATTGCCAAGGGCGGGGGCTCCGCCAACAAGAGCTTTCTGTATCAGCAGACAAAGGCGGTGCTGAACCCGAAATCCTTGCTGAAATTCCTCGACGAGAAGATCCGCACGCTTGGCACGGCCGCCTGTCCGCCCTATCACCTGGCGATCGTCATCGGCGGCACCTCGGCCGAGATGAATTTGAAGACGGTCAAGCTCGCCAGCTGCCGCTTTCTCGATGCGCTTCCGGTGGAGGGGAACCGCTACGGGCAGGCCTACCGCGACCGCGGGTTCGAAGAGGAGGTGCTCGAATTGACCCGCGGCCTCGGGATCGGTGCGCAGTTCGGCGGGAAATATTTCTGCCACGATGTGCGGGTGATCCGGCTGCCCCGTCACGGCGCGAGCTTGCCGATCGGCATCGGCGTGTCGTGCTCCGCCGATCGGCAGATCCTCGGCAAGATCACCGCGGACGGCGTGTTCGTCGAAGAGCTCGAAACCAATCCCGCGCGATTTCTCCCCGATATCGACGCCGCCTCGCTCGGCGGCGAGGTGGTATCGATCGATCTCGCCAAACCGATGGCCGAGATCCGGCGCACGCTCTCGCGATATCCGATCAAGACGCGCCTCAGCCTGACCGGTCCGCTGATTGTTGCCCGCGATATTGCCCACGCAAAGCTTCAGGAGCGGCTCGATCGGGGGGATGGGCTGCCCGATTACGTCAAACACCACCCGATCTATTACGCTGGCCCGGCGAAAACCCCAGAAGGTTATGCCTCGGGCTCGTTCGGGCCGACCACCGCAGGCCGCATGGACAGCTATGTCGACGCCTTCATGGCGGCAGGCGGGAGCTTTGTAACGCTCGCCAAAGGCAATCGCGGAGCCGAAGTCCGCGATGCCTGCCGCAAGCATGGCGGCTTCTATCTCGGCTCCATTGGCGGCCCCGCCGCCCGGCTCGCTCAAGACTGCATTCGCAAGGTCGAGATCGTTGAATATCCCGAACTCGGGATGGAAGCGATCTGGCGCATCGAGGTGGTCGATTTCCCGGCCTTCATCGTTATCGACGACAAAGGAAACGATTTTTTTGCCGGGCTTACCTGATTGCCCCGCCGGACCAGATAGCAGAATTACGGACACGGGACTCGCTTATTGGCGCAAGACGGCGATTTGGACGGCCTCCTGCGGGGTGAGAGAGGAACCTGGGAGGTCTTCGTCCGACGATACGCCGGCCTCGTGGTTGCCGCCGTTCGAGGCGTTGCGCGTGACGCGGCGGAGGTCGAGGATCTCACACAGGAGGTCTTTCTCCGGCTGTGCAAGGATGATTTTCGGCTCCTGCGAAGCTACGACCCAGCACGGGCGGGACTGTCCACCTGGATCACGATCGTTGCCCGCAGCACCGCCCGGGATGCTTTGCGCCGTTTCCGGCCGGTCTCGGTGCCGATCGATGCGCTGCCCGAAGGACGGCTGGCGATCGATCCGATCGAGCCCGTCCAAAAACTCAAGCTGCCCGATGCCCTGCTGTCGCCGCGCCAGCGCGAAATCCTGACGATGCTGTACGATCATGAGATGGAAGTCGCGGAAGTCGCGCTCGCATTGGGCATCGATCCGCAGACCGTCCGCAGTGCCCATCACAAGGCGATGCTCAAGCTGCGCGCCCACTTCAAAGCCGAAGTCGAGTGAACGCGGAGATTGTGGGGGATGCTTGGGAGGGCCTTTGCGTACACTGAGAAAGACAGCGATTGCGATGACACGAACCGACGAAGACCCGCAAAGAGGATCCGACCCGGGATCGGACCGTGCTCTATGGCAGAAATGTCGGACGACCGATGCCCCGGAAGACGAAGCATTGCGGTTTCTCGACCTTGCCGCTTTTGCCGATCGGCTTCTCGATGTTGAGGAGCAAGAGCGGGTGGCGGCGTGGCTTGCCGACCACCCGGAGGCGGCAGCCGATGTGCGCGCGGCGCGTGCCCTCGATGTGAGCGGCGAAAGCCCGGCGAAACTCGAAAATGTAATCGCTCGGGCGTGTGCGATCTTACCCCCCGCGCCACGGGAGGCGAGTCAGGTCATAGAATTGGCCCGCCCACGAGGCCCGCGGTTCGTGCAGAGCTTCGCCCAGTGGGGCAGCCTTGCGGCAGCGATCGCCGTGGCAAGCTGGCTCGGATTTGCGATGGGAAGCGATGCGACGCTGGCGCTCAGCCAGCCGCGGCAGCCAAGCGACAGCAGCTTTCTGCCCGAATTGTTCGATCCGGCGAGCGGTTTCCTGCGTGATCTCGGCGAGGGGACGCGAACGTGACGATCGCTTCGCAGGCGGCACGCAGCGGCACGCGACAACAACTCTGGTGGATGTTGGTAGCGCTGTCGGTGGCGTTGAACCTGTTCTTTATTATTGGCGCATTGTGGATTCGCATTCACGGCCCTCCCGTTCCATTGAGCGTTGCAGAGCGATTGCAGCGCATCGGCACGCAATTATCGCTCGATCCGGGACAACAAGAAGCTTTCGACAAGTATTCTGAAACGGTGCGCACACGGATGCAGCTGATGCATGCGACGGTCGACCCGATGATGGGCAAGGCATGGGCGGAGATCGCCAAACCCGGAGCGGATGAGGCGAACGTCGTGCACCTCTTCGACGAAGCCGGACAAACCCGGCGCAGCTTCATGCGCGAGCTGACGCCGATCACCCTGTCATTCCTTGCGACATTATCTGCGGAGCAACGGGCAAAATTTGTCGAGCTGATCCGTCAGAAGACCTGGGCACACGACCACTAACCCGGGTTCCCCGGTCGCGCAGCTGCGGCCTTCAATTGAGAGTTGGCCCTTTGCGTTAGCGGAAGCGACGTCCGGGCTTTTCGGTGCGCCACCGGGACCGTACTGTGCTGCGCGCGGTCTATTTCGATAGCATCCGTCCGTCGGTCGTGTTGTCGGCTCCGATGCTGTCGCTGGCTGATTCGGCATCGTTTCTGTGGCGGTGGCAGCTTTGTGGCGGGGGCCGCCGTTTGAACAGGCATGGATCGAGGTCGTGGAGCACGCGCGCCGCCACTTCCCCCGCGCCGGTCTTGCTTCGCCGACCTGCACGCCGGCATTGCCGAAGCTGCGACAGGCGATAGCGCGGGGCTGCGAACTCGAATAGACGAACTGCGGAGGCTCTGGTCGGAGCTCGCCAGGCCCGATGCGGACGCGGCGATGGTTACACAGCTGTTCGACGAAGCGGCGCAACAAAGATACGGGTATAGGCTCGAATTGACGTTGACGACTTTGTCCTTCCTTTCAACCCTATCACCCGAGCAGCGAGAGCGCTTCGTCGCGCTTGTCCGTCATCGGCCCTGGGACAAACGCCAGCAGCACGCCGCCCCCTGAGGGGAATCCTCCGGCGGTAGCGCATTGCGCGCCGAACAGAACTCCTGATATTCCCGGCGATAGGAAATCGTGCTGGGGGCCCTCAAATGACATGCCCAAGAGCGCGCGAGCGGCGCACGGGGATCATGCGCTTCGTGCTGGCGGCGATCGTCGCGGTTTCTTTGGCGACAGCGGCGTGCCAGCCGCAAGAAGCAGGGCCGCCCCCCACTGCTGGGCAAATCTTGGTATTATCCGACTTGCATTTCGATCCGATGGCGGATCCGAAGCTGGTGGACCGGCTTGCCGCGGCAGAACCTGATCAGTGGCAGGCCATTCTGGAAAGCCCCGGCGGCGCCAGTCTCGGACGCTATGGCCGGGACACCAACTGGAGGCTGCTGCGCTCGGCTCTCGGGCAAGCGGGGGAGGCGCTACCCAACCCCTCTTTCGTGCTGATTTCCGGCGATTTCCTCGCACATGATTTCCGCCGAGAATTCGATGCCGCCGCCCGCAACCATTCGGACCTCGCTTATCGCGCGTTCTTGCGTAAGACCATGCAGTTTCTGGCTCAGCAGTTGCGGCAGACCTTCCCAACCGCGGCGATCCTTCCGGCGCTCGGCAACAATGACGAGGAGTGCGGCGATTATCAGCTCCAACCGGGAGGGCCGTTTCTCGCGGACACGCTGCCGATTGTGCGGGGCCTTGCCGGGAATACCCTAAGTCCGTCTTTCGACCGGAATTGGTGGGGTTACGGTAATTTCAGTGCCAAGGTAGGCGGCGTCCGGGTCCTGTCGACCAACACCAATTTCCTTTCGATCCACTACCGCAATGCGTGCGGCTCACCCTCCGATCCCGATCCCGGTCGAGCGACCCTCGCTTGGTTGGAGACCGAGCTGGCTGCAGCCCAGCAGGCCCGAGAGCCAGTTTGGCTCCTTTACCACATTCCCCCGGGCATCGACGGCTATGCGATGCTGCGCGAAGGGACCTGCCCAGCCAAGATCGTTACGATGTGGGACCCCGCCTATGCCGATGCATTCGACAGGTTGCTGAGGCGCTACTCCAACACCATTTTCGCAAGCTTTGCCGGCCATACCCATATGGACGATTTCCGCCTGATCGGCGACGGTGAAGGCCATTATGGCTTTGCCCTGATCACGCCGGCGGTCAGCCCGATTTTCGGCCAGAACCCGGGTTTCCGAACCGCGGTTTATGACCCGGCCGGGGGCATTCTCGATCAAACCACCTATTACTTGACGAATTTGACGGAAACGGCCGCAGCTCCTCCGGTGTGGCGCCAGGAATACACATTTAGCCGGGAGTGGGGCCTGCCGCGCATCAATCTCGCCAGTCTCGATCAGCTCTACTCGGCAACGGCAGAAGTGCCGGCCGAGCGGGAGCGCTGGCACAGGCTGTTCCCGGTGTCGAGCGCGGGATACTGGGCTCCGTTCTCTCGAGACGACCGGTTGGCGCAAGCCGTCAGGGCTTTCCGCTGCGCCACGGGCAATGTCCAGATTCCGGATTACCGGCAATGCTATTGCGGCGGCTGATGACATGACGGACCGCTTCGACCTTCCGGTATCGGCCGGCTCGGCCGAGGCGCTCGACGAGTATTCGCGGCTGTCGATCTGCTCCTGTCGGCAAATCCTGGAGCCGAAGAGCGGCTCGGGCGCGCTATCGCGGCGGATCCCGATTTCGCCCTCGCGCATATTGCGCGGGCCCGCCTGCTCCAGCTCCAGGCGCGGATGTCCGAGGCGAGGGAAGCGGCAACTCGTGCCAAATCACTGCGTGAACGCGTTTCCGTCCGCGAGCAACGGCACATCGATGCGATCGCGCCGACCGTGGAAGGCTCCGCAAGAGAGGCGCTGGCGCTAGTCCGCGAACACGTCTTGGAACACCCCCGGGAGGCGTTGCCGTTGTCTTTGGCGCTCGGCGTCTTTGGGCTGCTCGGTTTCAGCGGGCGGCCGCGATCATCACGAGGCGCAATTGGCGCTGCTTCAGGAACTAGCGCCGCGTTGGGGTGATGATTAGTGGTTTCTCGGCTATCTGGGTTGGGCCTATATCGTAACCGGCGATCTCGCGGCGGGCGTCCCGCTCGTTGAGCGCTCGCTCATCGTCGCCTTTATGCGCGCCCAACGGCCGAACGAAGCGGCGCAGCTGCTGCGGGCGCGCCTGGCGCGTAGGCCAAGCTCGCGCGACCAGGCTTGGCTCGCGCTCTTGGTCCGGGTCTGCACGATTCCCGGCTCTGGCATGTTCGGAAAGATGGTTGCTCGCGAGAACGCCATGTTAGGCTGATCTTCGATCGCATCACCGAACCAAGGAGGACAACATGGCGCAATCACAACCCTCAGCGGCCCGCGAGCAAGTCCGCAACATCGTCCCGGGGCTGATCGATCTCAGCGAGCGCGTGTTGTTCGGTGAGGTTTGGGAGCGTCCGGGCCTTTCGAAGCGAGACCGCAGCCTGATCACCTGCGCGACCCTGATCGCGCTCGGCCGCGAAAAGCAGCTCGTCGGCCATTTGCAGCGGGCGCTCGACAACGGCCTCACCAAGAATGAGCTCAGCGAGGTGATCACCCATCTCGCCTTCTATGCTGGCTGGCCGGCGGCGATGACGGCGGCCCTCGTCGCCAAGGACGTCTTCGAGAAATAGCGCGGGTCGAGAGCACGAGCTGATTGCGGGAGGGCGATATGAAGATAGGGTTCATCGGGTTGGGCATGATGGGCTCGGGAATGGCGGCCAATTTGCAGAGGGCGGGTCACGAACTGGTCGTGCATGATTTGCGGCGAGTTGCCGCCGAACCCTATCTCTCCGCCGGCGCCGTATGGGCGGACACGCCGCGCGCCGTTGCCGAAACAGCGGAGGTGGTGTTCACCTCGCTGCCCGGACCGCCCGAGGTCGAAGCCGTGGCGCTCGGCGAAAACGGTATTTTGAGTGGCATGAGCCGCGGCAAGGCCTATTTCGATCTGTCCACCAATTCGCCGACCATGGTGCGCAAGATCAACGCCGCCTTCGCCGAGCGCGATGTCTACATGCTCGATTCACCGGTGAGCGGCGGACCGCGCGGTGCGCGGACCGGCAAGCTCGCTCTGTGGGTCGGCGGCGACGAGCAGATCTTCAACCGCTTTAAACCGGTGCTCGACGCGATGGGCGACAAGGCCCGCTATGTCGGGCCGATCGGCGCTGGCTCGGTTGCCAAGCTCGTGCACAACGGCGCCGGCTACTGCATCCAGACGGCGCTCGCCGAGATGTTTAGTGTCGGGGTCAAGGCCGGCGTCGAGCCGCTCGCCCTGTGGGAAGCGGTGCGCGACGGCGCCGGCGGCCGGCGGCGCACCTTCGACGGGTTGGTCGACCAATTCCTGCCCGGCAAGTACGAGCCGGCAGCGTTTGCATTGCGGCTGGCGCACAAGGACATGTCGCTCGCCACACAATTGGGCCGCGACTTCAATGTGCCGATGCGGATCGCCAACCTCGCGCTCGCCGAGCTCTCCGAGGCCCTCAATCGCGGCTGGGGCGAGCGTGACTCGCGCTCGCCGATGCTATTGCAGCAGGAGCGCGCCGGGGTCGAGATCCGCGTCGACCCACAGCGACTGGCCGAAGCTTTGGAGCGGGACCCGCCGATCTAGGTCAGCCGCAACACGGAGGAGAAGCCCGCAGATAAGGGAGAGCTGCCTCTGAGCAGCGGGCCCGCTTGATTGTAGCACGATGTGGTGCTACGTCAGGGCTGTTGTTTCAGTGAGACAGCGCATGAGCAAGATGATCACCCTCCGCGAAGCAAACCAAGCTTTCGCTAGGTGTGTTCGCGACGTCGAGGCCGGGGAAGAATATATCATCACCCGAAATGGCCGCCCGGTTGCACGGTTGGTGCCGGCGGAAGGACGGCGAGTCCTCAGCCCAGGACAACAGGCTGCGCGGGCTCGCGCTCGCGCTCGGATGGAACAGGGCTGGGCCATCGGCAACGGACCTCTCGATCGCGACAGCTTGCATGAACGCTGAAGGCGCGCGGTTTACGCTCGACACGAACCTGCTCGTCTATAGCGTCGACAACGCCGCCAGAGAGCGGCATCGCGTTGCGCTCGAAATCGTCGATCGCGCGGTCGAGAGCGAGTGCTGGCTCACCCTGCAGGCGTTAGGAGAGTTCTACGTCGCCGCCACGCGGAAAGGAATCATGCCGTCTGCCGACGCCGCTGCGCAAGTTACGGACTGGCTCGAACTTTTTCCGACCGTGGCCGCCACTGCCGCGGCCATCCGTGCCGCGCTCGCCGATGCCGCGACGGGACGCGCCTCATATTGGGACGCACTCCTCGTAGCCACAGCCGCGGAATCGGGGTGCAGCATCGTCCTCACCGAGGACATGTCCGACGGAAGCGCCCTCGGCGGCACCAGGATACACAACCCATTCGCAGCATCAGGCGGGTTGACCGGCATGACCCGGCGGTTGCTCGGACTGCCAGACCTTCGCCCATGATGAATGCAAAGTAAGTCACCACCGGAGCCCGCGATGGTTTCCTTGACCGCGATACACGAGCTATAGTGGGCTGCTGAAGTAGGGAGGAGTGCGAGCGATGGATGGTGTAGAGCTGGACTGCCTCGAAGGTGTTCGCGTTGTGGATTTCACGCAGTTTGAGGCGGGGCCGTCCTGCACCGAGGCGCTCGCCTGGCTCGGCGCCGAGGTGGTCAAGGTCGAGAATCCCAAGACCGGCGATCCCGGCCGGCGATTGCAACCCGGAAAGCCGGATGACGATCCCTGGTATTTTCACCAGTTCAACGCGAACAAGAAGTCGATAACCCTCAACCTCAAATCCCCGCGCGGGCTCGAGATCGTCAAGGAGCTGCTCAAAAAGGCCGACGTGACGATCGAAAACATGGCTCCCGGCACGATCGAACGCCTCGGGCTCGGCTATGACGCCGTCAAGGGGCTCAACCCGGGGATCATCTATTGCCAGGTCAAGGGCTTTGGCGCCGGCAGCCCGTACGAGAAAAACCTCGCCTTCGACATGATCGCGCAGGCGGCGGGCGGGCCGACCAGCGTCACCGGCTATGGCGACCGCGCGCCGGTCAAGCCGGGGCCGTCCTTTGGCGACACCGGAACCGGGATGCTGATGGCGATCAGCATCCTCGCCGCCCTGCGCAAGCGGGACCGCACCGGCAAGGGCCAGCGGCTGCAGGTCGCGATGCAGGACGCGATGATCCACTACATGCGGGTGCCGTTTTCACGCACCCAACAGAGCGGCCAGCCCCAATTGCGCGGCGGCAGCGACCGGTCCCAGCCCGGCGGGCTCGTGCCGTCGGCCTTGTACCCGTGCAAGCCCGGCGGGCCCAACGACTACGTCTATGTCTTTACCAGCCGCGCCAATCCGGAGCATTGGACCCGGCTGCTCAAGGTGATCGGCCGCGAAGACCTGGTCGGCGACCCCCGCTACGACACCAATCAGGCGCGCAGCGCACGCGCCGCCGAAATCGACGAAATCATCGCCCAATGGACGCGCCAGCACAGCAAAGAAGAGGCGATGAAAACCATCGGCGAGGCCGGGGTGCCGGCCGGGGCGGTGTTCGATACGCTCGAACTGATGAACGACCCATCGCTTGCCGAACGCGGGATCATGCAGACGATCGACCACCCGACGACCGGCAAGGTAACGATGCCGGCCTGGCCGGTGCGCTTCGACGGCGCGCCGCCAAAGGTCAAGCCGTCGCCAATGTTGGGCCAGCACAATGCCGAAATCTTGGGCCAATGGCTCGGCATCAGCGCTGGTGAGGTCGAGGCGCTGCGCACCGAAGGGATCATCTGAAAAGAGAGAGGGCGCCCCTCAGCGCCCTTCTTGCTTCGCCGGGTAGCACGGCGTGACATTGATCTTGTCCATCTCGTGACGATCCCCGGTCGCTTGGCTGAAAATCGCGCAATGCCGCCGCTTGAGCGTGATCCGGGCAACCGTGAACACGAATTCCTTGGGGCTGCTGCCGAAGGAAACGGTGATCTCGTCGCCGACTTGAATTCGGGCGGGCAAGGCGATGTGCTTGTAGGATTTGCAAGAGCTTGCCACCAGCCAATCACGACACTTCGTCAGCACGCCGGGGCCGCCAGGTTCGACAGCGGTGACGCTGTCGGCCCTGGCGGGGGACCCGCTGAAACTCGCGGCGGCAATCGACAGAGCAGCGATCCACATACGAAACCGCATCAGCATTCGCTGATCGAGTGGGTCATGCTAAACCTGTTCTCGCGATCGCGTCCTTTTAGCCAAGCGAGGAACCCGAGATGAAGCTGTACTACGCTCCCGGCGCCTGCTCGATCGGTATCCATGTGCTGCTCGAAGAGATCGGCAAGCCGTACCAGCTCGAACCGGTCAATCTGCGCGACGGCGCTCAGTTCAAACCGCCCTTCACCGCCGTCAGTCCGAAAGCAAAAGTCCCGGCTCTCGAGCGCGATGACGGCTCGGTCCTCACGGAGTTTCCGGTCATCGCCCGCTGGCTTGGCCGTCAGGCGAATCTGCTGCCGAGGGACGATGAAGCCGATACGCGGGCGATGGAGGCGATGGAATACGCGGTCGGCACGATGCACGGGCAGGGCTTTGCCCGCCTTTTCCGGACCGAACGCTTCGCGCCCTCGCCGGCCGATCATGACGCGGTCAAAGCCGCCGGGCGAGAGGTCGTGGAAAAGGGCTTTGCCGTGCTCGACAAGACTCTCGCCGGCAAGAACTATATCGCCGGCAATGATCTCTCTCCGGCCGATACGGCGCTGTTCTACGTCGAATTCTGGGCCACCAAGCGGCTGAACATGAAGTTGCCGGCCAATGTTGCCGCGCATTTCGACCGGATGATGGCGCGCCCTTCGGTCCAGCGGGTCATGCAGCAGGAGGGCCTCAACTGAGCGCCGGACGGCTTTGCAAAATGGGCGCGCACCGCGTCGCGTTTCGAAAGGAGTAAACAAATGGATGGAACGCCAGTACCACCGAATTGTCTCGCCGGCATCAAGGTTCTTGATCTGACCCAGTTCGAGGCCGGAACAACTTGCACCGAAGCTCTCGCCTGGATGGGCGCCGATGTCGTCAAGGTGGAAAACCCGGACGGCGGCGAGGCGGGGCGCCGGGGCGTCGCGGATCCCTATTACTTCATGATCTACAACGCCAACAAACGGTCGATCACCGTCAACCTCAAATCCGAGCGTGGCTTGGCCCTCGTCAAGGAAATGGCCAAACATGCCGATGTGTTTACCGAGAATTTCGGGCCGGGTGTGATCGAGCGGCTCGGTCTCGGCTATGATGTGATCAGCGCGATCAACCCGCGGATCATTTATGCCCAGGTCAAGGGCTTTGGCGAGGGCAGCCCCTATGAAAAGGGTCTGTGCTTCGATCCCATCGCGCAGGCCTGCGGCGGCGCGATGAGCATAACCGGAGAGCCCGGCGGCAATCCGATCAAGCCCGGCCCGACAATCGGCGACACCGGCACCGGCATGCTGCTGGCGTTCAGCATCGTCAGCGCGCTTTACCAGCGCGCCTCAACCGGCAAAGGCCGCCGGCTGCAGGCGGCGATGCAGGATTCGGTCATGCATTACAGCCGTGGCATGTTCATCAGACAGGCACAAACCGGCCAAGCTGCGCCGCGGCGGCCGGCCGGCGGTAACGCGCCTTCGGGAATTTTTCCGTGCAAGCCCGGCGGGCCTAACGATTACGTCTATCTGCTGACCAGCCGAGCCAACCCCGAGCATTGGCCGCGCCTGTTAAAATTGATCGGGCGCGAGGAGCTGATCGGCGATCCGCGCTACGACAAAGCCGCCGCCCGGGTCGAGCGCGAAGCCGAGGTCAACGAAATCATCGCTCAGTGGACGCGCCAGCACACCAAGGAGGAGGCGATGGCGCTGATCAGCGGCGCGGGCGTCCCCGCCGGAGCGGTTTTCGACTCGATGGAGTTGACCAACGAGCCGACCTTCTACGAGCGGGGCATCCTGCAGACGATGCAGCACGGCGATTGGAAGATGACGATGACGACATGGCCGGTCCGCTTTGATGGCGCGCCCGCTCCGGTCAAACCAGCGCCGCTCCTTGGCGAGCACACTGCCGAGGCGCTCAGCGATTGGCTCGGCCTCGGCGCAGGGGAGGTCGAAGCGCTGCGCAAGGACGGAATCGTCTAACCGGTCCCAGGGAAGCCCTCCCTCGCGTCACAAACGGCGGGGGAGGGCGGCTCAGCCGATAACGCCAGCCGGCGACAGACCGGGTGTCAAGCCGACGCCTTCCAACCGCGGCTCGGCGTTAGCCCGCCCGCCGAAGCGCTCGGCAAACGCTTGCGCCTGAGATGCCGCCTTGAACAAGAGGCGAACCTGCATCCCGTGCTCACCGTCCGAGCAAGAAAATCCCGAGGATTCGTAACCCTGTTCATCCAGCCAGACCCGCATTGCTCCCATTTGACCTGGCAATTCGTTTGGCTCTAGTCGAATTTCGACACTGTTCATGTCTGACGCGCGATTGCCTCCAGGAGCCATTACGTTAGCACTGCGGAGCCCTTACCGGTCGCCCGCGAGTGCGATCTCACAATTTTGTCACAAGTCAGTCGCGCGGTTCTCGACGGTAGTGATACCGGTAGAGCTCTGTCTTCAAGCCCATTGCGTCATAGAGGGCACGGGCCCGGACATTGCCGGCTTCGACTTGGAGGCAGGCGGCGCTTGCACCGGCTTCCTTGGCCCAAGCCGCCAACGCCCTAACGACTCGGCGGCCGTAACCCTGCCTGCGGCGCTGGCCGCTGGTAACAACCGACTCGTAACAGAGCAGCCCGCGGTGCATCCCACCAAACGCGGCGGCAACGAGATCGCCTTCTACAGAGAGGGAGGCGAAAGCGGCCGGTATCGCGAGCCGGCCGACAATCTTCCGATAAGTCCTGGCCTGCTCGTCCGTGTGTTCCTGCAGGGTCGCCATTGCGGCGAACCATTCGACGCTCGGTTCCATCAGCAACTGGACCTGCGGATCGGCCGCCGCCTCGAACGAATCGAGGTCGTTGTACAGCACGCAGCTTTCTCCTTCGGCGGTGTAGCCTCGGCGCTCCAGCTGCTGATCAATCGAAGGATCGAGCAGGGTCAACACCCGAAAGATCGCCGGCTGTCCCAGGCGCCGATAGAGCGCTTCGCAGTCAGACGGATCGATATCCGCAAGCGCACCCAGCGCATTCGCCGAATTGGCGCGGCGGGTCAGACCCTCGCTAAAGCGCAGTAGCCAGCCGCCGACCAACACCTCGCGCAATGCCGGCCAGGTATTGAGGCAGACCTCCTCCACTCGCCATTCCAATGTTCGGTCGGTCATCCTAGACGTACCGCCCTTCGAACTGCGACGTCCTGGCCGTACGGCCTAGCGACACGGTGCGCGGCGCCGTCGGAATATCGGGATGCGAGACATCATTCCTGCGGATAGCGCCAGACCGTTGCCGGTTGCGCGGCGGTCTCGTCGATCGTCCATTGCGGCAAAGAAAGACCGGGCGCAACGTCGGTGAACACCATGCGCACCCTGGTTCCAATACCGACACAGCTTACCTGATCGGCCGGTGCGAGTTGGCCATCAGGCGTGCACAAATTTCCAATGACGCGCAGCGCCTCGTCGGCGGTTGGCTCCCCCTTTTGGGTGTCCAGATCGACGAGCAGGATCAAATAAGGCGTCTTGCCGCGAAAGGCCGGTTGTATGGCATGGTGCACCTCGCTGTAGGAATGCACGGCCCCTTTTCCTTCGACCTTTTTCCAGGAAGATTCCAGCGTCGCGCACCATGGGCAGGCCGTGGTCGGCGGGTAACGCAGCCGGCCGCATTGCGCGCAGGCCTGCAGGTGAAAATCATGCTCTGCGCAATGCCGGAAATATTCGACGTTTTCGATGTCGAGATCGTCGAGGGTGAGGCCCATGCCCATATATTCGCCGCGAATAGCCATGTT
>JBJMQW010000295.1:0-7370 GCA_045802495.1 Allostellaceae bacterium | reverse complement strand
GGCTGGATCGGCGGTCAGGCCGAATACGTCATGGTGCCTTACGCCGACTTCAACTGTTTGAAGTTTCCGGACAAGGCGCAGGCTGTCGAAAAGATCCGCGATCTGACCTGCCTGACCGACATCCTGCCGACGGGATTTCATGGCGCGGTCACGGCCAAGGTCGGCGTCGGTTCGACCGTCTACGTTGCCGGGGCGGGACCTGTCGGTCTTGCCGCTGCCGGCGCCGCACGTATTCTTGGTGCAGCCGTGGTGCTGATCGGCGACATGAACCGGGAGCGCCTTGCCCATGTCGCCAAGGTCGGGTTCGAGCCGATCGATCTCTCGGCGCATGACCGGCTGGGCGAGCTCGTCGCCGAGGTACTGGGGGTACCCGAGGTCGACTGTGCGATCGATTGCGTCGGCTTCGAGGCCAAAGGCCAGGGATCGGATGGTCACGTCATCGAAGCGCCGGCGGTGGTGCTGAATGGCCTGATGGAGATCACGCGCCCAGCCGGTTCGATCGGCATTCCCGGCCTTTACGTGACCGATGACCCGGGCGCAAAGGAGAAGGCGGCACAGCGTGGAATGCTGAGCCTTCGCTTCGGTCTCGGCTGGGCAAAGTCCCACAGTCTGCACACCGGGCAGACCCCAGTGCTGAAGTACAACCGACAGCTGATGCAGGCAATCCTGTGGGGCCGGCTCCCGATCGGCGAGATCGTCAACGTCAAGGTGATCAGCCTCGACCAAGCACCGGAGGGCTATCGCAACTTCGATGCCGGAGTGCCGAATAAATTCGTGATCGACCCGCACGGGCTGGTGCCCAAGGCGGCCTAGCATTGTAGGACGATGTCGTGATTACACTCAGTGACGCACGGCGTCCCCAATAAATTCTACAGGAGCAAGCAATGACGTTAGTCACCTCATCCGCAAGCTATGCGGCGCCCAACTCAATAGCGGGTGTTGTCATTCCTGACAGCAAACTGGCACGTGAAGTGACCGAATTGGTCGGGGATACCGAGTCAGCGCTGCTGTTCCATCACTCGAGCCGCGTCTATTACTGGGGCGCGCTCACCGGCAAGCGCCGCGGCCTCCGCTTCGATCCCGAGCTCCTTTACGCCGGCGCCATGTTCCACGACATGGGCCTCACCCCCGCGCACGCAAGCACGCATGAGCGCTTCGAGGTCGACGGCGCCAACGTCGCCCGCGACTTTCTCCGGAGCCGTGACATCGCCGAGCGGGACATCGAGACGGTGTGGACCGCGATTGCGCTGCACACTACACCCGGCATCCCGCAGCACATGCATGCCGTCATTGCGCTCCTCACCGCCGGCGTCGAGATGGACGTGCTCGGCATCGCTTTTTCCGATTTCACGGACGCCGAGCGCGACGCCGTTGTCCACGCGCACCCGCGCCCGGGCCGCTTCAAGGAAGAGATCATCCAAGCCTTCTACGATGCCATCCACCTCAAGCCCGAGACGACCTTCGGCAACGTCAAGGCCGATGTGCTCGCCGACAAGGATCTCTCCTTCCGGCCCGAGAATTTCTGCCGCGTGATCCGCGCCTCTGCCTGGCCCGGCTAGGCCACATCCTCCTCGCACCCACCTTTGATCCAACCCAAGGGGTTTCTCATGTCGACAGCGAAGCGGTTCACCAACGCCACTGGCGCGCCGGTGGCAGACAACACCAACATCATGACCGCCGGTCCGCGCGGCCCCGCGCTGTTGCAGGACATCTGGCTATTAGAAAAGATGGCGCATTTCGACCGCGAGGTGATCCCAGAGCGCCGCATGCACGCGAAGGGCTGGGGCGCCCATGGCACCTTCATCGTGACGCAAGACATCACGCGCTTCACCAAGGCGAAGATCTTCAGCACGATCGGCAAACAGACGCCGATGTTCGCGCGCTTCTCGACCGTCGCCGGCGAGCGCGGCGCCGCCGACGCGGAGCGCGACATACGCGGCACTGCGCTGAAGTTCTACACCGAAGAAGGCAACTGGGACATCGTCGGCAACAACACGCCGGTGTTCTTCTTCCGCGACCCGCTCCGCTTCCCCGACCTCAACCATGCGATCAAGCGCGACCCGCGCACCGGGCTGCGCAGTGCGGACAATAATTGGGACTTCTGGACATTGCTGCCCGAGGCGCTGCACCAGGTCACCATCACAATGTCGGACCGCGGCATCCCGAAGAACTTCCGCCATATGCACTTATTCGGCAGCCATACCTTTTCGATGATCAATGCCGCGAACGAGCGCATCTGGGTCAAATTCCATTTTCGCACCCAGCAAGGGATTGCAAATCTCACCGACGCGGAAGCCGAAGCTCTCGTTGCCAAGGACCGCGAAAGCAACGGCCGCGACCTGCTGAACGCGATCGACACCGGCAACTTCCCGCGCTGGACCCTCTTCATCCAGGTGATGACGGACGCGCAGGCGAGGACCCATAAGCACAATCCCTTCGACCTCACCAAAGTCTGGTCGCAGAAAGAGTATCCGCTGATCGAGGTCGGCGTGATGGAGCTCAATCGCTATCCGGAGAACTATTTCGCCGAAGTCGAGCAAGCCGCCTTCTCGCCCGCTAACATCGTTCCCGGCATCGGCTTCTCCCCCGACAAAATGCTCCAGGGGCGCCTCTTCTCTTATGGCGACACGCAGCGTTACCGGCTCGGAGGCAACTTCAACCACATCCCGGTCAATGCGCCGCAATGCCCGTTCCACAGCTATCATCGCGACGGCAAGATGCGCACCGACGGCAATTTCGGCGGCACGCTCAGCTTCAATCCCAACAGCGACGGGCTCTGGGACAATCAGCCCGATTTCGCCGAGCTTCCAATGCCGGTGGACGGGGACGGGGCGCACTGGGACCACCGCGTCGACGATGACCACTGGGAGCAGCCGGGCAATCTCTTTCGCCTGATGACACCCGCCCAGCAGCAGGCCCTCTTCGACAACACCGCCCGCGCAATGGGCGACGCGCCTGCAAATCAAGGAGCGGCACGTCGCCAATTGCCTGCGGGCCGATCCGGCCTATGGCGCCGGCGTCGCCCGTGCCCTCGGCCTCACCCTCCGCCAGGCAGCAGAATAAATCCATAAGCCGCGAGCGGCGCCCTGCCGAACTTGGGCGTCGCGAACGGGTGCATCCATTCCGAGCCTTCACCGCGAGAAAGCTTCGGCCGCCGCAGCTCGTCTCTCGCCTTCACACCTGCCAAATCATTTGGAGCCGGATATGACCGCTTTGCCAAAATCGTTAGCTGCCGAGTTCATCGGCACTTTTTTGCTGATTTTTATGGGAGCAGGGGCGGCGACCGCCTTGGGAGCCAACCACGATCCTGCCGTCGCCTATGCGCACGGTCTTGCCATCATGGTCGCCGTCGCCGCCTTCGGCGATATCAGCGGCGGCCACATCAATCCTGCAGTTACCCTAGGGCTCGCCACGGCCGGAGAATTTCCGGTCGGCCGCGTGGCAGCCTACCTTCTAGCCCAACTGGCGGGCGCAATTGCTGCCGGGTACTTGCTGCTTCGCCTATTCGGCGGTCCGGTGGCTAATCTGGGCGCCACGCTGGTAAATACGCAACGCATCAGTTACGCCGGTGCGTTTGCATTCGAAGCATTGGGAACCTTCTTCCTCGTCAACACGATCCTGCACGCGGCGGTACGCGGCAGTGCTCGCTGGATTGCGCCATTGGCGATCGGAATGACGGTCACAATGTGCATTCTCGCATTCGGGGTTCTGACCGGCGGCAGCGTCAACCCGGCGCGGACCATCGGACCGGCAGTAGCCGCTGGTCTTTATGGAGAAATCCCGCTCTACGTGGCGGCACAGTTAGTGGGTGCGATTGGCGCGGGTGCGTTATACCGCTGATTTTGGTTGCAGCCGCGCAAACCGGAAAGCGTGACAGTGCCAGATAGCGCCGCAGCCGAATAGAGCCATGCCGTCCCAGTGCTGAAGCAATGAAGGCGATTCGTGATGGAAAGAATGACGCTTAATCTCGACACCAAAGCTGGGAAGGTCGCCGAGACCTCGCTGACCGTTTCACGCATAGGCCTTGGGACCTGGGCGATCGGCGGATGGATGTGGGGTGGCACAGATGACCAAGAGTCGGTCAACACAATTCGTGCCGCCGTCGATAGCGGCATCAACCTGATCGACACCGCTCCAGCCTATGGATTTGGCCGCTCCGAAGAAATCGTCGGCCGCGCCATTGCCGAGGGCAAGCTGCGCTCACGCGTCGTGATTGCTACGAAAGCGGGGCTCGAATGGGAGGGTAGCAAGCTCTTCCGTAATGCCAGCCGCGGCCGCATCCTGCGTGAGGCGGAGGATTCGTTGCGGCGGCTACGGACCGACTACATCGACATCTACCAGGTCCATTGGCCCGACCCGTTGGTGCCGGTCGAAGAGACTGCCGGGGCGATGCAGACACTCCTCGACAAGGGGAAGATCCGCGTCATTGGCGTAAGCAATTTCTCGGTTGCCCAAATCGAGCGCTTCCGCCGCGCCGCGCAGCTCCATGTCGTGCAGCCGCCCTATAATCTGTTCGAGCGCGAGATCGAGGCCGAGCTCTTGCCCTATTGCCGGAGATCGGACCTTGCCACCCTGACCTACGGCGCGCTGTGCCGAGGTCTGTTGTCCGGCAAATTGCAAGCGGACACGCGATTCCAAGGCGACGATCTTCGATTGACGGATCCGAAATTCCAGCCGCCGCTCTATTCCCAATATCTCGCCGCGGTCCGACGCCTCGATCAATTCGCCAGGGATCGCTACGGCAAGCGGGTCATCCACTTGGCCGTGCGCTGGATCCTCGATCAAGGCACAACGACGGCATTGTGGGGTGCAAGACACCCCAGACAATTGCAGCCCGTCGACGAGGTCTTCGGATGGTCGCTCGACGCTGCCGCGAAGGCGGAGATCGATCGTATTTTGCGCGAAACGATCGCCGATCCGGTCGGCCCCGAGTTCATGGCGCCGCCGCCGCGCCCCGAAACAGCGGTCTTGCAAGCGGCGGCGCAGTAACCGGGAGGGTGACATTGAAGATCGATCTTTCGGGCAAGATTGCGATTGTCACCGGCTCCACCGGGGGCATCGGCTTCGTTATTGCGCATGGTCTGGCGGTTTGCGGTGCGACGGTCGTCGTCAACGGGCGCAAGCGGAGCGCCGTCGATAAAGCCACAGCCGACATGAGGTCGGGGGCGCCGGAGGCCGAGGTGCGCGGGGTCGTCGCCGACCTCTCTACCGCCAACGGTTGCGATGCGCTCGTGAAGGCCGAGCCGTTTTCCGCTATCCAGCGGCCGGCCACGACCGAACAGGTGGCCATATGGTGGTCTACACCGTCTCCCCACGGGTGTCGGCGACAACGGGTGCGGCGCTGAGGGTCGATGCCGATACGATCGCCTGATCCGTTCAGGTCTGCTCAGTCATCACAGGAGACAAACATGTCAGCAAAGAAAATCCTCTTTCTCGTCGGCGATTTCGCCGAAGATTACGAAGTCATGGTGCCGTTTCAAGCGCTCACGATGGTGGGCCATGTCGTTCATGCCGTGTGCCCCGGCAAAAAGGCGGGCGAAAAGATCAAGACCGCGATCCACGATTTCGAGGGTGACCAGACCTATACCGAGAAGCCGGGGCACAATTTCGTACTGAACGCCAGTTTCGCCGACATCAGAGGTAACGATTACGATGCCCTGATGATAGCCGGAGGCCGTGCACCGGAATACCTACGGCTCGACAAGCGCGTGATTGACATTGTCCGAGCGTTTGCCGAGGAGGACAAACCGATCGCGGCGATCTGCCATGCGGCACAAATCCTCGCCGCGGCCGACGTGATCCGCGGGCGGCGGGTCTCTGGCTATTCCGCCTGCGCGCCGGAAGTGCGCTTGGCTGGGGTCGAGTTTGTGGATACTGCGCCCGATCGCGCTATTCGCGACGGCAATCTGGTGAGCGGATTTGTGTGGTCTGCTCATCCGCAATTTCTGGCGCTCTTCCTGGAAATCCTCGGGACACGTGTCTCACTATAGACGCAGGAGCGCGGATAATGACCTCCTTCGTTGGCCTGTTCGATGATGGCTTGTCTGCGACCCGACGGCGGATCCTTCTTGCGCCGCTGCTCGCGGCTCTCCCGCTCGGGTTGTCCGCTGGGCAAGCGGACGCGCTGAATCCATCCGAAACCCAGATAACGCTGCCCGACCAGATCAAATGGACGGCGTGGCCCGCCGGGCCGCCGCGTGGTGCTGAGATGGCGACGCTTTTCGGCGGGTTGGAGAAGCCGGGACCATACGTCGTGTTGATGAAATGGTACCCGGGCTACATGAGCGCACCGCACAGCTACGCTACCGATCGACTGTGTTTGGTGCTGTCTGGCACATGGTGGGTGAACAGCGGTACCGATTTCGACCCGAACGCTACCGTTCCGGTGCCGGCAGGAGGCTTCGTCAGGCGAGTCGCCCACACGCCGCATTATGATGGCGTCAAGGTAGGCGCGAACGAGCCGGTCGTGATCGGGATTTTTGGCATTGCCCCGGTCGATCTGAAATTGGTCGACCCGAGCAAGCCAGGGTGGCGTCAGGTGTAGTGCCAACTGTCTAGAAGAGCTGCCAGCTGCTCGGCCGCCGCATCGAGCGCCATCACCTGCTGTCGTGCGTCGAGGATCTTCCCGGCGTCCCCATGTCGCCGCGCCGAAGGCATCGGCGCACCCCGCAGGGCCCGAGCCCGTGCCCTTGCCCGAATGCGGTCAATCTCCGCCAAAATTGGCCCTGGCTGTCGCCGGTAGACTCGTGATCCGCTCGGGATGGGTGAACACCTCGAACCCGTCGTCGCGTGCGATGCCAACGAGCGTGAGGCCCGTTGACTCTGCGGTGCGGACGGCCAAAGCCGTCGGCGCGGACACCCCCACGATGATGGCCGCCCCCATCATGCCCGCTTTTTGCACGAGCTCGATGGAAATCCGGCTTGACAATACAATGACGCCATCGGCGGCCGACCGACCTGTGCGCAGCAGCGCGCCCGCCAATTTGTCGAGCGCGTTGTGCCGTCCTACGTCTTCACGAAGAACCAGGCTCCGATCCGGCTGCCAAAACGCCGCGGCGTGGACCGCCCGGGTCTGCATGTTTAACTGCTGTCTCGCCGGCAGCGCGGCCAATGCCTCTGCGATGTCCTGGCGACTCACCTCTAGGTCATAACCCGCCATCGGTATTGCACGATTGGCCTCGGCCAAACTCTCCAACCCGCACATCCCGCATCCGGCTGGTCCGACAAAGCGGCGGCGCCTCGCCGCGAACGCATCGGACCGGTCGCCGGTCAGCCACATTCGCAGCACGATACCGTCGGCAACACTAACTACAGCCAGTTCCGCTATTTCGGCGGGCGCAGTGATAATTCCTTCGGTGTAACTGAAACCG
>JBJMQW010000294.1:0-10219 GCA_045802495.1 Allostellaceae bacterium | reverse complement strand
TTCGACGGTTGGCCCATATGCCCGAGCTGTGGAACAATCTCGCAGCGTCGATCATGCGCTCGCGGCTCGCCTACACTTCCGTCCCGACCGCGCGCGGTGGTCGCTACGCGGGCGCCTCCAAAATGAACCTTGTATCGCTGATCCTACATGGTCTCAGCGCCATGTCAGTTCACACCGACAAAATCTTCGTCCGCATTTTGCTTGCCGCCGGCTTCGTCGGCGGCATCGTGAGTCTCAGTATTGCCGCTGTTGCCGGTATCCGGACGGCAACCGACCTCGCCATCCCCGGTTGGGCGACCACAGCTGGCGGAGCCCTATTGATCATTCTGTTTCAGACGTTAGTCATCGTGGTCGCGGCGACCCTTGCGTTCCTCGCGGGTCGGAGCCATCGACCATTCGTTCCGATTTTTGATTGCCGGCAATTTGTGGCACATCGAGAACGCTTCCCGCGCCTTCGGCGAGTGGGTGCGCTTGCGCCTGATTTGGCGGCTGAATGACCTATCACTACATCGGCTCCGAACTGGAGCTGTTCGCGGGGGCGACCAATTGGAAGGCGTATCTGGGCGGGATCCTTCGCCCATTCATAATTGGCAGAGTGCTCGAGGTCGGTGCCGGGATCGGCAGCAATATTTCCTACCTGCACAACGCCCTTGTTCGAGAATGGACGTGTCTCGAACCCGACGCAGATTTAGCTCGCCGCATTGAGGGCCGGTTGAGGGCTGGTGAATTACCGGCGAATTGCCGCGTGGCAGAGGGCACGATCGCATCCATCGACGCTGCGGCCCTTTTCGACACGATCCTTTACCTCGACGTCCTCGAGCACATCTGCGATGACTGCGCCGAACTGGTCTGCGCGCGCCGACATCTCGCAGCCCGAGGCAATCTTGTTGTGTTGGCGCCAGCGCACCAGGTCCTGTTTACGGCCTTTGATGCGGCTATTGGCCATCACCGGCGCTATAACCGAACCCGCTTGCGCGCGCTGACGCCACCCGAATGTCGGCTCGCAACCTGCTTTATGCTCGATTGCGCCGGATTTTTCGCGTCGCTTGCCAATAAAATTCTGCTGTCTGCGGCGCTGCCGTCTAAAAGGCAGATCGCGGTTTGGAACGGGTTCCTTGTACCGATCTCCCGTATACTCGACCGTTCCATCGGCTATTCATTCGGCAAGACGATAGTCGCTGTGTGGCGCCCGCTGGACTCTTGGGGAAAATAGTGTTGTCCAGCGTATTTCGAATCCCGTCAGCGCCACAGGCGCCGTCCTCTGGCACAACTGGCGATAATTGGAAATCCTTAGTTGGTGATGTCGGTCAGTTGCCCTCGGCGCGGAGGCAAGGTCAGCGCGAAATTCATCCAGGCTCAGCGCCGCGAACGCGGGCCGCGGTATTGCTGGACCCGGGTTGCGCGCAATCCTGGGAGACCGTGGGACTGGAAGGCGCGCTCCCACGACCGGTACTCCTCCTCGGTCAGCTGGTAACGGTGCAGCGCCTCCTCGAGCGTTATGCGGCCGCCGCGAACCGCGGCGACAACCGCGGCCTTGCGGCGCACCACCCAGCGCTGCGTGTTCGGCGGCGGCAGATTGTTGCTCATCGATAATGCTCCGGGCGGCGACCGCACAGGGATGCTATTCACCGGGTTGCGCCAGAACCCTGGCGGCCCAGAATGAACGCAATGTGGTCTTTTGTTGATGAGACCGGCTGCGGGCGTTCGCATGCCTTTCCAGCTCGGCCCGATCGGCAGCCGGAACCGTCCCTTGGGTCGGCAGTGCGCAAGCTGTCGGACAGCGAGTGATTCCTTTGCTGCGGATGAACGCCGCGACTGCCGCTTCATACTCTTCTTGACGCATCGTTAGCATTCCTCAGCATCGAATGGCCGAACAGCGACAGCGCGCTGATGCTTTTTGACTTTGCTGAAACAAAAAAATGTTCAACGATATTTATACTTAAACGTATAAAATTGATGGTTAATTTAGTTAAGTTAACTCAATATTTGACCACCTGAAATAAGTTAAGCGAGTGCATAACTATTGGGACATTAAATCGAGTGTCGATAACTTCGAGGAAGCATGTGGCCTATCTTAGTTTCCCGAATAAGCACCGCCGCAGTCCATCCCCTGCGGCGACGGAGTCTCAGTCCAAACCCGGCAGGGGCGTTGCTCTGTCCATTCGCGCCTCCCGGCTATTGCTGCTGATTTTACTCATAGGGTTGCAGATCGCTGATGTGGTGACCACCGACTACGCGCTCAGGGTCCCCGGAATTTGGGAGGCCAATCCGCTGATGGCATTGGCTCAGGCCAAGCTCGGCGCCGTCTGGTGGCTGCCGAAGCTGACGGTGACTGCCTACCTCTGCGCTATGGCGGCCGCGATGCGGCCCTGCTGGCCGGTTATTGTCGTGATATCGTTCTCCGGTCTAGTAGTGCTGGGGAACCTCACCCAGCTTTGGCTGTCAGATGCAAGGCTGCTTCTCGGATAAAAATCGGAGAGCCAACGATAGCCATGCGGTTGCAGCGGCGGTCCGGGCTATTACCACGGCGCTCCAATAACAGGGGCGTGATGCCTCGAATCGCAGCGTAGGATTTTTTTCGGATCGCAGCCGCCGGCGCTCTGAGCAAATTGCGGTCCGATCGCAGCCGCGCGGCTTGTGGCCGATTATCCCTTCCTTAATTGTTCCGTCCCACCCTACAAGGGCATGTCCGTTTCCCTTGATATCGTCCCTCTCGCCGGCTTTGCCGGCCTGATGGCAACCGCCGCGGTCGTGGATTTCCGTCGGCTCATAATCCCGAACTGGATCGTATTGGGCCTGTGCGCGCTCTGGCCGCTGCATTTCGCGGTCGCGTCAGACCTATCCTTGGCGGCAGGCCTTACCGCCTTCGGCTGCGCCGCCGCAGTGTTTGTTGCCGGCGCTCTGCTGTTCTCGCGCGGGCTCATTGGCGGTGGCGATGTCAAGCTGCTGTCGGCCGCGACGCTGTGGGCCGGCCCCAGCCTGACCCCGGCGCTGCTGTTCGCCACGGCGCTCCTCGGCGGTTTGCTGACCATCCTGCTGCTGGTCCCGCTGGCGATGCGGACGATGTTTCCTCCGGCTGACGCCGGCGCTGGCGCTGCGAAGCCAGGTTCGGTGCCCTACGGCATCGCCATCGCTGCCGCTGCTTTGATCGTCACGCTGCCACCAAACCTCAACTGAACGGCCACCCGATGCGCGGACGCACCCTGATCCTCTTTGTTGTCGCCCTGATGCTGGCCGGCGGCACCGCGATGCTCGTGCGGTCCTGGCTGGGCCAGCGCGCGCCCGTGGCCAACGCCGAGGCGATCCCTCCGCCCGCACCGCAGAAATCAATTCTCGTAGCGCGCGGCGCCATCGCCCGGGGGCAGATCCTGAAGCCTGCGGATCTTGCCTGGCAACCTTGGCCCGAGGGGAGTATCGGGAGCGCCTATATCCAGGACAGCGCCAAAAAGATCGAGGATTTTGCGGGTTGGGTGGCTCGCGACCCCTTTGTCGCGGGCGAACCGATGACCGAAGCCAAGATGGTCGCGCCCGGCGGCCGCGGCTTTCTCGCTGCGGTGCTGAGCCCCGGCATGCGCGCGGTCTCGGTGCCGGTCACCCCCACATCCAGCATCTCCGGCTTGGTGTTCCCGGGTGATCAGGTCGACATCTTGATCTCGGAAGTTCTCCCCGCCACCGGCCCCAATGGCAATGGAACGCAACAGAAAGCCGCCGAGACGGTGTTGCACGACGTGCGGGTGCTCGCCGTGGACCAGAGGCTGGAAAACAAAACCGGTGAAGCGCCGGTGCCTCATAACGTAACGCTCGAAGTTACGCCGAAGCAGGCAGAAGAGATCGCTGTCGCCAGCGAGATGGGGAAGTTGTCGCTCAGTCTTCGCAGTCTCGCCGTTTCGTCGACCGCGGAAGCAAACGCCGATTCTTCCAGGCAGCCCGGCACTCTCGACACCGACGTCAGCCGGCTCCTGGGGAAACCGTTGAAATCACAGGGTAAC
Source organism: Allostellaceae bacterium (assembly GCA_045802495.1). GTDB lineage: Bacteria > Pseudomonadota > Alphaproteobacteria > ATCC43930 > CGMCC-115725 > AP-15. Next base: position 6,230 of record JBJMQW010000294.1, on the reverse strand, counting down.
CCCGAGGTGGAAAAAGTTATTGTATTGCGCGGAAGTGGCAAGTCGGGTTAATTTTAACCAAATAACGACAGCATTTCCGGGGTTTTCGATGCTCATTGCCTCGTTTTCTATTCTTGCCGGATCGATCATTTTTTTGATCTTCGGCAGCACCCTACAAGCGGCAGAACCGCCCTTGTCTCCATCGGATGGCGCTGCCGTGGCCGCGCCGCAAAGCGCCCCGCGAGCCGCGCGTGGTGACGGTGCCCGCCAAATCAAGGCTAGTAGCGGGCCGATTGTCCTCGAGGCCAGCAAGGGCACTCTGATCCGTTTGAATGCGCCGGCCGCCACCGTCTTTGTCGCAAACCCCGATATCGCCGACGTCCAGGTCAAGTCGCCGTCGCTGATTTACATCAGCGCCAAGTCGCCGGGTGAAACCGTGATTTATGCGGTCGACGCCAGCGATAACGTGTTGCTGAATTCGCCCGTCCGGGTCGAGCACAATCTGTCGCGGCTGCGCTCGTCGCTGCGGGCACTGGCGCCGGGCGAGCGGATTTCGGCCGAGTCGGTCGAGGGCAATCTGGTGCTGAGCGGCATCGCGTCGGATGCGGGCAGCGCGGAGAAGGCGCGCGCATTGGCCGCCTCGATCGCCGGCGAGGTCAAAGGCTCTCAAGTCATCAACCGGATGAGCGTCGCCACCCCGAACCAAGTCAGTCTGCATGTGCGCGTCGCCGAGGTCAGCCTCACTGCGCTAACCGCAATTGGCGTCAATTGGACAAAGCTCACCTCTTCGCTGATTATTAACACCAACAACCCCGTATTCGTGCCAAACGTACCTGTTCAAAACGCAATCACTTTCGGCCGCTTCGCACCGCTCTTTGGCGGCAATGGGCTCTCCGCCACTCTCGACGCCCTCGCGCAGGAGGGGTTGGTCACCGACCTGGCCGAGCCGGACCTGGTTGCAATGAATGGTCAAACCGCGAGCTTTCTCGCCGGCGGCGAGTTTCCGGTGCCGATCGCCGGCAGCAGCTCCGCCACTAATGGCGTTCCGACGATTACAGTTGAATTCAAGAGCTTTGGCGTCAGCCTTGCGTTTACCCCCACTATCATCGATGCGCACCATCTCAATCTGAGGATCCGACCCGAGGTCAGCGCCCTGTCCAGCGTAGGCGCGGTGTCAGTGCCGATCACCAGCACTCAGACGATCACGATCCCCGCCCTCACAGTCCGCCGCGCCGAAACCTCAGTCGAACTCGGCAGCGGTGAGAGCTTTGCTCTTGCAGGGTTATTGCAGCACACCTCCGAGCAGGACATCTCGAAGGTGCCGCTTCTAGGTGACATTCCAATCCTTGGTGCTCTGTTCCGCTCGAATCGCTTTCAGCGCAACGAGACAGAGCTTGTGATCATTGTTACTCCCTACCTAGTCAATCCGTCGCCGACCCGTCTTGCCGCCCCGACGGACGGCCTCGTTCATCCGAGCGACCCGCAGCAAGTGCTCTTCGCCGACACCTACCGCCAAGGGCTGCCTGCTCCGGCGCGCGGCCCGCTCAATGCCGGCGGCAGAGGGCTGATTGGCCCCGGCGGCTTCCGGCTGGACTGACGGAGGACAAGTCATGACAACCCGCCTCTCGCAAATCATTGTCCCGCTCACTCTGATGCTTTCAGCGTGCGCCACGGATTATTCAAAGAGCGAAGCACCGAACAATTTACGGGTCGACGGCGCCGAAACCCGAATCGACCTCGCCTTCGCTCCCGGTTCGGCGCGTCTCGCCCGAGCCAATGCAATTCAAGAATTTGTAACAGCCGGACGCATCCGCGCCGCGGACCGGGTAACGGTCGCAGCCTCCGGGCCCCCGGGCCTCGCAGAGCAGCGCACCGCCGCGATTTCGCGCGAGCTTCTACGGTACGGCATCGTCGCTGACGCGTCGCCGTCCACGACTGTGCCAGTCAATCATGCGATTCTCGGGATCGGCCGCTACGCGGTGACTTTGCCACCGTGCCCGAATTGGAGCAGCCCACCGAACGCCGAATACACGAATGCGCGTAACAGCAATTGGGGTTGCGCTGCGGCCACCAATCTTGGGCTTACAGTCGCGAGCCCAGCCGACCTTGTCACCGGGCGCACTCTCGGGCCGGCCGAGGGCATGCCCGCGACCATTGCGGTCCAGAATTATCTCAACAACAAGTTTAAACCGCTGCCGACACCCACCGCCTCGCCATTCGCATCAGGAGGCGGTATCGGAGGCGATGGTGGCGGTGCTCCCGGCGGAGCCGCAGGTGCAGGAGGTGGAACCCAGTAAATGAAAGCATCGCGCTCTTCCAACGCGCTCAAGCCTGAACGCGAGGGTGTCCTCGCCGTTCTGAACGACCCGTCCACGATCGATCGCATCAGGGGAGTCATCCACGAGCTGCAACTGGACGACGAGCTTACCCTGACCGATAGCCTCGACGCCGCGTTGCGGCGTATTCGTTCTGGCACGGTGCCGCGGGTCATGCTGGTCGATCTCGGCGAGTCGACGGCGCCGATCGCCGAGGTCAGCGCCGCGCGTGCGGTCGGCGGCCCCGACCTCAAGCTTGTCATTCTCGGCACGGTCAACGACGTCGCAATGTTCCGGGACCTGCTCTCCGCCGGCGCCAGCGATTATTTGGTAATGCCCTCCACCCGCGAAACCCTCGCCAGTGTATTGGAAAAGCAGCGGGTGGGGGTCGGAACGACCGCCGATGGGTTGGGACAGGTAATCGTCTTTATTGGCAGCCGCGGCGGTGTCGGCGCCACGACATCCGCGGTTGCCTGCGCGTGGCTGATGTCTACCGAGCGCCACGAGCGTATTGGCCTTGTCGATCTCGACCTGCATTTCGGCACCGTCGCGCTGAAGCTCGATCTCGACCCGGGCAGCGGGCTCTGCGAGGCGCTTGAGCAGCCGTCGCGCATCGACAGCCTGTTCATCGAGCGCGCGATGATCAAGGTCAGCGACAATCTACGGGTACTGGCCGCCGAGGCATCGGCCGCTCAACATCTCGCTATCGACCCCAGCGCGATCGATATGTTGCTGCACGAATTGCGCCGCAAATTTGCGAGGGTCGTCGTTGATCTACCGCGCGGGGCCAATCCGATGCAACGCGTCGTGCTGGCGGGGGCGAGCCATGTGGTCGTGTTCTGTGAACGAACCCTCGCCGGTCTGCGCGACACGATCCGGCTCCAGGGCCTCGTGCGCGAGCAGGCGCCGCAGGCGCGGCTCTGGCTCGTCGAGGCCGGGGCCACCGGGGAACGCGCCTTGATCGGCAAGAGCGAATTCGAGAAAGGGATCGGAAAGTCGCTTGATGCCAAGCTGTCCTATGATCCCAAAGCCTCCGGGGCTGCCGCCAATTCCGGCCGGCCGCTGCCCGTCGCGGCGCCGCGCAGCGGGATCGTTCGCGAGCTGACGCAATTGACGAGTCTCTTAGCCGGTCCCCCGCACGCTGTTCCCAAGCGCCGTATCTTTGCTCTTCCCTCGCTATGGTAGCATTCTACAAAAAATCGCCGGCGGAGACCACGCTCGACGCCCGTATCGCCGGGCTGTCGCGCCGCGCGATACCAGCCGTAAGTACCCCCGAACCGGCAACGGCCGTTGTATCGGCGCCTGAGCCGGTGCTGGAGGTCGTAAACGGACACGCGCCGGCGCCCGCCCCGGTGCTTTCCGGGAGCGAGGTCTCCGAAGAGGATCGTATCCTCCTGGCGCGAGAAGAGATTCTCGCGCGGCTCACCGCGGAGCTCAGCGCGGAACGGATCAGCAGGCTCAGCCGAGGTGAGCTCGCCAAGGTGGTCGATGCGGCGGTTCAGGCCTATTTCGCGCGCAACGGGATCGAGCTCGACCCGATCACCCGCCGCGACGTGATCACCGAGCTGATCAACGGTGTGCTCGATCCCCAGAAAGCCTCCCTCGCCGCTGACGGGGGTGGCGGGCGGCGGTCCAATCGTTCGGCGGTCGAGGCAGCAAAGGCGCAGATCCAGCCGCTCGTCCTTGAGCATATGGACGTCGCCGCCGCCGCCGAGATGCCCCGCGCCGTCTTCGAAGCGCAGCTCAGCGGCTGGGTAAAGGACCTGCTGACCGAGACCAAGATCCAGCTGAATTTCTCCGAGCAGCGCGAGCTGGTCGAGTCCCTGGTCGCCGATATGCTCGGGCTTGGTCCCCTTGAGCCGCTGATCGAGGACGAGACCGTAACCGACATCATGGTGAACGGGGCGCGGCAGGTCTACGTCGAACGGCGCGGCAAGCTCGAGCTGACCGGTGTTCGGTTCCGTGACGACGATCACGTCATGAATGTGGCGACCAAGATAGTCACACGGATCGGCCGCCGGATCGACGAATCCCAGCCACTCGTCGATGCGCGTCTCGCCGATGGCAGCCGCGTCAACATTATCGTTCCGCCGCTCGCCATCGATGGACCGGCGATCTCGATCCGCAAGTTCTCAAAGAAGACGATTACCCTCGACACGATGGCCCAGCAGGCGAACATCTCGGCGGATATGGCAACGCTGATGAAGATTGCCGCCCGCTGCCGGCTCAACATCCTGATTTCCGGCGGCACCGGTTCGGGCAAGACGACGTTGCTCAACGCGTTGTCGCGGCTGATCGATCCTACCGAGCGCACCGTGACAATCGAGGACGCGGCCGAATTACAGCTACAGCAGCCGCATGTTGTACGCCTGGAGACGCGGCCGCCGAATCTCGAAGGCAGCGGCGAGATCACGATGCGTGATCTGTTGCGCAATTCGCTGCGCATGCGCCCGGACCGGATCATTCTGGGTGAGATCCGCGGTGCCGAAGCGCTCGATGTGCTGCAGGCGATGAACACCGGTCACGACGGTTCGATGAGCACGATCCACGCCAATGCGCCGCGCGAGGCGCTGACCCGGCTCGAGAACATGGTCGGGATGACCGGCATTAATCTGCCCTCGCGCGCCGTGCGGACCCAGATCGCCGCTGCCGTTCATCTGATCGCGCAGGTCAACAGGATGCGCGACGGCGTTCGCCGCGTGACGCACATCATCGAGGTCGTCGGCATGGAAGGTGATGTGATCACCACACAGGAGCTGTTCACCTTTCAATTCCAGGGCGAGACGACCGACGGTAAGCTGCGCGGCATTTTCCAGTCGAGCGGCATCCGCCCGAACTTCTTGCCGCGAGCCGAATATTATGGGCTCGACCGCGCACTGCTAGAGATTATTTAAACCTATTTTGCCAACATCGGAGCCCTGCTCACGCAGAAATGACAGGTTCTGGGCCGGATGGGTATTTCAGTCGATCTTGAAACAGTGATAGCCGTGGCTAGTGCGGTCGTGGTCGCCTTCATCTTCTGCATCACAGCCTACGCGATAAGCGAGCGTATGGGAGGGCGACACTACAGGCGCCGCCTTGCCGCCGTGCGCGATCGAGCTCGGGGGCTTTCCAAGGTTGAGGCAGGCGCAACGCGGTCGCTGGCCCGGCAGCAGAGCGCCACTCCGAAGATCGACCGCGTAGCGCATCAATGGTTGCCGCGCCGGGAGGTTCTCGCTGCCCGCCTCGCTCGCACCGGACGAGCAATCAGCGTGGGCCAATACGCGCTTGTGTGTGTCGGCCTTTCAGTACTGTTCGCGATCGCCGTCATTTGTGTCACTCCGCTGGGCGTTCTCCCGGGACTCTTGATCGGGCTGCTGCTGGGAATGGCAGTTCCTCACAAAATCATCGGTCGGATGGGAAAGCGCCGGATCGCTGCTTTCATCGCCCTTTTCCCCGAAGCCATCGATCTGATGGTGCGGGCCTTGCGCTCGGGTCTGCCAATCAGCGAAGCCATCATTGGGGCGGGCCATGAGATCGGCGATCCTGTCGGCAACGAGCTCGGCCGCGTCGAGGCCGGCATGCGAATGGGCCGTGATCTCGAGACCCTGCTCTGGGATATCGCCACGCGGATCGACCTGCCCGAATTCCGGTTCTTCATCATCGCGCTTAGCGTTCAGCGCGAGACTGGCGGCAATCTCGCCGAAACCCTCGCCAATCTCTCCGACGTGTTGCGCCGGCGTCGTCAAATGCGCGCCAAGGTGCATGCCATGTCCAGTGAAACCCGCGCGACCACAATGATTCTCGGTGGCTTGCCGATCGTGGTCATCCTGTTGCTCGCGTTGACCTCACCGCATTACCTGGTGCCGCTTTACAGCGATGTCCGCGGGCTTGTTATCGACGGCTTGGCGCTCGTAATGCTGGGCACCGGGGTCGTCATCATGACCAGAATGGCCC
>JBJMQW010000293.1:0-11630 GCA_045802495.1 Allostellaceae bacterium | reverse complement strand
TCCAACGGCGCCATCATTCACAACCGCGAACGTGCAGTCCTCGAGGACATGGATCAGCTGCCGTTCGTCACTGACGTCTACAAGCGCGATCTGCGGGTAGAGGACTATTTCATTGGATATCTCAAGCACCCCTACGTCTCGCTCTACACCGGGCGCGGCTGCCGGTCGAAATGCACTTTCTGCCTGTGGCCTCAGACAGTCGGCGGGCATCGTTACCGCGTACGCAGCGTCGGCCATGTGATCGACGAAATTCGTCTGGCAAAGGGCTATTTCCCACAGGTGAAAGAGTTCTTCTTTGACGACGATACCTTCACGGATGACCGGCCGCGTGCGGAGGCGATCGCCCGCGAACTCGGCAAACTCGGTGTGATATGGTCCTGCAATGCGAAGGCGAATGTGCCGCGCGCGACGTTGGAGGTTCTGCGCGACAATGGGTTGCGGTTGCTCCTCGTCGGCTATGAAAGCGGCAACCAGCAGATCCTGAATAACATCAAGAAGGGCATGCGCATCGACATTGCCCGGCGCTTCACCAAGGACTGCCACGACCTCGGCATCACGGTCCACGGCACGTTCATCCTGGGCCTGCCTGGTGAGACCAAGGAGACAATCGAAGAAACAATCCGCTTCGCCGCGGAGATCAACCCGCACACGATCCAGGTCTCTCTGGCCGCGCCTTATCCCGGTACTTTTCTGCACCGGCAGGCCGTTGAGAATAGCTGGCTCGATGTAAGCCACGCCGAACTGATCGACGACCACGGGGTGCAGATCGCGCCGCTACACTACCCGCACCTGTCCCACACCGAAATCTTCCAGTCGCTCGAGACCTTCTACAAGCGCTTCTATTTCCGCCGCGGCAAGATAGCGTCGCTCGTCGCCGAGATGATCAAAAGTCCAGGGTTGATGCGCCGCCGATTGCGCGAGGGGGTCGAATTCTTTCATTTCCTGCGCAGCCGGGAGATGGCGAGCTGAGGAGCCTGATTGTTTGCGCTGACGATTTCGGGCTCGACCCGGCGGTCAATCAGGCCGTCGAGGAGGCGCATCGGCACGGCGTTCTTTCGACCGCCAGTCTGATGGTCGCCGCCCCCGCGTCGGCCGACGCGGTGGCACGCGCCCGGCGGTTGCCGGGCCTGCGCGTTGGCCTTCATCTTGTGTTGGTCGATGGCCGTCCGGCGCTGCCAAGCGAAGAAATCGCTGGGCTCCTACGGGAGAAGGACGAGTTTGACCGGAACATGGTGCGCGCAGGGATCCGTTTTTTCTTTCTGCCCGCAATTCGACGTCAGCTCAGCAGAGAAATTCGCGCGCAATTCGAGGCGTTTCGTGCGACTGGCCTTCCGCTCGACCATGTGAATGCGCATAAGCATCTGCACCTCCATCCGACAGTCGCGGATCTCGTCATTGAGATTGGCCGCGATTTCGGGATGAGGGCGGTGCGGGTGCCGTCCGAGCCGGTGGCGGTGCTGCGGCAAGCCTTCCCCAGTGAGCGCCATTCGACCCCGCTCTACGGCCTCTGGATTGAGCGCTTGCGGCGTCGACTGCGGCGGGCCGGTCTTTTTGTCAACGACCATCTTTTCGGCCTCGCCTGGAGTGGCGGAATGGTCGAAGAGCGGCTGCTCCGTCTCGTTCCGCACCTACCCGACGGTGTCAGCGAGCTCTACCTACACCCGGCGATTGGGCTCACGGCTGCGCTCGCCAAGGCAACACCGGGCTATCGCCATGAGGAGGAGTTTGCGGCGCTGCTTAGCGCCTCGGTCATACGGTGCATTTGCGAGACCGGCATTAGACGCGTCAGCTATAGCGATTTTTCGACGCCGTTAACCGGCATTTAACCGGCGGGGGTTGACGCTCGGTTGACGCGGTCAATGGGACAATACCGTCGAGGCGCTATGCAATGCCGCGAAATTTTCGATCCGCGGTCACAAAGCGGACATGCTTTGCGGTGACTTTGCATACAATCTCACGGGTAAGGAGGGGAGTCATGGACGGAAATGCTGATTGCTGCCGTTATGAGCCGAGCCTCGAAGATCTGCTCGCGGACGAGGTGATGACGCCCGTTCTTCGCAGCGCTGGTCTTGAGGCCGCCGAATTCCGCGAGATGATGGTCGAGACGGCGCGGCGGATTGAAAATCGAGAACGTCGGAGTGACAACGACTAGACCGCGTTGGTCGACGTTCACATGTCGAGCTTTGCGAATTCGAGTCTGACGCGCAGTCCGGGCCGGTTGTCTTCAAGTACAACTGCACCGCCGTGCCGCCGCGTGATGGCGCGGACGAGGCTCAACCCGAGACCATTTCCGGGGGTGGTACGACTCGGCTCGAGGCGCACAAAACGGTCGAACACGGCTTCCCGGTCTGCTGGCGGAATCCCGGGACCGTGGTCGGCCACCTCGACGATCGCCAGTCCGCTCTGCGCAAAGACGCGGATATCGATTTCGCCAGCTCCAGCGTATTTGAGCGCATTGTCCAGCAAATTAGCTAGAGCCTGCGATAAGAGATGCCGGTTGCCGCGAATTTTCAGTCCTGCCTGCGTGGTCACACTCAGTTTGAACCCGCTCTCCTCTGCCACCGGCTCGTACAGCTCGCTTGCTGCATAGGCGATCTCCGACAAATCAACCGGCTCGGTCTTGCTGCCTCCTGCGCCCGACTCCAATTCCGCTATGCTGAGGAGTGCGTTGAAGGTTGACAGCAGGCGATCAGCCTCGTCGATCGCCGCGCGAATTGCTTCGCTCTGACTCGAGTCCGTCGACTTGTCAGCCAAGGCCCGCTCGAGCCGAGTCCGCAACCGCGAAAGCGGTGTCTTCAAATCATGCGCGACATCGTCAGTGATTTCGCGCATTCCTGTCATAAGACGTTCGATTTGCTCCAGCATCCGATTGAGATTGGCTGAGAGCTGATCAAACTCGTCCCCCGTGCCGTAGAGCGGGACACGGTCCGAGAGGTTGCCGGCCATTACGCGCTCGCTGGTTCGGTTGACCTGCTCGACGCGATGCAGCAATTTGCGGCTCATCAAGGCGCCGCCGACCAGACCGACGCAAAGCGCGATCAGACCGGCCCAGATAAGAGTCGATCTGACCTCGCCGCGAAACGCCGCCGCGTCGCTGATGTCCCTGCCGACCAGCAACCGGTAGCCGCCCGGAATGATGAACAGTCTGCCGCGCGCGGGATGAATTTCGGACCGCCCTTTCACCTGTCGCTCAAGCGCAAAGGATAGTGCGGCCGAATGAGTTGGCGCTCCCGGCGGCCATGCGGCGGTGTTGCCGGCAAGCGGCCGTCCGTCGGGGTCCGTGACCAGATAGATCATGGCATCCCCGCGATCGCCGGCGCTGCGCGCCGCGACGATCTGAATCAGGCCGCTTAACCCCCGTTGAGCGTATTGCTCGGCAAGTCCGACAATTTCGGCGTCAAGCGTCGCTTCGGTCTGGCGCTCGACGAAATTTGCAGTCGTCCAGTATACGAACAGCAGAAGACCCAGCACCGAGGCTGCAAAAACCAGGAAATAGAGGGCGGCTAAGCGAAAGGCATGAGTGCGCGACAGCCGCATCGCGCTGCGGAAAATCTGAGGCGTGGCCCATGCTCGCGGCAAGGAAGTGTTGAGCCTTTCGGCGGTCATGGATGTTCCGCGGCCCCTACGCCGGGGCGCGCAGGCAATAACCGGCGCCGCGGACGGTGTGGAGTAGCGGCTGCTCAAAGCTTTTATCGATCTTTTGGCGCAATCGGCTGATATGAACATCAATAACATTCGTTTGCGGGTCGAAATGGTAATCCCACACGTGTTCGAGGAGCATCGTGCGGGTCACCACGTGCCCGGCATTGCGCATCAGGTACTCCAACAGCCGGAATTCGCGAGGCAGCACCTCGATCGACTTGCCTTGACGTTTGACGGTACGGGTCAGCAGATCGAGCTCGAGGTCTGCTACTCGCAACCGCGTTGTCGCGCTCGGTCCGGCACCGCGGCGCAGCAGCGCCTCCAATCGCGCGAGCAACTCGCTGAACGCGAACGGCTTGACGAGATAATCGTCGCCGCCGGCACGCAATCCCTTGACGCGGTCGTCCACGCTCCCGAGCGCGCTGAGGATCAGCGCGGGAGTACGAATTTCGGCGGCGCGCAGGGCACCTAAAACCGCGAGCCCGTCCATGCTCGGCAGCATGCGATCGAGAACGATCGCCGTGTACTCCCCTGAGCTGGCGAGAAACAATCCCTTGCGGCCGTCATTGGCGCAGTCGACCGTGTAGCCGCTTTCGTTGAGGCCCTTGGTCAAGTAGGCGGCGGTCTCGCGATCGTCTTCGACAACGAGGATCTTCATCGAACAGGGCGACCTGTCTGAACGGACCAGGATCAGGTGGTGTTAGCGGAGGAGCAGAGCAAGCATTCGAGGCAGACGGGTCGGCCGACGGCTTTTAACGTTTTCGCTTGACCGCGGCGGTTCCCACGACAATCTATACAGTACTAATCCGGTCCGAATTGAGGCCGATGGGTTGTCGCAAGCCATGATCATCCTCAGCAAGCTAGCAGATTACGGCGTTATCGTCGCCACCCACCTCGCGGCCTACCCCGACCGGCAGGTCACGGCCGCCACGGTGGCGGCCGAAACGAGGCTGCCTCAGGCGACCGTCGCCAAGGTGCTCAAAGCCCTCGCTCATGCCGGGCTGGTCACGGCAGCGCGCGGCGCCGCCGGCGGTTACCGGCTTGCTCGGCTGGCTACCGAGATCTCGGTCGCCGAAGTTGTTGCCGCGATTGACGGGGACATTGGCCTTACCCAGTGCTCTGTGCATGTCGATGAGTGCGCACGCACGACTTACTGCCCGACCCGGCCACACTGGGCGGCGATCAATAGGGCGGTCAGCGAAGCCCTTTCGGCGGTATCGCTGGACGCGATGCTGACCCCCGCCGCCTTTGTCCGGCGGAACTCGATCCCTTCCAACCTGTCGCAACCTGACGAGTCGCGAATTTCCGCATGACTGCTTCGACAGAAACGCTTCAGACCGTCCGCTCGCTCTCGCAGGAGGGCTACAAATACGGCTTTGTAACCGATATCGAAGCCGAGACGGCGCCCCCCGGTCTGACCGAAGATACGATCCGCTTTATTTCGGCCAAAAAAGAGGAGCCGGAATGGCTGCTCGAATGGCGGCTTGCGGCGTTTCGCGCGTGGCTGAAGATGGCCCAGCCGGATTGGGCCAAGCTCCATCTCGCGCCGATCGATTACCAGGGCGCTACCTATTATTCCGCGCCCAGACAGAATGCCGGCCCGAAATCGCTCGAAGAGGTGGATCCAGAGCTATTGCGGACCTATGACAAGCTCGGCATTCCGTTGCGGGAGCGAGAGCTGCTGGCAGGGGTTGCCGTCGACGCGGTGTTCGACAGCATATCCGTGGCGACCACCTTCAAGGTGGAGCTCTCCAAGCTCGGTATCATCTTCTGCTCGATGGGCGAGGCGGTCCGCGAGCATCCTGAGCTCGTCCGCCGCTATCTCGGGACCGTCGTGCCGCAGAACGACAATTTCTTCGCGGCGCTGAATGCTGCCGTGTTCAGCGACGGGTCCTTCGCCTACATCCCGCCCGGCGTGCGCTGCCCGATGGAGCTCAGCACCTATTTCCGGATCAATGCTGCCAACACCGGGCAGTTCGAGCGCACATTGCTGATCGCAGACAAGGGCAGCTATGTCAGCTATCTCGAAGGCTGCACCGCACCGCAGCGCGATGAAAACCAGCTGCATGCCGCAGTCGTCGAGCTGATCGCGCATGAGGACGCGCAGATCAAGTATTCGACCGTGCAGAACTGGTATCCGGGCGACGCCGAGGGTCGCGGCGGCATCTATAATTTCGTGACCAAGCGTGGTGCCTGTCGCGGCGCGCGCTCCAAGATTTCCTGGACCCAGGTCGAGACCGGGTCGGCCATTACATGGAAATACCCGAGCTGCGTGCTCGAAGGCGACCACTCGGTCGGCGAGTTCTATTCGGTAGCTATTACCAACAACCGGCAGCAGGCCGATACCGGGACCAAGATGATCCATATCGGCAAGGACACCCGGTCGACCATTGTCTCGAAAGGGATTTCCGCCGGGCGGGGGCAGAATACTTATCGCGGTCTCGTTCGCGTGCAGCCGCGGGCGCAAGGGGCGCGCAACCACACGCAATGCGACTCGCTCTTGATCGGCGACCGCTGTGGCGCGCACACCGTGCCTTACATCGAGGTCCGCAATCCCTCGGCCCGGGTCGAGCACGAGGCGACGACCTCGAAGATCAGCGAGGACCAGCTGTTCTATTGCCGCCAGCGCGGGCTGAGCGCCGAAGATGCGGTGTCGCTGATCGTCAACGGCTTCTGCAAGGAAGTCCTCAAAGAGCTGCCGATGGAATTCGCGGTCGAAGCGCAAAAGCTGCTGGCCGTCAGCCTCGAAGGCAGTGTCGGATGACTGCCTATAGCGGCCAGCCACCCACGCCGCTCGTCACACTGACGAAAGCCGGTGTCCGGGGCGGCGATAGGTCCCGGCCTTCGCCGAGACGACGACAACCTGCCAGGTTTTTATCTCTCGGATCGTATTGATGCTCGAAATAAAGAAGCTGCATGGGCGGCTTTCCGATGGTCGCGAGATACTGCGCGGCATCGATCTCTCAGTGAATGCCGGCGAGGTGCACGCGATCATGGGTCCCAACGGCTCGGGCAAGAGCACGCTCGCCGCCGTTCTGGCCGGTCGCGAGGGCTATGCCGTCGATCAGGGCACCGTGACCTATCTCGGCCGTGACCTGCTCGCCATGGAACCCGATGAACGCGCGCGCGAAGGGCTATTTCTCGCCTTCCAGTATCCGATCGAGATCCCGGGCGTGAACAACATGTATTTCCTGCGCACTGCGATCAATGCGCAGCGCCGTCACCGCGGCGAGCCCGAGCTCGACGCCGGGCAGTTCCTGAGGATCGTGCGCGCCAAGCTGAAGCTGTTGGACATTGGCGAGGACTTGTTGCAGCGGGCCGTCAATGTCGGATTTTCCGGCGGGGAGAAAAAGCGCAACGAGGTCTTTCAGATGGCGATGCTGGAACCGCGCCTCGCCATCCTCGACGAGACCGACAGCGGTCTTGATATCGACGCGCTGAAGATGGTGGCGCGCGGGGTCAACCAGCAGCGCGCGCCCGACCGCGCGATCGTCATGATCACCCATTATCAGCGCCTGCTCGATTATGTCGAGCCGGACCGGGTGCACGTTCTGCAAGGCGGGCGCATCGTCGAGTCGGGTGACAAGAGCCTCGCGCTCGAACTCGAGCGGCGCGGCTATGGCGTCGCCGAAGCAGCGGCGTGATCGCCTCGGAAGCATTCTATGAGCGCCATTCTCGATTTTCCGGTCAAGGCCGAGGCGCGGCCTTACCTCGAAGCGTTCGGGCGCGACCGGCGCGGGAGCGATCCCGACTGGCTCGTCAGATATCGCAATCGCGGCCTTGCCCGCTTCGCCGAGATCGGTTTCCCGTCTCGCCGAAGCGAGGCTTGGCGTTATCTCGATTTGCGCGCTCTCGAGCAAAGGCCGCTGCTGCCGGCCGAGCCGACGACCGCGGCCGCCGCATCGGCGACGCGCGCCCGGATTGCGGAGATCGGATTGGCCGAGCCGGCTTTTCGGCTCGTGCTTGTCGACGGTCGGTTTGCACCGGAGCTGTCTCGGATCGAGCGGCTTCCTGTGGGCGTGTGGTTCGCGTCTATGACCGCGGCAATCGCGGAGCGGCCGAACTTGGTCCGTTCCGGCCTCGAAGCGGCGCCGACGGACATCAACAGGCCGTTCGATTCACTCAATGCGGCGTTCTTCTCCGACGGGTTCGTGCTGGATATTGCTCCCGGCACTGCCGTCGAGGGGCCGGTCGAAATCCTCCATTTGGCTTTGGAAGACAGCCGCCGCTCGCTGCACACGCGAAGTATGGTCGTGGCCGGTGCCGGCAGCCGAGCTTCTATTGTCGAGAGCTTCACCGGCATCGGCGATTACTGGCGCAATGACGTCGTCGAACTGCGGCTGGCCGCCAATGCCGAGCTTGCCCGGGTTGTCCTCGTCGAGGAGGGTGCCGAAGCGATCCATCTTGGCGAGGCGGTGGCGACGCTCGGGGAGGCGGCCCGGCTGTCCAGCTTTCTGCTGTTGTTGGGCGGCCGGACGGTACGGCACGAGGTGACGGTGCGCACCGAGGGCGAAAGAACGCGGAGCGAACTCGACGGCGCCTTCCTACTGTCCGGCAGTCAACAGGCGAACATCCTGACGATGGTCGACCACGCGGCACCGGAGGGCGAAACCCGGGAGATGTTCAAGGGCGTCGCCACAGGCAGCGCCCACGGTGCCTTTCAGGGCCGCATCACGGTGCGCCCGGGAGCGCAGAAGGTCGATGCGCACCAAATGAGCCGCAATCTGGTTCTGGGTCCGCGTGCGGCGATCGATACGAAGCCCGAGCTAGAGATCTTTGCCGACGACGTGAAATGCAGCCACGGGGCAGCCGTCGGCGATCTCGACGAAGCGGCCCTGTTCTACCTGCGCGCTCGCGGCATCCCGATTGAGGAAGCGCGCCGGTTGTTGGTCGAAGGGTTTCTGCGCGAGGCGCTCGAAGGCGTAGCCAATCCGGTGATCCGCGAGCACTTGTTGCACCGGCTGAGCCTGCGGCTCGCCCGGCTGGAGGGTGCGTGATGAATGATGTTGCCACGGCCAAGCCGCGCTTGACGCTCGACCCGCGGGCGCTGCGCTGCGAATTTCCGATCTACCAGAACAATCCTGGACTGGTGTTCCTCGACTCCGGCGCCAGCGCGCAAAAGCCGGCGGTAGTCATCGACGGCGTCGCCGAGTTCTATCGCCGTGACTACGCCAATGTGCATCGCGGTGTCTACAGCCTCAGTCAGCGTTCGACCGATGCGTTCGAGGAGGCGCGCGAAACCACTCGCGCGTTCCTCAATGCCGGCAATGTCAACGAAATCGTCTTCACTCGCGGCGCCACCGAGAGCATCAACCTCGTCGCACAGAGTTGGGGACCCGCTTTTGTGACGCCCGGCGACGAGATCATTGTCAGTGACCTCGAACATCACTCGAATTTCGTACCGTGGCAAATGCTGTGCGAGCGAGTCGGCGGCGGGCTGATCGTCACGCCGACTGACGCCAGCGGTGGTTTCGACCTCGCTGCGTTCGAGGCGCTGCTATCGCCGCGCACCAGGATGGTCGCAGTCACTCACGTATCGAACGTCACCGGCGCGGTCCTGCCGATCGAGCGGATTGTCGAGTTGGCGCACGCGAAGGGCGCCACGGTCCTGGTCGATGGCTGCCAGGCGATCCCGCGCATGCCGGTGGACGTGCGGGCGATCGGTTGCGACTTCTATGCGTTTTCCGGGCACAAGGCCTACGGCCCCTCGGGCATCGGCGTGCTATGGGGCCGCTACGAGCTGTTGGAGAAGATGCCGCCATGGCAGACCGGCGGCGGGATGATCACGCAAGTCACCATCGAGCACACGGACTTCCAGGACCCGCCGCACCGCTTCGAGGCCGGGACGCCCGACATCTCCGGCGCGGTTGGGCTCAAGCTGGCATTCGACTTCATCGAAAGGCTTGGCCGCGACGCGATCCGCGAGCACGAGGAAGACCTCACCGGCTATGCAATCGACCGGCTCTCGCGCATCCCCGGCCTCAACCTGCTCGATGGTGGTCAACGACGGCTCTCGGTGCTGTCCTTTACCCTCGACGGTGTGCACCCGCACGATGTCGGCACCGTGCTCGACCAGCACGGGGTCTCGGTCAGGGTCGGCAACCATTGCGCGCAGCCGCTGATGGACAAGCTCGGCATCGCCGGCACGGTGCGGATGTCGCTTGGCGTCTATAACGACAGAGACGATGTCGACCACCTCGCCGCGGCGGTCGAGGCGTGCCGGGAGATGTTTTCGCGATGATGGATCTGCGCGAGCTTTATCAGGACATCATCCTCGATCACGGGCGGCATCCGCGTAATTTCCGCGTCATCGAGCAACCGACGCATTTTGCGCAGGGCCACAATCCGTTGTGCGGCGACCGGGTGACGGTTTACGTGACCCTCGATGGCGACCGTATTGCGGATGTCAGCTTTCGGGGCCGCGGCTGCGCGATCTCGACCGCGGCTGCGTCGCTGATGACCGAAGTGCTGAAGGGCAAAACGGTCGGGGATGCCCGCGCCCTCTTTGCGCAATTCCACGCCCGGGTTACCGGCGGCGAAACCGCCGAGCCCTTATCGGAGCCGCTCGCCGAGGAGATGGACCGACTCGAACCGTTGACAGGGGTCAAGGCCTACCCTGCCCGGGTCAAGTGCGCGACCTTGTCCTGGCATGCGCTCGAGGCTGCGCTGGAGCGAGGCGCAGGCGCCACGGTAAAGACGGAGTGACAGTCATGGATCGCGATCCCTTCGACTTTTCGCCGGACCCGCCAGCTGCCGGTGAGGACGTAGAGCGCCCCGAGGGAGGTGAAGACGATCTGGCGCTGATGCGGCCGGTGCTGGAAGCTCTGAAGACCGTCCGCGACCCTGAAATCCCGATGGACCTCGTCGAGCTTGGGCTGATCTACGAACTCATCGTCAAGAAGGGCGGCATTGTTTACGTCGAGATGACTCTGACGACACCCGCCTGCCCGGTTGCCGCTAGCATGCCTGGCGAAGTCGAGACGGCGATCCGCGGAGTGCCCGGCGTCGACGACGTTCGCGTCAAGCTGGTATGGACGCCCCCTTGGGGCCCCGAGCGAATGAGCGAAGAGGCGCGTCTCGAGCTCGGAATGCTTTAGCCTACGAGGCGATCCGTCCTAAACCGACCGAGCTGTCTGGCGGCTGGGGGAGATCACGCCGGGACTCTAACAGGAAAGATCGGGAATCTAGCAGCTATCAAAGACAAAAAAATCGACAAGCTCAATTACTGGTTCTTGTGGAGCAGTCGCAGCATGTTGACGAAGAGCCACTAACCCTGTCTGGAACTCCTGATCAGAAAGTTGGACAAGGATCGAATCAGCACGGAACGCGAGCTTTTCCGCATAGGCATGAAGATCGTTAGCCACTTCGCTGCGAATTAGTCGGTGGCAGACTAAATGAAATCCGGCATTCACAAAGACCGTTTCGATTATTGCTTGAGACTGCAATACATCGTTGAGAATAGCACGGCTTCGCGGGAAGAACGGGACATATGGATACGTTCCGATCCGATCTATAGTAGCTGCACGCAAACAAACTGCGCCGCTTCGGCGTAATACGCGGCGACATTCCCTGACGGCTTGGTCCGGATCGTCAAAGTGATGAAACACCATCGACATGAAGACCATATCTACCGACGCGTCGGGCAGCGGCAGGGACTCTGCGAAGGCTCGCTCATAGCGAACCCGCTCCGATACCTTTTTTCGGGCCTCCGCCAGCATCTTTTCTGATGGATCAACGGCGACTACGCGCGCATCGAAATGGGCCGCCAACGCTGCAGAATAACGGCCCGTTCCGCAACCGATGTCGAGAATCTCGGACACGGCCTCTTTGGGAACCAACCGAGAAACAACATCGAGCCAACCGGTAAGCACCTTCGGGCTGTAACCACGACCAGCGTCATATGCGGCCGGTATATTTGTCTTATCGTAATTCATGATCTACCTCCCGAGGGTGAACGCCGAATTATATCGTACAAGGCATTTCCAGAC
>JBJMQW010000292.1:0-3315 GCA_045802495.1 Allostellaceae bacterium | reverse complement strand
CTGCACCTCGGGAGCAATCGGCGGGGCGTTTGGCCTCTCCGCGCTGGCTGTCGAACTGCCGGTTTCGACCACCATAATGTTGCGGGCGATCGCCGCGATCGCGCGAAAGGAGGGGGAGGATCTCGCCGACCCGCGGACGGGTCTCGCTTGCCTTGAGGTGTTCGCGTTGGGCGGTCCGATCGCTGACGATAGCGGCACCGAGGCGGACTATTTTGCCATACGAGCAATGCTTGCCCGCGGCCTTGTCGAAGTTGCCGGTTTCGCGATCGACAAGGGAGCGATCCGTGAGGGAGCGCCGCTCTTCATCAAGTTCATGTCGAAGATCGCGTCGCGTTTTGGCGTCGTGGTATCCCAAAAGCTGGCTGCACAAGCCGTGGCGGTGGTCGGCGCGCTGGGCGGGGCCGCGATCAATCTCGCTTTCACCGAGCACTTTCAAGATGTTGCGCGCGGTCACTTCACCGTGCGCCGCCTCGAGCGCGTCTACGGCGCCGAGCTCGTGCGGGCCGAGTACGAGCGGCTCAAATCCGACCTGGCTGCCGCCGCATAGCCGCATATCACCAGCGCCTAAGTGAGGATTGCCCGCGCAACCGGGTGCGGGTTAGTGCTGAGGGAGGATGGAGTTGCGCACGGGAGGGCCAGCCGAATGACAACGGATGCGATCGCCGCCGGCCGGCTCCGACGCGGCGGCGAGCTGCGGGCCATCGGTCTGGTTTCGGCGGCGCATTTCGTTGCCCATTTCCACATGCTCGTGCTGCCGCCGCTGTTCCCGTTTCTGCGGGAGCATTTCGGCGTCGGATTTGTCGAGCTCGGCTTCGCGCTGACGGTCGGCGCCCTTGCGTCGGTCGCAGCGCAGGTGCCGATGGGGTACCTCGCCGACCGAATGGGTTCGCGCAGGTTGCTGATCGCGGCGCTGTGCCTTGGCGGTGCCGCGATCGCCTCGATTGGCCTCGTCGATTCATACGCTTGGCTGCTCGTCGCGGCAGCGCTGATCGGCATTGCCAATGCCGTCTATCACCCGGCCGATTACGCGATTCTCTCGGCTAGGATTGCGGCTCCCCGTATTGGCCGCGCTTTTTCCGTCCACACCTTCGCCGGCATGTTCGGGGGCGCGATCGCGCCGGCGACGATGCTGGTGCTTGCCGCGTTTCTTGGAATGAAGGGCGCGCTGGTCGCCGCCGGCCTGGTTGGGTTTATCGTCGCCGTACCGCTGCTGCTCGCGCCCGGAGTCGAGGGCGAGGCGGGGCCGTCGCAACGCGCGGCTCGTACGGGGCCGGCCGAGCGGCAGAACGGCAAGGTCGTCAGCCCGGCAATCCTCGGCCTGATGGTCTTTTTTATTCTACTCAGCCTGTCGACGAGCGGCATCAGCAATTTTTCGGTCGTCGCGCTGATGGAGGCCTATGCGCTGCCGTTCTCGACGGCAAACCTGGCGCTTACCGCGTTTCTGACGGCCAGCGCTTTCGGCGTGTTGGGCGGCGGGTTTGTGGCCGATCTGACGCGCCGCCACGGCGACGTCGCAGCCGCCGGCTTTGCGGCAAACGCAGTCATCATGCTGCTGATCGCCGCCATCGGCTTCGCACCGCCGGTGCTGATCGCGGCGATGGGCCTTGCGGGCTTTCTCTCCGGCATGATCATGCCGTCTCGCGACATGCTGGTGCGCGCCGCCGCCCCGCCAGGCGCGATGGGCCGCGCCTTCGGCATCGTCACCATGGGCTTCAGCATCGGCGGCACGGTTGGGCCGATGCTGTTCGGCTGGATTATGGATCGCGGCGCCCCGCGCTGGGTGTTCGGCGCCAGCGTCGCATTCATGGTATTGACCGTCGCGCTGGCGTTGTTCAGCGATCGCTTGTCCGCAGGGCGCCGCCGGCGAATGATCGCTACGCGCAAAACCGCATGACAAGCGGGTAGTACGAATGGCGGAGGCGAGAGATGGCGACACAGCGCAACAAAACCGAAGACGACATCACTGCCGAGGCGCTGCAGCGGTTTGGCGAGACCCCGGACCCGCGGCTGCGGCAGATCATGCTCAGCCTCGTCAGGCACCTGCACGCCTTCGTCAAGGAGGTCGAGCTGACCGAGGCGGAATGGTTTCGGGCCATCGAGATCCTGACCGAAGCCGGCCGGATGTGCAGCGACAAACGCCAGGAGTTCATCCTGTTCTCCGACACTCTCGGTGTCTCGATGGTCGTCGACCTGATCAACCACCGGAAACCGGACGGAGCGACAGAATCGACCGTGTTCGGGCCATTCCATCGGCTCGGCGCGCCCGAAATGCCGGCCGGCGGCAATATCGCGCATCGCGACAAGACCGGAACCCCAACCCTCGTCAGCGGCCGGGTGCTCGACCTCGACGGCAAGCCGATCGCAGGCGCGTTGCTCGATGTGTGGCAGACGCAGTCGAGCGGCCTCTACGACTCGCAGGACGAGAGCCTGGGCGGCGAGCTGCACATGCGTGGCCGGTTCCGCACCGACGACGCAGGCCGGTACCTGATCCGCACCGTGCTGCCGGTCAACTACCCGATCCCTTCCGACGGCCCGGTCGGGGCTATGCTGCGCGCGACCGGCCGGCATCCGTGGCGCCCGGCGCATATCCATTTTGTCGTTTCAGCCGATGGCTACGAGCCGGTCACGACTCACATCTTCGACCGCACTGACGAGTATCTCGCCAGCGACGCGGTCTTCGCGGTCAAGGATACGCTGATCTGCGACTTCGTGCGCCACGAGACCGCCGGCCCCGAGGCAACGCAGCGGGGCATCGCGGCGCCCTATTACACGGCCGAGTTCGATTTCCGACTGAAGCCCGCGGCAGAACAGAGTGCGACGGTGCTCGACGCGCAGCGGCGGCTCGCCGCCCTCGGTGCGCGAGCGGCGGGATAGCGGACATTACCCTCACCCACCCATCGCTAGCGCGATGGGTTCCCCCCTCTCCCGCACTGCGGGCGAGGGGCTTTGAGATGCAAGTCTTGCATCCCTCTCCCGCACTGCGGGAGAGGGTGCCGAGCGGAGCGAGGCGGGTGAGGGTCAGGCCTCGACGTGGCCTGCCGGCGC
This sequence comes from Allostellaceae bacterium, assembly GCA_045802495.1. Classification (GTDB taxonomy): domain Bacteria; phylum Pseudomonadota; class Alphaproteobacteria; order ATCC43930; family CGMCC-115725; genus AP-15. The sequence goes on along the minus strand of JBJMQW010000292.1, from coordinate 270 downwards.
CCTCTCGTCCTTGTCAAAGTCGAACTCGACTTTGGCGCCGCACGGATCGTGGAAAAACAGCTGCCAGATGCCGCCGCCGGGCAGGCGCCGAAGCTCGTATTCGATGCCCTCACGCTTCAGGGTCGCGACGGTGCCGGGCCCCCCCCCCCCGGCGAAGGCCATGTGGTCGAGAACACCGCCGCGGTCTTTCGGCAGATCCTTCTGATGGATCACGTGCAGAATCGGCGTGTCGTCATCCGCATAGAGCCACCAGCCGGGAAACTGGAAGGG
>JBJMQW010000291.1:0-3081 GCA_045802495.1 Allostellaceae bacterium | reverse complement strand
GCCGATAAGGCCACTGCCGAGGATCCCAATACTGTACATGACCATCACGCGTCCGCGCACATCGTCGCGAGCTCTGAGCTGTAGGGTGCTGGCGACCGTAACGTTGAAAAAACCACTGGACACGCCTAGCAAAAACACCCCGGCGAGTACGAAATGAACCCCAAAGGGCAAAGCCAGCCAAATATGAATGATGCTGAGCAGCCCGCACCATAGCGCGACCATTATCACTCTCGGTTTCACCCATGACGCAATCAGCAAGGAACCTGCGACGGCGCCCAAACCCAAGGACGACATTACCATGCCATAGAGCTCGCTCGACCCGCCCAACATGCGGGATGTTAAGAGCGGCACCAAAACCTGAAAGTTATAGGCCGCTACGAAGACCACCGACATGGCGATCACGGTCAGCGTCAGAACACGGTCTTGCCGAATGTAAGACAAACCTTCGCGCACCTGGCCCGGCTTGCGTTCCACCGGTCTCGTCACATGAAGACGGGCGACGTCGAGTATCATCAAAACGAGGACGACCAGCCCGAAACTGACGGCATTGACGAAAAAACTCGGAGCCATACCAAAGGACGCGATCAGGAACCCGCTGACCGCCGGGCCGATCATCCGGCCGGACGAAATCACGGCATTGTTCAAGGCCACCGCGTTGGCCAAATCAGCCTCGCCGACTAGGTCCTTGACGAAGGTGAGCAGCGCCGGCTTGTCGACGGCTATGATCAGGCCGAGCAACAGCGCGGCAAGCCAGATCATCCATAACTGGATCAGGTGAGTGGCGACCAACAACCCGATTGCGGCAGCCAGCAGCGCCAGGGCGCTCTGCGTTACAATCAGCAAACGACGGCGGTCGTACCGGTCGGCGACGACACCGCCATAAAGGCCGAAAAACACAAGTGGCCCAAATTGAAGCGCGTTTGTAATGCCGAGCGACAAGCCGGAATCGGTCAACTGCAAGACCAGCCAATTTTCGGCGGTGATCTGAATCCAGGCGCCGATATTGGACCCGATCTGCGCTGCGAGATAGAGCCGAAAATTGGGATTTCGCAGACTAGCAAACGGTGTGTTGAGACCATGGGGCAGGGTTTGAATTTGTGCCGCCATGATCAGGATTTCTCCAGTCCTCGGCCAATCGGGCAAGTCCGATGGCCCCAACGGGTTGAAGGTGCTGTCGCTACGGCGGATAGGCTGTTGATTCCGGCGCACGGCCCTTCTTGCTGCTTCCGGCCCGGCAGGGGTCCGTTGCTTGCCAGGTAGACACCGGCGGAAATCAGGACGATCGCCGCCCAATCTGCGTCGCTTGGCCATTCCGCTAGAAGTGGTATTGCAAGCAATGCCGTGAGCGCCGGCACCAACGCGCCAAAGGCCGCGCCGGCCGCAGCGCCAAGGGCGGCAACGGCACGGCCGTAGAGAACAAGGGCGACGACCGTCACAAGGACACCCTGAAAAACCGCCTGCACCGCAAGCTCAACGAGCGGCAGCTGCGACAAGTGGGTTCCCGGCAACACCAAGTAGATCGGCAGATAGATCACCAGCGATCCGCAGGAGACGAGCGCTGCGGCGTGAAGTGGATCGAGTTTGGCCTGCCGCATGATTACTGTGCCGCACGCGGTCAAGAATGCCGCGGACAGAAAAAGCGCATCGCCGAACACGCGCCAGCCATCCCAGCTTTTGCCCCAGCCTTCGGCGTGCCAGCCGATGATGACGAGCGCGCCGACCAGTATCAGCGACAGGCCGCATTTTCCGACGGTCGAACGCCTCTCTCCCAGAGCAACGGCGGCAATCAGAGAAACGAAGAGCGGCATGACAGCCGGGTTGAGGGCACCCGCGTCATAGGCCGGGGCGTAGCGCAACCCTTCTGCGGCGACCAATGCGTAAGGCGCACCCAGCCCGGCGATAATCCCTGCTAGTCCGAACGATCCGAGCCGCTCGAGGGCAAGGCCCCGCCGCAGAATAACCGGCGACAGGATGACGCCCGCCACGCCGAAACGCAGCGCCACGATATCCAATGCATTCAGATCCGTCGTCACCGCCAGCCGCGTGACCACGCTCCAACCGGACCAGATCGATACGGCGGCGAAGCCGCACACGGCTCCTTTGAGATAAGTCGAGATCGCTGCCTGCATTGATAGAATCCCCGAATGCCGCCGCCATTGGCGCGGTGGGAAAATCGGACGGTTTGCAAAAGGCGCTGTTTACGGCGGGCTCGCCGCTTTGCGCCCTACTGTCCCGGTCTTGTCATCCCGGGGCTCATGCGGCTCTCATTTCCACTGGAAACGCTGATGCCGAAGGTTTCCAGGAATCCGCGCTTTCCCGATGTGGTGACGGTCACGGCGCGGCCGTGCTTCATCCTCTCGGTCCAACCGAGATCGAAGCAGCGCCTGGTGAGCGCTGCTCCTACTGCGCCAGCGATGTGCGGGCGTCGTTCGGTCCAGTCGAGGCACAATCGGCAGAAACGGCGGCGGGTTGAACTCAGTGCAGACAGATCGATCCCGAACTCGGCGAGAAAACGGGTGCCCGCCTCGGTGATTTCGGCCCCTTCGTCGCCGGGTACAAGATATTCATGCGCGGTGAAAAAATCGGCGAGATCAACGCTGAGGCGACCGGCAAGGTGGTCGTAGCAAATTCTGGCCGCGCTGAGCTCGCGTGCTTGACGCGACAGGGGGCGGTAGCGCGGTCTGTTTTCGACGGCAACGGCCACGATGCCGTCGAGCATGTCCACCACTTTCGGTGATGCAATCCGGAAGTACCGATGTCGGCCATCCCTGATTGTCGACAGCAAGCCCGCCTGGCTCAGCTTGGCAAGATGCGTGCTGGCGGTTTGCGGGGTGACGCGCGCTGCAAAGGCAAGCTCGGTGGCGGTCAGAGCGCGGCCGTCGAGAAGCGCCGAGAGCATCGTGGCCCTTGCAGGTTCCCCGACCAGCGCCGCAATCTCGGCAATAAGAGGGCCTGTAATCATGTCACCACTATAGCCCGGGATCGGCGCAGCTGCGGCCGAAACGCTTCGATGCCGATCGAAATAAATTCGGAGGCGAGGGTGACCGTCTGGCCGACGGTGTGCAGGTCGCGCCAGCATTC
>JBJMQW010000290.1:0-9732 GCA_045802495.1 Allostellaceae bacterium | reverse complement strand
GTACGCGCACGGGTCGAGGCGGCCGGCGGGGAGCTCCTGCCCGGACCCTTCCTCGATTTTCTGGACCCCTGGGGCAATCGCGTCGAGGTGGTGGAGTACGGCAACATTCAGTTCACCAAGGCGCCGCATGTGCTCCGCGCGATGGGGTTCGATCTCGACAAGAACGAAACCGCGCGGCGCGAATTAGCCGAGAAGGGCATGGCCCCTTAGCGCCGGTCAGCTTCGTGGACCTTGCCAAGATCCCTGTCGGGCGGGCGCCCCCATATGACGTCAATGTCGTCGTCGAGGTCCCGCAGGGAGGGGTTCCGGTCAAATACGAGCTCGACGAGGCCTCGGGAGCCCTCTTCGTCGACCGCTTTCTCCACACGGCGATGTTCTATCCCGGCAATTACGGCTTTGTGCCGCAGACATTGGCCGAGGACGGCGACCCGATCGATGATTGTCGGACCGGCCGCGGTCGTACCGGGCGCGGTGGTCCGCTGCCGGCCGGTCGGCGCCTTGATGATGAGGGACGAATACGGGCCCGACGAAAAGATCCTTGCGGTACCGGTCGACGAGCTGCATCCGTTCTATACCGGGGTCAAATCCTATCAGGACCTGCCGCCGGTCTTGTGCGACAAGATTGCCCATTTCTTCCGCCGCTATAAGGAGCTCGAAGGGGCAAATGGGTCGAGGTAGGCGGATGGGTGAATGCTGATGAAGCGGCGGCCCTCATCGCCGCTGCAATCGCCCGCGCCGCGGGCTGACACACCAAAGGAGGAGTACGCGATGGCAAAGGGTCAATTGATTGCGGCGCTCGACTTCTCGAGCGTCGCGGAAGACGAGTTCAACGATTGGTACGATTTGGAGCACCTCCCCGAGCGGCAGCGCGTCTCCGGGTTCCTGCATTGTCAGCGCTGGATAAATGCCGAGAACGCCAAGCAGTCTGTTGCGACTTATGATCTCGACAATCTCGGGGTGTTGAAGGGCGAGGGATATCGCGCGATCGGCGGCGAGAATTTGTCGCCGTGGTCGAAGCGGATAACCGCACGGTGCCAGCGGCTGCTGCGCTTCGAAGGCGACCAGATTTTGCCGGGCGACCAGGTCGCGCCCGAAAATGCCCGCGGGCTGTTGCTGGTCGGGATGACGCCGGCGCCGGACGACGAGACCGCCTTCAACGCGTGGTATGACACCGAGCATGTGCCCGCGCTTGGCCGCGTGCCGGGGGTGCTGAGCGCGCGGCGCTTCCGGGCGGATAGCACGAGCGGCCCTAAATACGTTGCTCTCTATCATCTCGCCTCCCCGGAAGTAGTTGCCGGCCCGGACTGGAAGCGAGCCAGCGAGTCGACCCCGATGCCGCAGCACATCCGGCCGCGGATCAGCAACCGCTTACGCCTCGTCTGCCGCCCGTACCGACGTCAGGGCTGAGGACATCGCCCAGCCCTCACCCACTGCCGCGAGCGCGCGGCATGCTCTTTCCCGCATACGAGGGTGTAATTCAAATTGCGCGCCCACTCGCGGTCGTCACCCCCGCGAAAGCGGGGGCCCAGAGCCTGCCCCTGCCATGACAGGGGCCAGTGACTGAAATCCCTGGGTTCCCGCTTTCGCGGGAACGACGGGCGAATTGGCGTGCCGCGCCTCCCTTAATTTGATTACATCCTCATACGGAGGGGGTCGGCAACGAGCCGGGTGAGGGCAAACCGCCCATCAAGAGAGGAGTGGGAGGCATGCGGTATGAACTCTATTACTGGGCCGGCATTCAGGGCCGCGGCGAATTTGTCCGCCTCGCGCTCGAAGAAGCCGGCGCCGATTATGTCGATGTTGCGAGGGAAGCGGGCGGAGACAGCGCCATGCACCGACTGCTTGGCGAAGGGGGGCATCTGCCCTTTGCACCCCCGTTTCTGCGCGCAGGCGAACTCGTCATTGGCCAGACCGCCAACATTCTGCTCTATCTGGGCGGCCGGCACGGCTTGGCGCCCGCCGACGAGGCCGGCCGGCTCTGGGCCCACCAACTGCAGCTGACGATCGCCGATTTCGTCGATGAAATCCACGACACGCATCATCCGATCGCGAGCGGCCTCTACTACGAAGACCAACGCCGCGAAGCGCGCGCTCGCACTGCGGATTTTCGGAAGTCACGGGCGCCGAAATATCTCGGCTATTTCGAGCGGGTGCTGGAGCGGAACGCGGCCGGTGATCGGCATCTAGTCGGCGCGAGCCTGACCTACCCCGATCTGTCGCTGTTCCAGATCGTTGCCGGTCTGCGCTACGCCTTTCCCCGTGCCATGACCCGGATGGAGCCAAAGCACCGGAGGGTCGTCGCCGTGCATGACATGGTCGCAGCGCGCCCCCGCATTGCCGCCTATCTTGCCTCGGACCGCCGGATTCCGTTCAACCAGCACGGCATCTTTCGGCATTACCCCGAACTCGACGCCGACGGCTAGTCGCATCGCCGCAGAGGAACCCCCCGGAATGGGCATCCGCACCGGCAAGGAGTTGCTGGAATCGCTACGGGACGGCCGCCAGCTGTTCATCGATGGCGAGCAAGTGGAGGATATAACGACGGATCCGCGCTTTGCCGCCGCGGCGCGGAGCTTGGCCGAGCTCTACGACATGCAGCACGACCCGGCTCTCGTCGAGCGGATGACTTTCCTATCGCCAACCAGCGGCCAACGCGTCGGGCTGTCGTTCATCGAGCCGCGCTCGGTTGATGATCTGATCCGCCGGCGTGAGATGGTGAAGATCTGGATGGACGCGACCTGCGGAATGTTCGGCCGCAGCCCGGACTTCATGAACATCTTTTTTACCGGGTTCGCCTCGGCCGCCGATGAATTCGGCCATCGAGATCGGCGTTTCTCCGGCAACGTCCGTACCTATCACGCGCATGTTCGAGAGAACGACATCTGCCTGACCCACACCCTGGTCAACCCGCAAGTCGACCGCTCTCGTCCGGTCGAGAAACAGGACAAGGACCTCGCGGCAAAGATCGTCAAGGACACCGATGCCGGGATCGTCATCCGCGGCGCCCGCATGGTGTCGACGTTATGCGCTTATGCGCACGACCTTCTGGCGCTTCCCTCGACCTATATCGCTCCGAGCCAGGAGGCGGCGCCCTACGCCTTTGGCTTTAGCGTGCCGGTCAGCGCGCCGGGCTTGCGTTTTGTCTGCCGGCCCTCCGTGATCCACCAGAATGCCGCTTCGGTAATGGACTATCCGCTCTCCTCGCGGTTCGACGAGACCGACGCGATGGTGATTTTTGACGATGTGCTGGTGCCGTGGGAGCGCGTCTTCATCCACCGCGACGCCGAGCTGTGCAACGGGCTCTACAACCGCACCGGCATCATGCCGCAGATCATGCATCAGTTCTCGACCAAGGACCTCGCCAAGGCCGAGTTCATGATGGGGCTTGCCTTCGCGATCGCCAAATCGACCAATATCGACCAGCATCTGCATGTCCAGGGCATGCTGTCCGAGCTGATCCAATACACCGAGTTCTGCCGCGCGTGCCTGCGGGCGAGCGAGGCCGATGCCGCTCCGGGACCTTCGGGCGTTATGACCCCGGCGGCGATGCCGCTATGGACTGTCCGCATGATGTTTCCCAAGATGTTCGTGCGCATGTGCGAGATCATTCAGCTGCTCGGCGCCGGCGGTCTCGTCGCCGTGCCCTCCTATGCCGAGCTCCAGGGTCCGGCCGCTTCCGACGTGACGACCTACTTTCAGGCGGCGAACGCCGACGCCGCGACGCGGATCAAGCTGTTCAGGCTCGCCTTCGACGCTGCTGTCTCTTCCTTTTCCGGCCGCCAGCAGCTTTACGAACGATACTATTCGGGCGACCCAGTCCGCCTCGCAGGGAATCTCTACTCCCTCTATGACAAAGATTCCCACATCGATCGCATCTTTGCGATGCTCGACGATCTCGAAGCGCGCCAGCTGACGTAACCCTTCCCGCCCGCGAGATTGCCGCCCACACATTTTTGGTCGGTTAAGCATTTCTCTGCAAATTCGTCTCTCGGGTTTCCCCAAGATCCCGCTGCGTTATGGATTTCTCCTTCCGGACCGGTAGCTGGTGCGATAGAGCGGCTCGAAACGAGGGCCTCGGCGCGGCAAGGCGGCTGCCGGTCGGCATGGTCCCGTCCTGGCCCCTGATCGTCGCAATCGCTTCGCTTGCTAGGGCACTGGCGCAACCGGCGGCGCTGCTCAACGACCCCGATACTTATCTTCACATCGCAGCCGGCCGCTGGATGCTCGCGCACCAGGCCCTGCCGACGCAAGATCCGTTCTCCTACTCGCTTGCCGGGGCGGTCTGGGTGCCGCACGAGTGGCTGGCCGAGGTCATTCTCGCGGTAGCGTACGATGCTGCCGGATGGAGTGGGGTCGTGTGGCTCGCGGCTGCTTGTTTTGCTGCCAGCATGGCGCTGCTGACCCGATTTCTGCTGCGCTGGTTCGAACCGTTCTCGGCGTTGATCGCGGTAATGCTCGGCGGCGCGTTGACGCTCGCCCATCTGCTGGTCAGACCGCACATTCTCGCGCTCCCCTTGCTGGTCCTCTGGTCCGGCCAACTGTTTGCAGCGCGCGATTCCGGATCTGCGCCGCCGCTCTGGCTGCTGGCCATTATAGCGCTGTGGGCCAATCTCCATGGCAGCTTCATGTTCGGGCTGGCATTGCTTCTGTTTCTCGGGGCGGAGACCGTCTTCTCGACCAGATGCTGCGGGCGCGAAATTCGCCGGTGGGGTTTCTTCGGCTTGCTCGCCATTGCCGCCTCGATGGCGACGCCGAATGGCTGGGCCGGCTTTGTCGAGCCTTTTCGATTGGTGACGATGCCGGCGCTCCAAGCCTCTTTCGGCGAGTGGATGAGCCCAAATTTTCAGAGATTTGAGCCGCTCGAGATTTGGCTGCTGGGGATGATGGCCCTGGGGTTCACAACCGGGATCAAGTTACCGCTCTCACGAGTGCTCTTGCTGGTCGGGCTATCTCATCTGGCCCTGGCGCACATCCGGCATGCCGAGCTTCTCGGCTTGGTGGGGCCGCTTGCGGTGGCGGCCTCGCTAGGACCGCAAATCGCCGCCAGGATCGGGGCGCCCCCGTCTGCACTTGGTCACGGGTTCAACCGGCTCGCCACGCCGGCTCGCCCGCCGGCGTTGGCGCTGGCGGCGGTCGTAGCGGTGGTGATCAGCATTCCAATAATATTTCGACCGATCGAGCGTACGGAAGATGCCGTGACGCCCGCGGCTGCGCTATTCGCCGCCCGAGCCACGAGGCTCGTCGGCCCGGTCTTCAACAGCGAAGGGTTTGGCGGCTATTTGATCTTCAGTGGTATCCCGACCTTCATTGACGGTCGGGCCGAGCTGTACGGCAACGATTTCCTGAGCCGTTATCTTGCTGCCGAAGCCGGGGACTGCGAGAAGCTCACCGCCCTGCTCCAGGAATACGGGGTCGAGTGGACGCTAGTGGCACCGCGACAGGGCGCAGCCCATTGCCTTGATAAGCTTTTGGGATGGCGGCGCGTTTTTTCTGACCGCCGCGCCGTCATCCACATGCGGGGGTAGTATGGTCCGACCTGGCTATCCACCCGCCAAGGCATCAATCTCGGCATCTTCCGGAAAGCGGCCAAGCTGCTTCTTCGAAAAGGCAAGTTTCCCGTCGACGGTGATCTCGAACACACCGGCAACGCCTTTGACAAGCTCGACCTCTTCTGCGCCGCGTTCCATTAGTCTGGCCTTCGCACGGAGGGCCCTCGGTTCGTAGTTTCAGGGTACGCAGTATTCGATCCTAACCTTCATTGGTGCCGCCTTTCTCAACAGCAGGACGGCGCACCGTATCATCGACCGCCGCTTGTGGCCATTCTTTCGGCATGGTCTTTGCCATTGAGTGGACCAAGCGTCGCCCAGCCGCTGCGGAGCTGCTTGGTGCAACAGGGGTTAATGTATTTTTGGCGATTACCACCCCATTTATTCGGCCAGATATGTCGCCGGAATGGTTCCGGCTCTCGGAGCCCCCGGCGAATTCGGTGCGACGATACTTTCGTGTGTAAGACCCGGCGAGAGCCGAACCCGCTCGTGGCCGTCCATACGCCGATGCATGCTTCGGGCGGCGGTCTCGCCGCATTGTGCCTGACGCTCGCGCCGGTCGCTTTGTCGATGATGGTGCTGGTGGCCTCCGAGAGCCAGGCTCGGCACAGCAGCCTTTCCTCAGTTTGACGCAATGCTCGAAGTCGATATCGAGCATCGGCTCGGCGCCTTCGAACTCGACGCCCATTTCCGCAGTGGGCGCGGGCTTACAGCCCTCTTCGGCCGCTCGGGAGCGGGTAAGACTTCGATTATTAATTCAATTGCCGGTCTGGTCCGCCCGGAGCGCGGACGCGTCGTCATCGACGGGTCGGTGCTCACCGATACTGATCGCAGCATTTTCATCCCCACGCATCGGCGTCGAATTGGTTACGTATTTCAGGAAGGTCGTCTGTTTCCGCATCTTACCGTTCGCCACAACCTGACCTTTGGCCACTGGTTTGCTTCCCCCCGCAATCGACGCGCGGTTCGTCTCAATGATGTTGTGGAGCTCCTGGGCCTAGGCCCCTTGCTCGACCGCCGGCCTGGTCGGCTGTCAGGTGGCGAGAAGCAACGCGTCGCGATTGGCCGAGCGTTGCTCGCAAGCCCCCGAGTTCTGTTGATGGACGAGCCATTGGCCTCGCTTGATGCAGGGCGCAAGGACGAGATCCTCCCCTATCTTGAGAGACTGCGCGACGAAGCTGGGGTGCCTATCGTCTATGTCAGCCACTCCGTCGCCGAGGTAACTCGCCTCGCGACGACGATCGTCCTTGTTTCGGACGGGCGGGTGCACGCCATCGGGCCGGTGAAAGAAGTGATGAGCAGTGCCGAGCTCTATCCCATGACTGGCCGGTTCGAGGCTGGCGCCGTTCTCGCCGCGAGCGTCGCGGCGCACGATCGACGATGGGGCTTGACCGAGCTCACGGGAAGCTTCGGCAAGTTGGTGGTGCCCCGACTAGAGGCGCCGGTCGGGGCTGCGATGCGGGTGCGAATTCGCGCACGCGATGTGATCCTCGCCGTTTCTCAACCCACCGGGATCAGCGCATTGAATGTGCTGACCGGCCAGATCGAAAAGCTTGTCCCAGTTGAGGAGGGCGCCGTCGAAGTGCAGCTCCGCGTCGGAGGTGAGCGCCTGTTGGCGAGGGTCACCCGGCGTTCACGCGAGATACTCGGACTGACGCCCGGGCGCGAGGTCTTTGCGCTGATCAAGACCGTCGCGATCGACAGGCGGACGCTTTCCTTGTGGGGCAAGACCGCCGACCTGGACGGAGATCTGGAGGTTTTTGACGACTGAGCAGCGGTGTCTTGCCGATCCCGGCTGACGGGAGTTGGCCGGCGGAGATGGGCGGGAGGATGGCCTTTATCGGACAGGGTTGCAGGAATGGACAGGCTTGGACGTGTGATTGCCGTGGCCGGCTCGCAAACGACGGCAAGGCTCGAAACCGCTGAACCCGCGGAGGACGCAGTCCGCATCGGCGCGATGGTCAAGGTGAGAGGCGCGGTCTGCGATGTGGTTGGCACCGTCGCTGCCATCCAGCTCGAAAATGGCGGCCCTTCCGCTTACAACGCTATCGTCGTCGATTTGCTGGGAGAGATCGCTATTGCGTCCGACGGCCAGGCGCAATTCAGCCGCGGCGTGTCCCAATACCCGATAGCCGGCGCCGCCGTTCGGGCGGCTACCGAAACCGACTTGACGGCAGTTTATGCGCGCCCGTCAGCCACCAATGTCAGTATCGGCTCTCTCTACCATGATACGCGGCGGCCGGCCTTTGTATTGGTTAACGAGTTGCTCGCGAAGAATTTCGCGGTGCTCGGCGCGACGGGCTCCGGAAAATCTTGCGCTGTCACCCTGATCCTTTCCGCCATTCTTGGACAACACCCTAACGCGCACATCGTATTGCTGGACCCGCATAACGAGTATGGGGCGGCGTTCGGGGAACTCGCCGAAACCGTCAATGTCGACAACCTCCATCTCCCGTTTTGGCTACTCGATTTCGAAGAGGCCGTGGGCGTGCTGGTCCGCGGAGGAACGGTGCAGGAACAGGAGGCTCAGGCGATCATCTTGAAGGAAGCGATCACAAGAGCACGCCGCCGTTTCGCGGTGGATGGGCACGGCCCGGCGTCGGTCAGCGTCGATACGCCGGTGCCGTATAAGGCTTCCGACCTTCTGCGGCTGCTCGACGAAGCGATGGGAAGGCTCGACAACCCGGACACCTCGGCCCCATATGTCCGCTTGAGGACACGCCTCGAATCCTTGCGCCACGACCGGCGCTTTGCGTTCATGTTCTCGGACTTGCTCGTCACCCGGGACACGCTCTCGACTATTGTCGGCCGCCTATTGCGCATCCCAGTTCGCGGCAAGCCCTTGGCGATCATCGATATATCAGGCATTCCGTCCGAGATCGCCGATGTCGTGGTGTCTCTCTCCTGCCGCCTGACCTTCGATTTCGCCTTGTGGGCAGACCGCGAACGGACGCCGCCGGTGCTCCTGGTGTGCGAGGAGGCGCATCGCTATATCCCCGCTTCTCCCGATGCCGGGTTTGCCGCGACCGGGCGGGCCATCACAAGGCTCGCGCGCGAGGGACGCAAATACGGAATTTCGCTCGCCCTCATCACCCAGCTGCCGTCCGAGTTGTCCCCCCAGGTGCTGTCTCAATGCGGAACGATCTTTGCGCTGCGCCTCGGACATTACCTTGATCAACGGTTTTTGGGGGCGGCATTGCCCGAGGCGGCGCGCGGCATGATGGCGGCGCTGCCGAGCATGCGCACCCAGGAAGCGATCGCCTTCGGGGAGGGAGTGCCGCTGCCGATGCACATCCGCCTTGACGACTTGCCGCCGGACCGCCGGCCGCGCAGCCAGAGCGCGGAATTCTCCAAAGCTTGGCAAACCGACAGTGCGGATCTCGATTTCCTCAATGAGGGCATCAGGCGTTGGCGACAGCAGAGTCGAGCGCCGAGTAGCGTCTGACCAATGTTGTGGGGGTGGCGGCGGTCCGTCAGCTGGCACGAAGCGGTATCTCCCGTAACCCGAACGACACGGCCGTGGTCAACGCCGAAATCATCGCCGCATAGGCGAAGACGTGCGAGAACGCCGCGCCTATCGCATGCTGGAAGCTGGCGAGGATGGCCGGATTGATCGAGTCCTGCTGGTCGAGGTGCAGAAGGGCGATACCGGGATTGGACCCCAACACATCGTGGCCCGGGATCGCCAGCGCGGCAGAGTTGAGCTCGCCGCCGAGCAGCGCCGTCAGCAACGCGACCCCGAAGGCGCCGCCGATCAGCCGGAAAAACATGACCGTGGATAAGCCGATCCCGGTGTCAGCCAGGTCGAGCGCGTTCTGCACTGGGACGATCACGGTCGGGAGCTGAAAGCCAAAGGAGATACCGAGCCCTGCCGTCAGTACCGTGTCGAGGGGCCATGACCGGCCGAGCCCCGTCATCGCGACGACGCCGCAGATGATCGTCATCGCGGCGGCGCCGAGGATCGGAAAAATGCGGTAGTGCCCGGTGCGGCTCACGAGTTGGCCGGCGACAAACGCACCCAGCACCGTGCCGCCAGTCATCGGGATCAGTCGTATCCCGGCCTCGTTCGCCGCCAAACCGGAGGCAAGCTCGAAATCGAGCGGCACCACGATGATCATCGCGAATCATGACCATCGACATCAAAAAGCTGATGACGCTGGCGACGGCGAAGATCCGGTTGGCGAAG
>JBJMQW010000010.1:0-8714 GCA_045802495.1 Allostellaceae bacterium | reverse complement strand
TAGGCGGAACGAAGCGATAATGCTGCCGGATGCTTGTTCCATTCGCAGCAAAGCCGCCAGCAGCGCCGTGCCGGTGATCAGCCCAATCCCACTCGACACTGCATCCCCCGGCACGCCGCCGATCGCGACCGCAAGCACCGCGGCGCCGAGAAGGGCCAGCCGACCAAAGGCCGTTCCGGCGTGCTTTATCCCGCCTGAATCCGGCTCGGTCGATTTCCGCAGCGCGTATTCGCCCAACATTCCCACCGCGACCGCGATCGGGACGTCGATCCAAAAGGCCCAGCGCCAGAGGCCCCACTCGGCGAGAATGCCGCCGAGCAGCGGCCCGGACAGGGCGGCAACACCCCAAACGCCGGACACGAGCACGATGGCACGAGTCCGCAGGCTCTCCGGAAAGACCCGCCGGATCGTCGTGTAGGCGAGCGCGACCAGCAACCCCCCGCCCAGTCCTTGGAATAGCCGTCCCGTGAGGAACACGGCCATGTCCGGCGCTGCCGCGCACCCGATGCTGCCCACCGCGAATAGCAGCAGGCTGAGACGATAGGCGCTCCGCAGACCGCGTGATTGCACTAACCTTGCCGCGAACGCCGCGCCCCAGATGGCGCTGGCAATGGCGACGGTCGTCGTCCAAGCAAAAAAGGGCAGGCCGCCGATTTCCGCCACCGCCGACGGCAGCACTGTCGAGACGACCCTCAGCGACAGCGCATGGATCGCGACGCCGCCTGTCAGCATGACGGAGACGGCGATATTCCCTCCAGAGAATAGCGCCAGCCAACTGGCGGCCGCGCTGCTGTCGGGAGTAGCGGCGGCAGATCTCGATATGTCCCTCTTGGTTCCACCGGCAAGCACGCCCGCACTCCCATAGATGACTGCCAGGAATGCTAGGTGGCCGCGAAAGGGCGTGCTAATGGTCAATAATCACTATGGCATGAATTCAGCTCATGCGAGGAACCTATGCCGAGCCCCTATCGCCCGCTGCCGCCGCTTCCGACTCTAAGAACCTTCGAGGCCGTAGCGCGGAACCTGTCGTTCACCAAAGCGGCAGACGAGCTCGCCCTGACCCAAAGCGCCGTCAGCCACCAGATCCGCGCGCTCGAAGACCATCTCGGGGCGCGCCTGTTTCAACGGCGACATCGCGGTATCGAATTAACCGCCGACGGTCGCGGCTTCCTCGAAGGTGCGCGCGCTGGATTGGACAGCATCCTGCTGGCCAGCGAGCGCATCCGAAACCAGCGTCGTGTCGGTGTCCTCACCGTTGCGGCGCCCGCTGCGTTCGCGATCTGGTGGCTCGTGCCGCGCCTCGGCCGGTTCGCCGCGCTGCACCCCGATATCGAGGTTCGCATCGCGACGATTGACGGACGTGAACCCGATCTGCGGCGGGATGGGATCGATCTGGCTGTGGTAAAGCGCCCGGCCAGGTTGGCGGCGCGCAATCCGGCCGAGATGCCGCTGCTGCGCGAAATCGTCTTTCCGGTTTGCTCGCCATCGCTGCTCAATGGCGCGTCAGCGCCGCGCAACCTCGCCGATCTTGTGCAATTCCCGCTGATCGAATGCGACGCCGCCGAGGCCGAGGACATCGAATTCGGTTGGTCGGCTTGGCTCGATCGGTTCGGCCTGGAGCGGACAGCGGGAAGTCGGCGACTGCGGTTCAGCCATTTCGGCGTCGCCTTGTCGGCAGCGGTGGATGGACTTGGCCTGGCACTCGGCCGCTCACCGATGGTGGATGCCGAACTCGCTGCCGGCAGGCTCTTGCGTCCTTTCGCAAAGCGCGTGGTGGCGAAGGCGTCGAACGTATTTGCGCTGGCTTGGCGCGACGCGGGAGCTGCGCAAGATCAGCTGATCGCCGCGTTTCGCGACTTCGCGCTCGATGAGGCGTGCGGGTGCGAGCTCGCTGCTGGCCCCTGCGGAATGCCGGCATCGGAAAAGGACTCGCGCTCACGAGCGGGTTGGATGGCGGCGCGCGCAACCCGGCGCGCGATGCTGACGAGCCGCCCGCCATCCGAGGCTCACGCGCGGCCCGTCGGGTGAGGTCCAACTCTACTAGAAATAGAAGCCGACGATGCGCCCGCCGTCGTCGATGTCGAACGGCCCCGCTTCGAGGAACGCGCCGGGTGCGGTAAATCTAGTGAACTCGCCGTTGCTGAACACAAACCCGTGGTGGCGGATGTCATCGCTGTAGAGACCGACGACTTGCCCCTTGTCGCTCCCACTCACTCATAGAAGCCGAGGATCCGGCCGCGATCATCGATGTCGACGGAACCCCAGGTGGCGAACGTGCCCGCGGGGGTGTCCGCGAACGTGCCGTCCCTCAGTATGAAGCCGCGGCCTCGCCCGCCATCGAAGTAGAAGCCGACGATCTGGCTGGCATTGTTGACGCCAAAGGGCAAGGTCACCGTGGCGTTCGGGATGTCGATGGTTGTGGAGACACCCTGGTGCAGCAGGAAGGCGTGGAAGGTGCCGGCGGCATCGAGGTAGGCGCCCGTCATCAGGCCGCGGTCGTTGACGGCCGTGATCGACGTGGCGCTGGCGCCGGGCACATCGACCGTCGTGAAGGTGCCGCTCAGGTCGCGCGCGAAGCCGTGGAAGATCCCGGCAGCATCCTGGTACTCGCCGGCGATCCGACCATGGTTGTCGATGTCGACGGCCTGCGTGTGGAGGGCGCCGGGCACATCGATGGGAGTCACGACGCCGTCGTCCCAGACATAGCCGTGGCCCGGGGTGACGCTCTCGTCGAGCGCGTGCTGTAGCCGCCGACCACTTGCCCGTGATCATTGATCTTGTGGGCCACTGACGTCAGAGCCGCTGGGACGTCGATGGTGGTGAAGCCCCGCTCATCCAGCAGGAACCCTCTGAAGATTCCCCGGTATCGCGATACATACCCACGATATGTCCGAGATTGTTGACACCGCCGTTCTCGCCCCGACAGGGAACCCCCCGGGTGATCGATGGTGATGAACTTCCCGCGCTGGACCTGGAGATAGCCCTGGCGGGTGAGGTCGTACCCACCGGCCAGTCGGCCGCTGTCGCTGATGTCGAGGATCACCGTGCCGCGGGTCGCCTCGGGGGATCGATCGTGGTGAAGACGCCGTCATCCAGGAGGAACCCGCGGTACAGGTTCACGCCTGGCGAGGCATCGAATTAGGTGCCCACGATCTGGCCCAGGCGATTACGAACCTCAGCCGCCGTAGAAGACGTTGTCGCCGAGGTCCTTCATTTCGAGGATCGCGGCGTCCGGGCGTCCGACGATTGGCTTGGGCAAGTGGGCCTCGACGACCTCGCCGACGACGATATGATGGTCGCCCTGCTCGACGATGCTGGTCACCCGGCATTCGACCGCCGCGGGGGCGGCATCGAGGATCGGTGCCCCGGTCGTGCCCGTGTGAATGGCCTGGCCGCTCAATTTGCCGTCTTCCAGCTTGGTCGGCTTGAAGAAGGCAAAGGCGGCGCCCTTCTGATCCTTGGCGAGCATGTTCAGGGCAAAGCTCTTGGTGTTCTTGACGATCTGGTAGGCCCCGGAATCGGTCTTGACGCCGACCACCAACAGCGGCGGGGCGAAGGCGGTTTGCGTGACCCAATTGACCGTCGCTGCCGCGACATTGCCCTTGCCGTCATCGGCGGTCAGCACATAGATCCCATACGGGATCATGCGCAGCGCTGTTTTCTTGGCGTCCTGGTCCATGCGCGTCCTCCTCGATCAAGTCTGCGTGCCGTCAAAATAGGGGAGTTGCCGACTCGCGCCAACCCGACACATGCGTGGTGGGTCAAGCGAGCCGCAGCTGGGTGGACCTGAAGTGACGACCCGTCCGGTCGAAGTCGTGCAACACGAAAGAGGACACGGCATCGCTCCACCTCTTGCATGGTGATAAGCATAAAGGGATGATGCAGGCAAGCGAGGGCGTAGAACATGACGGACGATGATAAAGTTCTGGAATTGGCCGCAGAGATCCGAAAGACTGAGATCGGCCTATTTTGGCAACGCTCGCTGTTCTTCGGCGGTTTGATCGCAGCAGCATTTCTTGCCTACTGCAACATAAGAGAAGTCCAACCGGAAATACGGTTTGCAATTCTGTGTCTTGGCGTCATTTTTAGCCTGACCTGGACGCTCGTCAACCGCGTGAGCTCGTATTGGCAGGAGGCTTGGCAACAAAAAATTGAACTACTAGAACAACAAGCCCTCGAACATAGGCTTTCTGAAAATCCAGAACCGACGAAAAAACATTTTTCGTTATGGGCATCACGAAATTATTCAGTGTCAAAACTGCTTATTGCCCTGAGTGACTTCACCTTGCTGATATGGATTTTTCTTGGACTAGAGGCTCTCGTCGGCCGCGGGATTACCCCCCGTCCATGGCGGGTCATGATCCTCTTGACCATTGTGACCATTGCTTACGCCGGATTGATGCTGTGGAAGGGGCAAACTGGCGCCATGCGGCTCCAAGCCGAGTCACCCCCTGCTTCGAGCGAGGCCGCCGGCCAGGTTTCTGAGTAAATTTGGCCTTGTGGAATTAATGGGCGAGCGCATCACTAGTGGTCAAAACCAAACAGACGGTACCCTAGGCTAGAGGACCGCTCGGGGGGAAACCCGACCCCGCGCGGGGTGCTTGTCGAATGACGCCTTCGCGCCGATTCCGCCATTCGCGGGGCCAGGACCGAATGCGAGGTTCGATCCTCGGACATCAATCAGTTCAGCGTGGCGGTCCTCGAAGTAAGTCCGGCGGCCGTGGTGCGTGGGCGCTGAGAGCGGCGATACACGCAACCGCGATCGAGGCAACAGCGCTCCAGATTGCTGCCCAGCTCCGGCGACACGAGGCATACGACGATCAACTAGGCTCCCTTGTCTGGGGCGAAGGTTGGGGCAGGGTCCGCGAATAGTCGATCTGCCAGTTTCCGCCTGCCTATAGAGCGACCGTGTCAAAAAAGGGTCATCTCGAACCGTCCTAACGCGCCTTCACGATTTAGGTCGTTAGCAACGTGGCATGTGATGGGAACCAGCGGCTTTCGTGCGTCACTAACCCCGCTTGAAGCGTGGTCGGTGTCCCCAGCCTTAATAGGCGCGAAGAGCGCTCCTCAAGAATTTCGGTCAAGCGCTCAAAGCCTTTCGTTCGGCTAGTGTTAACGGACTATGCCTGATTATCTCAATGCGCTCCAACTTTACGAATGGGCGATTGACTGGATTCGATCAAACGTCCTGATCGCTACCAACGCTGGTCAGCTAGCTGCGGTTGCAGGAATATTTGCCTTTTTTCTTCTCTTCGTTCGTCCTCTAAGCGAGTTCTTTATTAGTGTCGCCGAACGGTTTTCCGTCCGCGCCAGTCGGCAAATCCTACTTCCGCTTGCCCTATCGGGGCCGTGGCTCCTCCTGCTATTAGCCTTCTGGTTCACGACCCTCGTATTTGCCGAGCGGCATTTCGGCACCACAATTCTGAGGCTCGCCGAGAGCCTCACGCTTGCCTGGGTGATCATCAAGCTCAGCTCACGTCTTGTCCGCAGTGACCGGCTGGCGCGCGCTCTTGCCGTTCTGGCTTTCATGATCGCCGCGTTGAATATCGCGGGTCTGCTCGGCACCGTGACTGGCTTGCTCGATTCCATGGCGGTATACGTTGGCTCGCTGCGCGTCAGCGTGCTTCTCCTCATTAAAGGCGCTGTTACGCTCGCATTGTTCCTTTGGCTCGCAAGCACGTTCGCTCGGGTGCTCGAAACGCGGCTTAAACGATTGAGCGAATTGACGCCTGCGATGCAGGTGCTCACGTCAAAGCTCGCTCGTTTCAGCTTGGTGACGCTCGCGATAGTAGTCGCGCTCGGATCGATCGGGATAGATCTGACCGCCTTAGCGGTATTTTCCGGAGCTGTCGGTGTCGGCGTCGGTCTCGGTTTACAAAAGGTCGTGTCCAACCTGGTTAGCGGCGTAATCCTGTTGGTCGACCGCTCCATTAAGCCTGGCGATGTGATCGAGATGGAAGGCACGTATGGTTGGATAACGAGCCTCAACGCACGCTACGTCTCGCTCGCTACTCGCGATGGAAAGGAAGTTCTAATACCGAACGAAGATCTCATCACCGGGCGGGTGACCAATTGGTCGTATTCGAGCGATTTAATCCGTCAGAGTGTGAACGTCGGCGTCTCATACGGTTCCGACGTACACCTCGCAATGCGTCTCGCGATCGATGCTGCCGGTGCGGTGTCCCGGATTCTCAAGACTCCCAACCCGACCTGCTTGCTGAAGGAGTTTGGCGACAGCGCTGTTAATCTCGAATTGCGCTTTTGGATCCAAGATCCAGCAAATGGCACGGCAAACGTGCGCAGCGAGGTCATGCTCGGCATCTGGGATTTGTACCGCGAACACAGCATTGAATTCCCGTTCCCGCAGCGTGATTTAACGCTGCGCAACCCGGAGGCATTGGCTAAGTCATTCCTCGATCTTTCCGGAGCAACGGGAGAAACCTTGCAATTGGTCAACGTACCAAAGCGGAACGCTCGTAGAACCTGAGTAGGCGGCAGCGGCGGCGACGAGACCGACCTTCTCTACGACAAGCCGAACTATTCGATGTGGCACACAACGATCGAGGGGGAACCGTAACAGCTGAGGAGCTACACGGTGGCAATGAGCCATGATCCGCTCAGCGACGGTTCGACGAGCTGACCGCCGCGATCAAATCGGGCGCATTCACAGCCGGCTCGTGGCTCATCTCTAACGGCGCGTTCTTGGTGCCGAAGGTCCGCGTGGTGGGTAGGCCAGCGAATGTCAGCTTCGGGGGTACAACCGGCGATTTGTTGGCGGTCGCCCAATGCCCGCTTTGGGTCGGCACCGGACACCTGCCATTTGCGTTGCAGGCACCGCGACGGGTTCCATCCGTCAGATTTTGACCACTAGCGATGCCGTTATAGTCGAACATTATGTCACGGAAGGTCTGCGCCGCCAGGCGCAGCCCATAGATCGTCTAATCATTCGGCGGCGGAGATCGATGGTGCTTCTCTCTGCGCAAATCGGCATATGTCAAACCGACTTCGCTTGACACGAGGCCGCGAACCGCCTCGTGATCGGAACAGACTGAAAGAGAGCCGCATGAAGTTCAGCAATTTTCTGTTTCCGGATTGCCGCGACCCGGAGCGCGACGGCGCCGTCATCGACGAGACCTTGCGCGAGGCGTGGTTGTCGGACGAGCTCGGGATCGACGTGATCTGGCTCGCCGAGCATCATTTCGACGGGATCTGCGCCTATGTCGACCCGATCAGCTTTGCGGGGGCTCTGGCGACCTCGACCCGGCGCAGCAAAATTGGGTTCGCGGTCGTGCAAATGGCCCTGCATCACCCGATCCGCCTCGCCGAGCAGCTGGCGGTTCTCGACAACATCACCAAGGGGCGCCTCATTGTCGGGCTCGGCCGCGGCTCTTCCTACAATATTTACGATTACCAGGGCTTTGGCATCGACCACCACGAGGCGCAGGAGCGGTTGGAGGAAGCCGAAGATATTCTTGTCTCCGCCTGGACCGGCGAGGGATTTGCGCACCGCGGCAAGTTCTGGAATCTCGATGTCCCGATGCTGCGGCCGCGGCCCTTTACGAAACCCCATCCGCCAATCATCCGCGCCGCGTCGAGCGAAGCCTCGATGCTGGAGCTCGCCCGACAGGGCCGGCCCTTTTTGATGAACGTGCAATCGATGGCGGTGACGCGCCATCGTGTCGAGCTCTATCGCAGGGCGATGCGTGAGGCGGGTTACGGCGAGGACCGGATCGCCCGCAACCTTGCCGAGTGCTGGGTCTGGAGAAACGTCTTCGTCGCCGAGACCGACGCCGAAGCCGAGCGCGTCGGGGTTCCGGTATTCCGGGCGATGGTCGAGTCGCGGGCAGCGCTGCGCAACCGCATCTTTCGCGAAACCGGCATGCGGATCGCGGTCCCCGAAAGCGATCTCCCCTCGGCGCGCGCCTCGGTCGAGCACGGCTTCATTCACGGTTCGCCGGCCCGGGTCACCGAGGCGATGGCTGATGTCGAGGCGCTCGGCGTCGGCGGCGTCATCGCATCCTTCCGCCTGGGACCGATGCCGCATGAGACGGCGGCGAACAGCCTGCGGCTGTTCATGCGCCGCGTTGCCCCGGAGTTGAGCCACTCGTGACCTTGTTGGCGAGGCTTGGAACAAAGAGCGCCCGATGACCACGACCGTCATCAGAAATGCCGATTGGGTGACCGCCTGGGACGAGGCGGCCGGACAGCATCGCTATCGCCGAGGCATCGATATCGCCTTTGCCGACGGCACGATCGCCTTTGTCGGACGAAATTACGAGGGTGTCGCAGACCGGGTGATCGACGCGAGGGACCGCTTGGTGTTGCCGGGATTGATCGATATTCACGCACACCCGGAGCATGAGCCGCTCTACCGCGGAGTCCGCGAGGAGCACGGGGTGCGCAGCATGCACATGACCGGGCTCTACGAACGCTCGCAGGCATTTTCTGCGCCCGATGAAGACGCTCGCGGAGCCAGTGCCGAATTCGCTTATTGCGAGCTGCTGCAGAGCGGCGTCACCTCGCTCGTCGATATCTCGCCCGCATGGGACGGCTGGATCGAGCTGTTCGCCAAAAGTGGGCTGCGCGGTTTCCTTGCGCCCGGCTACGCCTCCGCGCGTTGGCGCCTCGAAAATGATTACGAGCTGAAATTTGCCTGGGACGAGGCGCGCGGGCGGGTTGTTTTTTAGTATGTGCTTGTTGTTTTGTAAGTTTTT
>JBJMQW010000289.1:0-4226 GCA_045802495.1 Allostellaceae bacterium | reverse complement strand
GGCGGCATTGCCGACGTCGTCGCCCGCCTGATTGGACAAAAGCTCAGCGAGCGCCTCGGGCAGACGGTGGTGGCGGAAAATCGCGGCGGCGCCGGCGGCAACCTCGCCGCAAGATCCGTCAGCGGCGCGCCTTCCGACGGCTACACCATTCTTGCCACCACCACCTCGCTTGCGGTCAACGAGACCGCCACCCGAAACAAGGGTTTCTCGGCCGACGATCTGCGTGCGATCGCGATTGTGGCCTTCAGCCCGGACGTTCTCGCCATTCATCCCAGCAATCCGGCGAAGGACCTCAGAGAGTTCGTCAAGAGCGGCAGGAGCTTCACCTATGGCAGCGCCGGGGTCGGTACCGGTCCTCACATCGGGGCGGAATATTTCTTCCGCGAGGTTGCCAAGGTTCAGGCCGTACATGTGCCGTTCACCGGAGGCGCCCCGGCGGTCGCCGCCGCCGTCGGCAACCACGTTGACGCGATCGTGCTGACGCTGCCGACCGTGGTGCCGCCCATCACGCAAGGGCTGCTGCGCGGCATCGGGCTTGCGAGTGCGACGCGCAACTCTGCCGTGCCGAATGTGCCGACATATGGGGAGATGGGGTTCCCGAACGTCTATTCGGGCTCGTGGGTCGGTTTCTTCGCCCCGGCCAAGACGCCCGATGCGATCGTCACCAAGCTCAACGCGGAGATCAATGCCATCATGCGCGAGCCTGAGGTACAGCAAAAGCTCAAGACGATCGGCTTTGACGTGATGATCAAGCCGGTGGGCGAGGCCGAGAGCTATTTCAGGAGCGAAATGATGAGCTGGGGCCGGATGGTCCGCGCGATCGGCTATTCCAGCGATTGATTGGAGAGCGCGAGGACACGCGCGCCCATGAATTATATCGGCCGCGGTTGTCGTCCACCCGTCATGCCCGGGCTTGACACCGCAAGTCGGTTTACCCGACTTGCGGCGCTTAAGACGCAGAACTCGGGCAAGTTCTTTTGGCATCCGTCGAATAAAGCTCTTTAAGCGAAGAGGATCGATTGCCGGGGCATAAGCGCGTTCATGCGCGTCTTCCGACGCGCTATGCCCGGCAATGACGGCAGGTGAGTCGCTTCGCCGCGAACCAGGCCGTTACCGGCTCACCACCACATTGAGGATCGCGGTCCGGCCCTCGTTCATGGCGGCGAGCGCGCTTTGCAACGCAACTTCCAACTCGGCGCGATATTCGACCCGCTCGCCATGGAAGCCGAAATGGCTCCCGAGTTGCTCATAATCCGGCCCGTCGATCGTCACGCCGAAATGCAGCCCTTTGCTGGCCGAGGCTCCGTCGGGATAGTGATGAACGTGGCCCTTGCGCATCGCCTCGTATTTCTTGTTGTTCAGGATGACGATGACGATCGGCAGCTCGTGCCGCTGGGAGGCGCCGAGCGCCTGGATAACCGGGTTGTAGAGAAACGAGCCATCGCCGATGAGCAAGGCCACCGGGCGTTGCGGCGCGGCGAGCTTGATGCCCAGCGCGGTTCCGATGCCCTGACCGAGACCGCCTGAACCACGGAAGAAGCTTTGCGCCGTGCGCTGCGGCAGGTGCTGACGGATGAGGGGGGAATGCGTGATCGTTTCGTCCACGTAGATCGTATCGTCAGGCATTAGTTCGCCGAGCGCGCCTAGAAGCGAGAGCGGATCAATTGCGCTTCCATTCTGCGCCTTCTCCCGCTCCGCGCGAAGCTCTGCAACGTAGCTCTCGTGCTCGCGGGTCCAGCGCTGCCGCCGCGCGTTGACCGTTTCGATCTTTGCCGACTTTACTGCCGCGATCAGCAGCATCAGCGACTCCGCGATGTCGCCTTCGAGGTAAAGATCGACGTGCAGGTTCTGGTAGACCATGTGCTCCTTGAGCGGATGATCGTGGATTGCGACGATCTTGCCGCGCGTCGGCCGCTGCCGCGGCGGGTACCAGGGCGCGCGACCGCCCACGAGCAGCACGAGGTCGGCGTCGTCGAGCGCCTTGTACCTGCCCATGCCGAGGTAGAGCGGATGATCGGTCGGGAAATTGGCGTAGGCGCTGGCCCGTCCGTTGATCACCGGAATGGCGAGGAGTTCCGCCAATTCCTGGAGCGCTGAAAATGCCTTAGGGTCACGCCCCGCGGTCTCCGTCACGATTACCGGACTTTTGGCTTTGCGTAGGAGCTCTGCAACCGTCTCGACGTCCTGCGGGCGCGGTTGCGTGATCGGCGCCGGCGGCACCTCGCGCGGGCTCGCGGGCGGCGTCCAGTCGTGCAGCATGTGCTCGAGCGCGACGTTGAGATAGATGGGTCCCTTTGGCGCGCGCTGCGCCATTTCGCCGGCGCGGATCACGCTCTCGTAGAGGGTATAGGGACTGGTGACGGCGCGAGCCCATTTCGTGACCGGCTCGACGAAGCGTTCGATGCCGCCCACCGTGAGCCCGCCATACCACTGCTGTTCGATAGCGAGGTCGGGGTTTTCGCCCAGCGTCTGCGATTCACCCGACATCACCACCATGGGCACTTCGTTCTGCAGCGCGCCATGGATTCCCATGCTTCCCTGCAGCACGCCGACGCCGGCATGCAGCAGCACCGCCTGCGGCCGCCCCGTCATCAACGTGTATCCGGTCGCCATATTGACCGCGAGCGTCTCATGCCAAGACTCGACGAAGGTCGGCCCGGCTCTGTTCTCGAGCGTCTGACGCGCCAGCGCTTCCCAGATCGGCGACCATTCCGATCCCGGCGAAGACATGATGTAGTCGATCTTGAGCTTGCGAAACGCCTCCAGGATCGCCTCGCCCCCGTCGAGATAGTTTTTCATCTGTCCTCGCTCCGCAGTGAGGGGCGCATACGACACGGAATTTTGGCGCTTCGCAAGCGGGCACGCGCCGATGCGCGCGGGGGACCAACCTGCTGAAACGCAATCCCGGCTGATGGGCTCGGCGTCACATTGCTCGCGGTCGTCCCCGCGCAAGCGGGGAGGTGGATTCACATTCGAACTGCAACAGTTTTTGGAACATCTCCGAGGGGGTTGCGAAGTCAAGGCACTTTCTCGGGGTGTTGTTGTATGCGCTAAGAAGGGTCTGGAACCGTGGCTCGCTCAGCGTGGCGAGATCGGTCCGACGCGGGATGAAGCGGCGCATACGACCAATGGCATTTTCGATGCCGCCCTTCTGCCAGGGTGCATAGGGATCGCAAAAGAACGTCCGCACATCGATCCCGTGGAGCGCGCGATGGCGTGCGAACTCGGTGCCGTTGTCGAAGGTCACGGTGCGGCGCAAGTTCGGCGGCAACGCTTTGAACAGCGCCAGCAGATGTTCGGCGACGGGCTTTGCGGCCTTATTCGGCGGCCTCGTGGCAAGCAGGATGCGGCTCTGGCGCTCGTGCACGGCGAGCACGGCCTGACCGTATTTGGAGAATAACATCAGGTCGGCTTCCCAATGACCCGCGGTGTTGCGGCCGGCGACGGCCGCTGGCCTCTCGGCTATGGAAATACGGCCTTCGATCAGGCTTGCCGAGCTGCCGCCCCTGCGGCCACGAAACCCGCGCTTGCTCTTGCCGCGCGGCAGGTAATGCCGCCAGCAGTAGTCCTTCGTGCGGGCGATCTGACCGTAGATGAAGCGGTAGATGCTCTCGTAGCTGATCACGTTGCGCCCCGCCTGGCGCCGCAAGCGGCCAGCGACCTGCTCGGGCGACCAGCCCTTGGCGAGCCGCTCGAGCACCGCGCGGCGCAGGTCGGGCTCCCGTTCGAGGCGAGAGCCCGACCAGCGCCGCGCTCGCGTCTGTTCCTGGGCGTAACCCGGTTTGTAACCGACGTGACGGCCGCGATTGCGCTTCAGCTCGCGAGAGATGGTCGACGGCGGGCGATCCAAAGCTGCCGCGATTTGCCGGATCGAGCGGCCAGCGGCTTGAAGTCGGGCAATGTCGCACCGGTCCTCCAATGACAATTGCTTGTAGCCGCGCTCCATGGCAACACCCCCTTAAGAAGGTGTTGCACTTCGTTTGTGAACTTAAGGGACCCATATTCCAGAGGCGGTGGTCATGGGTCCCCGCTTTCGCGGGGACGACAGGACATGAACTGATCAGTCGGTATGACTCCAAACCCGCGCGCGCCGAAAGCGGAAAGTTTCAGCCATGCGCTACATCGATGCGTTCAATCACTTCTTCCCCAAGCGCATCTACGAATTGATGCTGCAATCGCCCGCCGGACAGAAGGATCTCGGCAAACGGATGCAAGGGATTCCGGCG
>JBJMQW010000288.1:0-3277 GCA_045802495.1 Allostellaceae bacterium | reverse complement strand
GCAGCTCCAGAAAGTCGATGTTGAGCATCATTACGACGAAGAGAAACAAGACTGCCACTGCCCCGACATAGACGATCACCACGATCATCGCCAAAAACTCGGCGCCGATCAGAATAAACAGGCCGGCAGCATTGAAGAAAGCGAGGATCAGAAACAGAACCGAGTGTACCGGATTGCGCGCGGACACGACGAGCACCCCGGAGGCGACAGCTACTGCAGCGAAGATGTAGAACAGGATTGCTTGGACGATCATTGGCGCCCCTTATCCACCCGGCTGAGCGTAATAGCGGCGCACAGCCGCATTTCACCGATAGGGCGCATCGAGGGCCAGGTTCTTGGCGATCTCGGCCTCCCAGCGGTCACCATTCGCCAGCAGCCTCTCCTTGTCGTAAAGCAGTTCCTCATGCGTCTCGGTCGCGAATTCGAAATTCGGCCCCTCCACAATCGCATCGACCGGACAGGCCTCCTGGCAATAACCGCAATAGATGCACTTCGTCATGTCGATATCGTAGCGGGTCGTGCGACGACTGCCATCCTCGCGCGGCTCGGCCTCGATCGTAATTGCCAGAGCCGGACAGATCGCCTCGCACAATTTGCAGGCGATGCAGCGCTCTTCGCCGTTTGGGTATCGGCGGAGCGCGTGCTCACCCCGGAAGCGAGTGCTAAGCGGGCCTTTCTCATAGGGGTAGTTTACCGTAACCGGCCGTTTGAACATGTAGCGCAAGGTCAGCCCCAGCCCCGAAATGAGCTCGGTAAGCAACAGGCTGCGGGTGCCGCGTTCGAGAATTCCCATCATCGATCCTTCAGTGGGAGGGCAGCCATCCCGTTGCCATTAGCGCCCCGGCGGTCAACACCAACCAGAACAAGGAAAAGGGTAGAAACACCTTCCAGCCGAGCCGCATGAGCTGGTCGTAGCGAAACCTTGGAAAGGTGGCGCGCACCCACAGAAAACAGAACAGCACAAAGGCGATTTTCAGCGCGAACCAAATCGGACCCGGTACCCAAGTGAATGGGGGAATGCCGAACGGCGCGAGCCAGCCTCCGAGGAAGAGGATGCTCGTCATCGCGCTCATCAGGATCATGTTGCCGTATTCGCCGAGATAGAACAGCGCGAACGCCATCGACGAATATTCGACGAAGTAGCCGGCGACGATCTCGGTCTCGCCCTCCGGCAGATCAAAAGGCGCCCGTCCCGTCTCGGCCAGCGCGGAGATGAAGAAGATGACGAACATCGGCAGCAGCGGGATCGCGAACCAGATGTGCTGCTGTGCCTCGACGATCTCGCTCAAGTTCTGCGACCCGGCGCACAGGATCACGGTCACCAGGACGAAGCCGATCGCGACCTCGTACGACACCATCTGCGCAGCCGAGCGCAGCGCGCCGAGGAAAGCGTACCGGGAATTCGACGCCCAACCGGCGAGGATGATCCCGTAAACGCCGAGCGAACTGATCGCAAAGAGGTAGAGAATTCCGACATTGATATTGGCGATCACCACCCCCGCATCAAACGGGATGACCGCCCAGGCGACGAGCGCCAGGGTGAACGTTATCAGGGGCGCGATGATGAAGACGACGGGATTGGCGCCGCTCGGGACGATCGTCTCCTTGACCAGTAGTTTGAGACCATCGGCGAAAGGCTGGAGCAGCCCGAACGGGCCGACGACGTTCGGTCCTTTGCGCAGCTGCGAGAACGCCAACACCTTGCGCTCAGCATAGGTCAGCATGGCGATCGCCAGCAGCAGCGGCACCACGACCGCGACGACCTCAATCGCCGTGATCACGGTCGGCCAGGCATAGCCCGTCCAGAAATTAGCCATGCGTGCCCGTCCGCAGGGCCGTCTCAAATCGCCGCGCCACAAACGCCTCGCTGCAGCGCGCCATGGTCTCGCTGGCGCGGCTGATCGGATCGGTCCGGTAGAAGTCTTCGATCGGGTAGGTAAACGGGCGCGCATCGACCGGCCCGGCTTCCCCGAAAGGTCCCCACGTCGCGTGTTTCACCACGTCAATTTCGGCGAGTGCCGGGTGCGCCTCCCACATCCGGCGGCGCAGCTCGCGAAGCGTATCGAACGGCAGTGGACGGCCAAGACTGCCGGACAGAGCGCGCAAAATCTTCCAGTCCTCGCGCGCTTCCCCGGGTGGGAAGACCGCTCTGCGGCCCAACTGTGCGCGCCCCTCGGTGTTGACGTAGGTACCCTCCTTCTCCGTGTAAGAGGCGCCGGGAAGCACGACATCCGCGCGGCGCGCCCCACGGTCGCCATGGTGACCTTGGTAGATGACGAAGGCCGAACCAAGATCAGCCGTATCGATCTCGTCGGCGCCCAGAAGATAAAGCACCTCTACATCACCCGACCGGCACGCTGCGAGAATGCCTTCGACGTCGCGGCCGCCTGATCCCGGCACAAAGCCGAGGTCGAGGCCGGCAACCCGTGCTGCTGCGCGATGCAGCACATTGAAGCCGTTCCAATCGTCGCGAACCAGGCCGCCGCTTTCGGCAATGCTCCGAGCGGCGCCGAGTACCCGGGCGCCGTCCGCTCGCGCCAGCGCCCCCTGTCCGACAATGATCATCGGGTTCGCGGCGTCGCCTAAGACCGCCGTCCACGGGTGATCGCCCCTCACCAGCCTGTTCAGGACGTCGCCGCCACTGCCGAGCATCTCGACCGGGTAGGTCAGGTCGAGCGCGGGGCCGATCGCGGCGATCCGGAACCCGCCGCGAAGATAACGCTTGCGCAGCCGCGCATTGACGAGCGGCGCCTCCCAGCGCGGATTTGTCCCGATCAACAGGCAGGCATCCGCCTTCTCGACGCCAGCGATTGTTGTGTTGAACAGATATCCGGCGCGGCATCGTGCGTCGAGCTTGGCGCCATCCTGACGACAATCGAAACTCGTCGCGCCGAGCCCGGTCATGAACTCCCTCAGCGCGAAGATAGACTCGGCATCGCACAAATCGCCGGCGATCGCCGCAATGCGCTCGCCCGGAACCGCCTTTAGCCGTTCTGTGATAAGTTCGAGCGCCTCGGACCAATCGGCTTCGCGCTTGGCGTCGCGACCGATGTAGGGACGGTCGAGACGACGACGGACAAGCCCGTCAATCGCGTAGCGGGTCTTGTCCGAGATCCACTCTTCGTTGACCGCTTCATGGATTCGCGGCAGCACCCGCAGCACCTGCGGTCCGCGGGAGTCGATCCGGATATTGCTGCCGACCGCGTCTGTGACATCGACCGATTCGGTCTTTGTCAGCTCCCAGGGGCGCGCGACAAAGGCGTAGGGCTTCGACGTC
>JBJMQW010000009.1:0-5024 GCA_045802495.1 Allostellaceae bacterium | reverse complement strand
TGCCGCGCAGCCTCTTGACCGTGTTGTTGAAGAGTTTGACGAGCTCGTCGGTATCGAGCTTGCCAAAGGGCTTGCCGCGCACGGGCACCATATGGATCTGCGGCTCCTCCAGCTGGATCACCGGGCAGCCGGCATCGGCCAATTCGCCGAGCTCGCTGTTAAGCGCCTCGCTCAACGCCCAGACCCGCTCGACCGGATCCTTGTAGTATTCGTCGGCGACCGAGGCGGCGAGCAGTTCGGGAAGAATAGTGCCGAACTTGACCGGCTTTGTCGTCAGCCGCTGCGCCACCTTCCACATCGCGGCGTATTGCAGATTGCCGGGACCGACCGGCCCGACGATCTTCGGCAATACGCGCGCTTCGAGGAAGTCGTGCAGAATATGCCCGCGCGGCGCACCCGTGCCCATCTGGTACGGGGTCGGCGCCGCCGCTGCCGAGAAGCCCGCCATATGCGTCAGCGGGTAGCTCTGCCAGCTCATGCCGCTGATCTGCTCGTCAAAATGCGCGTCGCCATCGGTGCAGATGTCGAGACCCGCCGTCTCCTGCGCGCGCAAATAGACGGAAACCGCGTCCTCGTATTGCTCGCGGTAGCGCAAATTCATCATCGCCTCGAGAAATCTTTGCGAACCGAGCCCCGCGGTGTACCAGCTCGGCCGCGGCAGCGAGCCGATGATCGAGGTCGGCAATGTGATCCCGGCTGATGCTTTGTACATGACCCCTCCCTTTTGTCGCCTGATGCTTGGATAACGTACCTTTTTACCGCGGACGCCGGGGCATGTTCTCCCGCAAGATTTGGTTGATGCGCGTCTGCCAGCCGCGGCCCTCTTGCCGGTACGCCTCCACTACATCGGCGTCGAGTCGCAGCGTCTGATTGACCTTTTTGTCTGCCTTCGGCGGCCTGCCGCGGCTGCGACGGATCAGCCCCTGCGTCGCGTTTTCGCCAATAAATCTCGGTAGCGCATCCGCCGTAGGCAGAGCGCTGGCGAAATCCTCTTGCGTCCATTCGGGATTGTCGTCGTCCGGGCGCGCGGCCCGATCATCCCTCGTCCTTTATGCCATACAACCTCACCTTCCGCCTGTTTGCCCTGCGGAAGCTGATGACCCGCAGATCCTCGCCGCGCGGTGTGACGACCGCGGCATGCGCGCGACCGAGTGGGGGCCAGTGAGACACAACGCAGAATAGCTCGGAGGCACAGCGTCAGCGAGGTGCCAACTTTAAAGCTGACGATGTGAGAACCGCTTTTAAGTAGATCCGTAGAGATAAAATTAACCAAAGGGGCACTATGTGATATCGTACCCAAAGTCAAGGTTCCTTTAGACCCGGTAACTGCAGCCATGGTCGAAGCCGAATTCCGATTTATCTACAACTCCAGAGATGGCTCTAACACCCTCGATGCGTACGATGCGCCAAGCGTTATATGGAATCTCAAGAAGCCTCTCGATCCTAACTCACTCCGCGCTTCATCACAGAGTTATAAAGCAGGCACCGTCTTTAGAAGGGGCCAAAGTTTTACTCGAACCGCCAAGGATTGGCAGCTTTGAGTTCGTTTTCCCCATCATATCCGATCCAGATGTTAGAGCAGTAGCACAGAGTCTCACGGCGTCTATGCTCTATGAGTTGGTAAAGATCGTTTATAGACGGCTGGCTGGTAGATCCGAGACGCCTTCCTCCGCAGAAATGCGGGCACTTGAACGCCAAGCTCCGGGCGATCTGGACGCGCTCTCAGATTCCATTAATGAAGATATGGTGAGAATTCATAGACCGCTGATATCAGATAATGCACGATATAATATAACGGTGAACGGCGGAGCAGTTAATATCGTACATTTAGACCGAGATACTTATGATTTCGTGAGAACTAAGGTCTTAGGAGATAATGAGGAGGAGTTTTTCGGAGAGGTGAGATCATTTAATGGTAGCACCATACAGGGCCGATTCTGGATAGAGCGGGAGGAGCGGACGGTAGGATTTACCAAGAATAAAGCCACACGAATCTCCGATTCTGTGAGACAAACGCTTTCTTGGAGTCTTGACGAGTGGGTAAACGGACGCGAAGGATATATTTTTCTGAGAGGGTATCCTCTATCAAGTAAAACGGGGCTTTTGAAGCACGTATTTATGACAAAGGTGAGGAGGGCATGACCAATTGTCAGATCCTGCGGGCCGGAATTTCCGCAGCGCGTCCCTCCGTTGACAGAACCGCTGTCGCGTGAAGCCGAAGGGACCCAAGAAGGGAGTTCCGATAGCGCGTTCGTCATGTGTACACCACCGGCGCAGCGCTACACCGTGCTCGCCGCCTGTGCGCGGTTACCGCGGCTTCTGGTGACCGATCGCCCATACGTAATCTGCGACCGCGGCGAGATCGGCTTGGGAGAGCTGGGTGCCGCCCATTGGGGGCATTACCCCCTCATGTTGCTTGGGCTTCGGTACCCCTTGCGCGATCGTTCGGGTGATCGACTGGAGGCTGCCATTGCCCCACAGCCATTTGCCGCTCGTCAAATCGGAGCCCAGGGGCGTGCCCCTGCCGTCGCTGCCGTGACATCCCGCGCAGGTTCCTCCGGCGAAGTCGCCGTGGAAAATGCGATAGCCCAACGCGACTTGGTCCTGTGAGCCGCCCGGAGGCGTCGGCAGTGACGCTGCGCCGGCATTGGGATGAATACCCTCCGGTGGCAGAACATTTCTCGATGTCGAAGCCTGTGCAGTGCCCGGCGATGGCGCTGCCGCCGCAATACCGGCCGCCGGGTTTCCGCCCCGATAGGTAACCCGCCAGACCCGGCCTCCCTGATCGTCGGCTATGTAGAGCGCGCCATCGGGCCCGACCGCCAATCCGGTTGGTCGATGCGCCGCTCGACCCGGCTCCTTATACGCCCCGGCGAAGCCGTCGGCGAAGACGACAAAGGGCCCGGAAGCTTTGCCGTCGGCGAGCGGCTGGAAGGCGATGTTGTAGCCCCGCTGCGGTTCCGGGGCGCGGTTCCAGGACCCGTGGAATGCAATGAAGGCGCCGCCTTTATAGGCCGACGGGAACTGGCTGCCGTCATAGATCAGCATGTCGTTGGGCGCCCAATGGGCCGGGAATGCCGCTATCGGCCCCTGCTTCTGCGCGCAGACGCCGACGGCCCTTCCTCCGTCACCACCATATTCCGGGGCGAGAACGAGCTTTTTCTGATCAGCATCGTAATAGCATTCCGGCCAGCCGAAATCGGCGCCCTGCTTCAGTTCGACCAACTCCTCCGCTGGCTGCTGGGCGTTCTGCTGCAATGTGTAGAGCTTTGGCCAGTTCTGCCCGAGTTGGTCGCGGCCATGCTGGGTGGCGAGAATCCTGCCCGCGGCGTCGAAGGAAATCCCCTCGCCATTGCGCAGGCCCGTGGCGAAGCGCTCCGCGGGCGAGAAATGCTGGTCCAGCTTGTTGGCGTCGTAGCGCCAGGTACCGGCGCGGGTTTCCAATTCCGTGCACGGGTTGTTGCCTGGCACATTCGGCATCCGGTTCTGGCTTTGGCACGAATTCGTGGCCGATCCCAGATCGACATAAAGATTGCCTTGGCCGTCGATCGCGAAGGGGTGCATTGGATGATCGCCGGTCAGCGGCAGCCCCGACACGACGGTCTCCGGCGCCCCGGTCGGCGCGATCCCGCTCGACGAGAGCTGGTAGCGCACGATGCGATCGTTCGTCTCGGCGTAGAGATAGCCTTTGTAGATCGCGACGCCGGTGCCTCCCGCATTGCCTTCCGCCTTGGTTGCACCAAAGCGGACGACTTGGTCGGCCTGGCCGTCGCCTTTGGTATCCTGCAGCGCTACCAAAAACCCGCCCGGTGGCGGCGTGTCGTAGTGGTAATAGCGTCCGCTCCAGGTATTGACGTAGACGACCCCGTTCACAGCCACCGCGAGATGCCGGGCATGGCCCAGCTTGTCCGCGAAAACGGTTGCGCAAAAGCCGGGAGACAGCGTGATGCCGCCATTATCCCCGGTGCACGTGCCCGCGCCCGCCATCGATGCTTTGTCGGTCGTCTGAGCGTGCGCCGGTGCTCCGGTCGTCAGGAGCAGTCCCGCGAAGACGAAAGTGAGGGCAGCTATGGGCGCGCGAGGGTTCATTCTCACTGGCTCCGTGGGATAGCGGTCGCGATTGCGCTTGCTGCAAACGCTCGTCGCAAAGTCTCGCTCCCAATCGGCGCCTGGGTACCTCGCGTCCTGGGCCGGCGGAGCTTGCCGATTGCGGCAATCGGGCGCATTTTTATTGAAGATTAAAAAAGAGGAGGCGCTCTTGACCATCGTCCTCGACCACACGATCGTCCCAGCCCGTGACAAGGAAGCGTCGGCAAGGTTTTTTGCCAGGATTTTTGGCCTTGAATACGAGGGTCCGGTCTCGCATTTCGCCCCCGTGCGGATCAACGAGACTTTGACGATCGATTTTGACAATTGGGATAGCTTCGAGCGGCATCACTATGCCTTCAAAGTCGGCGAGGCCGAGTTTGACGGGATCTTCGACCGGGTCCGTGCCGAGGGGATCACCTATGGCAGCGGGCCGCGCGCGGCGGAGAATATGGAGATCAATCATCGCAACGGCGGCCGCGGCTTCTATTTCCGCGACCCCAACGGTCACCTGCTTGAGGTGCTGACCGCCTAGCCCACTTTGGAGGAAGGAAGCATGTCGCCGATTGTCGATCAGCGGCCGCCGGTAGCGGTCGGTCATGTCCGGTTTCCCGCAACCGATGTCGCCGCTGCCGAGCGGTGGCTCGTAACTGTCGGCTTGCGCTCGATCTTTGTCGATGACGGCCTCGCCGTCCTCGAGCTGCGGGGCGGCACGCATGTTGTCGTCAGAAAGGCGGAACAGCCGCCAACGGCCGGCGCCGCCGCGCCCTTCGATCTGATGGTAGACGATATCGAGGCGGCGCGCCGTGATTATGCGGCGAAAGGTCTTGCGCCCTCCGAAATCAGCAGAGGCCGGATCCACGATTCATTCCACCTCCCGGGGCCCGACGGGTACGATTTCACGGTCACCTCGTCGCATGCCGGGGGAAGGGCCGTCT
>JBJMQW010000287.1:0-5550 GCA_045802495.1 Allostellaceae bacterium | reverse complement strand
ATCGGCTCCTGCGCCCCGGGTCATGATCAGCCATAAGGGACCGCATCGCATGCCGCTTTACGATAACGTGTTCATCGCGCGCCAGGACATTTCCGGCGCCCAAGTCGACGCCCTCGCCGATGCCTTTACCCAGCTCGTTGCCGACAATGGCGGCGAGGTCAAAAAGCGCGAATATTGGGGTTTGCGCAATCTGGCTTATCGCATGCGGAAGAACCGCAAGGGCCATTACGTGCTGTTCAACATCGAGGCGCCCCCGCCTGCCCTTGCCGAACTCGAGCGCACGATGCGGATCAACGAGGACGTGATCCGCTACCTGATGCTGCGGGTCGACGCTTTGGAGGAGGGCCCGTCCGTCGTGATGCAGAACCGCGGCAGCCGTGACGACCGCCAGCGGCGGAGCGACCGCGAACGCTTCGGCGAAGGACGCGAAACCGGACCAGAGCGTCCCCCCGTCGATCGTCCCGCCGTCGATCGTCCGCCCGTCGATACCCCGGTCGCCGATACCCCCGTCGCCGATATCCCCGCCCCCGAAACGGTAGAGGCGTAAATGGAAAGCCAAACCGGCGATCGAGGCGATCGCGGCGCGCGTGGCGCGGCAACCCGCCGGCCCTTTTTTCGCCGGCGCAAATCATGCCCGTTCTCGGGGCCGAACGCGCCCAAGATCGACTACAAGGATACCAAGCTATTGCAGCGCTTCATCTCGGAGCGCGGCAAGATCGTGCCCAGCCGCATCACGGCGGTGTCGACCAAGCGGCAGCGCGAGTT
Source organism: Allostellaceae bacterium (assembly GCA_045802495.1). Taxonomy (GTDB): domain Bacteria; phylum Pseudomonadota; class Alphaproteobacteria; order ATCC43930; family CGMCC-115725; genus AP-15. Next base: position 4,785 of record JBJMQW010000287.1, on the reverse strand, counting down.
GGCGCAGGCAATAAAGCGGGCGCGCTTTCTCGGCCTCCTGCCTTACATGGTGAAATAGACGAGACCGCGCGGGGCGCGATTGCGGCGGGAGCCGGGATGAGCCGCCTCGGAGTGCCCGGAATTGCCGTGCTGTGCGGCACGCTCGGTGCCTGCCCATACCTGTTCGTGTTGAGCGGCTCGCCCGGCTCGATCATCCTGATTTACCTGGCGCAATTGCCGCTGTTTGTTGCCGGATTGTGGCTCGGCGTCGCCGCATCGGCGATGGCGGGGCTTGCCGCATCGCTGATCCTCGCAACGATGGGCAACCTCGTCGCCGTGGCGATCTTTGCCGGATTGAACGCCGCTCCGGTCGTTCTACTCGTACGGCAGGCGCTGTTGGCGCGCACCGGCGCCGACGGAGCGATCGAGTGGTATCCGCCCGGCTTGCTGACCGTCTGGTTGACCGGGCTCGGTATGGCGGCAACGGCGGCGGCGCTCTTTGCACTCGGTGGTCCCGAGGGAATTGGTGCGGAATTGCGCGAAATGCTGATGCCCGCACTGAGCCGCCGTTCCGACGGCGGCGCCGCGGACCACAATGAACTGCTCGATGCTGCGGCAATCGTCTTGCCCGGCATCCTCGGTGTTTCGTGGATGGTCATGACGGTGACCAACGGTTGCCTTGCTCAGGGAGTGCTCGCCCGGTTTGGCGCGGCGTGGCGTCCCTCCCCCGATCTTGCCGCGCTGACGCTGCCGATTTGGATGCCGATCTTGCTCGCCGCTGGGACGGCCGCCATCGCAATCGGCGGCACCGCGCGCCTGCTCGGCATCAATCTGATGATCGTCTTGACCGTTCCGTTCTGCCTCGCGGGGCTGGCGGTGCTTCACACCGCGGCCCGCCGCTTTCCGCGACCGGCGGTTCTGCTGACGACGATCTATGTGCTTGCCGGCGTCTTTGGTTGGCCGCTCTTGTTGATCGCCCTTCTGGGCTTGCTCGAAGCGTCGCTCGGATTGCGGCGGCGCCTCGCCCAACCCTGAGCCCTTTCGGAGGAAATTTATGGTTGAACTGATCCTGCTCGAACGCGTCGAAAAGCTCGGCCAGATGGGCCAGCTCGTCAACGTGAAACCGGGTTTTGCACGCAATTATCTCCTGCCCCAGAAGAAGGCGCTGCGGGCCACAAAGGAAAACCTGGCGTATTTCGAAAGCCAGCGCGCGCAGCTCGAAGCAAACAATCTGCAGCGCAGGGTCGAGGCGACGGAAGTCGGTGGCAAGGTCGAAGGCGTAACCGTCGTGATCGTGCGGCAGGCCGGCGAAAGCGGCCAGCTCTACGGCTCGGTTTCGGCCCGCGACATTGCCGAAGCGGTCACCCAGGCGGGTTTCACGATCGAGAAGCGACAGGTCGTTCTCGACAGGCCGATCAAGAATTTGGGTCTGCATCCGGTCAAGGTCATCCTCCATCCCGAGGTCTCGGTCACTGTGACCGCCAATGTCGCGCAGTCTGCGGAGGGGGCGGAGATGCAGGCCAAGGGCATTGACCCGCTTCGGCTGCGCGACGAGGAGGACCAGCCGGTGACCAATGCAGCGGAGAGCGGCGGGGGCACGAGCGAGCGGGGATAAATGCGCGGAAAACGCTTGTAACGAAACTATCATCTGCCGGATAGTGGCGCGCCTGCTCCCTATCTGCCTCGATCGCTATGTTGTTGGCGCGTCTGCTCGGGCAAGTTATCTCCGTTGGTCGACTGGGTGTGGTGGATGCCTCGGGAATGCGCCACACCTTCAGTGGATCGCCCGGGCCGAATGTGACCATACGGCTTCACGACCGGTCACTGCACTGGAAGCTCGCCCTCAGACCGCGCCTTTATTTTGGCGAAGCCTTGATGGACGGGACGCTAACGATCGAGGATGGAAGTCTTTACAACCTAATTGATCTCCTCGCGGTCAATACCGAGGCCCTTCCAGAAGGACTGCTCGGGCGAATTTTGAACGGCTCGCCCGGCACGTTGCGTCGAGTGCACCAATACAATCCGGTCCGCCGCGCCCGGCGCAATGCCGCTCATCACTACGACCTCTCGGATCAATTCTACGAATTGTTCCTCGACCGCGATCGACAATACTCGTGCGCCTATTTTCGATACGGCACCGATGATCTCGAGAAGGCGCAGCTCGACAAAAAGACCCATCTGGCGGCAAAGCTGCTGATTCGTCCGGGACAGAGAGTGCTCGATATCGGTTCGGGCTGGGGCGGCCTTGCGCTTTATCTCGCCCGCGAATGCGGCGCCGACGTAACCGGTCTGACGCTCTCAGCCGAGCAGCACAAGGTGGCGACGCGCCGCGCCGCGGCAGCGGGCCTGTCCGATCGGGTCAGGTTTCATTTGCGGGACTATCGCGAGGAAACGGGGCAATATGACCGCATCGTCTCGGTCGGAATGTTCGAGCATGTCGGGGTCAATCATTACGGCGCCTTCTTTGCCAAGCTAAAATCGTTGCTGGCGCCTAGTGGCGTTGCGTTGCTGCACTCGATCGGGCGCAAGGACGGGCCCGGTTCGACCAATCCATGGATACGAAAATACATCTTTCCCGGCGGCTATATTCCGGCCCTCTCGGAGGTCCTGCCGGTTGTCGAGAAGTTAAGGTTGTGGGTGACGGACATCGAGGTGTTGCGTCTGCACTACGCTGAGACGTTGCGGGCCTGGCGAAGCCGCTTCGAGCGCAATCGCGACCGGGTGCGCGAAATCTACGACGAGCGCTTCTGCCGAATGTGGGAATTATACCTTGTCGGCTCGGAGATCGGCTTCCGCCGACAGGATCTGATGGTGTTCCAGCTTCAGCTCGCCAAGGCGGTCGACGCGGTCCCGCTGACTCGTGACTATATATTCGAGTGGGAGCACGAGCATAACGCGGCCGCCGACCAAGCGGCGTGACCTGAATCCAAAGATTCAAGGACGCCAAGACTGGGCATGAGTGACGAACGAGCCGGTCTGATCCTAAACATGCTTCGGGCGATCCGCGCGGAGCAGACATCGCAACCTGAAAAACTGGACGAGATCATCCATCTCTTGGCGCGCTGAAGCGCGAGGTCGCCTCGCTCAACTTTAGGCGAAATCAAGGTCGATTTCGCCAATTTGTCGGTGCGGCTCGACAATCTCGACCGCCGTGTCGGACGGATCGAATTGCGACTGCAGTTGGTCGAAGTTCCAGCATCGTAATACCAAGATTCGCGGCAAGGACGAGACGGGGGCGCGGGCCCGCAATCGTCCCCGTCTTGCACAGGCTGGGGATCGAATTCCCCGCGAAGTCGTCTTCCGGGCGGTGGTATTCTGTACCGGCATGGAAACCAGTCTGACGTCCCGCGTCACGCCGCTGCGCGAGCCCAATCCCGAACTGCTTCGCATCCCGCCCTACAACACCGAAGCCGAGCAGGCGCTGCTCGGCGCGATCCTGATCAACAACGCCGCCTATTTGCGGGTGTCCGAATTCCTCCAGCCGGAGCATTTCGGCAATGCCGTGCACGGCCGGATCTTTGCCGCCGTCGGAAAGTTGCTGGCGCGCGGCCAGATCGCCAATCCGGTGACCTTGAAGAATCTGTTCGATCAGGATGGGGCGCTGACCGAGATCGGCGGGGCGCAATATCTTGCCAGGCTGGCTGCAGAGGCCGTCACGATCATCAACGCCGAGGATTATGGTCGCGCCGTGCACGATCTCTATTTGCGCCGCGGGCTGATCACGGTCGGCGAAGACGTCGTCAATGACGCCTTCCGGCAGGATCTCGACGATCCGGCGCGCGACCAGATCGAACGCGCCGAGAAGAAGCTCTTCGATCTTGCTACTACCGGCGAATCCGAAGGCGGGTTCCATACCTTCGGCACTGCGCTGACAAATGCGATCCTCAACGCCGAGGCGGCGTTCAAGCGCAATGGCAAGACTGTCGGGGTCGCGACCGGGTTTGTCGACATCGACAGAAAGCTGGGCGGGTTGCACCCTTCCGACCTGATTGTGCTCGCCGGGAGGCCGTCCATGGGAAAGACGGCGCTCGCCACCAATATCGCCTTCCACGCGGCACGAAACTACAAGCCATCACAAGCTCCTGAGCGTCACAAAGCCGCCGAGGACGGCGCGGTCGTCGGTTTCTTCTCGCTCGAGATGTCGGCTGAACAGCTTGCGACCCGTATCCTTGCCGAAGAATCGGGAATTTCTTCGGATCGCATTCGGCGAGGTGATATCGGCCACGAGGATTTTGATAGATTTGTCCTGGCAAGCCAACGGCTCGCCGCGGTGAAGCTGTTCATCGACGACACCCCGGCGCTGAGCGTCGCTGCATTGCGTACCCGGGCGCGCCGTCTGATGCGCCAGCAGGGGCTCGGCCTGATCGTCGTCGACTATCTCCAGCTGCTGCGTCCATCGAGTCAGGCTCGTGCGCAGGAAAACAGGGTTCAGGAAATCTCCGAAATCACGCGGGGATTGAAGGCGCTGGCGAAGGAGCTCGATGTCCCCGTGCTGGCATTGTCGCAGCTGTCGCGCGCTGTCGAGCAGCGCGAGGACAAGCGACCGATCTTGGCCGATCTGCGGGAATCCGGCTCGATCGAGCAGGATGCCGATGTTGTGATGTTCATCTTCCGCGAGGAGTACTACCTGGCGCGCGAGCCTACGCGTCGGCCCGATGAAGCGGAAAACAAATACAGCGAGCGGTACCAGGACTGGCGAGAGCGGCTCGAGAAGGTACATGGGCTCGGGGAGATCATCGTTGCCAAGCAGCGCCATGGCCCGATCGGCACCGTCAAGCTCCATTTTGACGCGCAGACGACCAAATT
>JBJMQW010000286.1:0-4459 GCA_045802495.1 Allostellaceae bacterium | reverse complement strand
GTCATGGACATCGATCCTGAGCGTAAACGCTCCGCGCAACAGGCTTTTCCGCCACATGCGCGTCATCGAAGATGATCGCCTGAGGGAAGAATTTATTGCGAAGCGCGCTGTGCCCGTTAAACAACGCCGCGTAGGTTGTAATACAGAATGATTTGCCCGTTTCGAAGAGATCGTTAGAGAACTCGCGACGCACGCGGGTCGTATGCTCCATGCCGATCCGCTTAGCTTCCTCAGAGGTCTGCCGTACGAGATCAATCGTCGAGCATACATAGAGGACATTACTTAGCCCCTCATTTACAAGACTCTGAGCAATCAGAAGCCCCACGATCGTCTTGCCCGCGCCCGTGTTCAGCGAGACAAGCACGTCGTGCTTGTCTCGATTGGCATGCCACTCGGCTAGAGCCTTGTCTTGACCGCGCCAGAGGTCGTTAAACGTCCCGGACAGGCTGGGGAGCGTCTCGAAAATCTTGATAGGATTGACCGGTGATGGCGCCTTCTTCGTACTGCCAAGCTTGGAGAAATCCATTACTGGAAAGCCTCTTGCAATCAATCGCGTCAACGGAAACGAGATTCAATTGGAGATTGCGGCGACGATTCTCAATGTCGAAGCGTCTGACTTAGAGCCTTGCGCTCGGAATCAGTGAAGGGCCGCCATTCGGAGGCGACGTTTCGAATGTCCTCCAAGGGCAAAACTGCCCAAGCGTCAGCCACAACGAGTGGCTGTTGGAGGCTGAATTCGACGGTCTGATCTCGATTGCCTGAATGACGGCGGTCGGCCCCACATACAAGACCACTACGTCGCGCGCGTCTCCTACCCGGTCGTCGGCGCCCAGACCGCCAACGAGCGCTCGCGCGGCCTGCCCTTGGCCGACAAGGTCATGCGCTGGCTCTTCACCGGCAAGGGCATGCTGACCTACAGCCCGTCGATCGTCGCCGCCTCGGTTAAGGTATTGGAGGAATCGGCGACCCCCGACATGCAGGTCACGTTTGCGCCCGGCAGCTTCAAGGGCGGCCAGATCGGCGAGCTCGAAGAGACGCCCGGCCTCAGCGCCGGCGCCTGGCAGATGCGGCCCTTGTCGCGCGGCTATGTCGAGGCCAGGTCGAACCGGCCCGGCGACATGCCGGCGATCAACCCCCGCTACCTGTCGGAAGAACCGGACCGCCGCGCGATCATCGGCGGGCTGCGAATGGCGCGGCGGATTTTCGCCGCACCGGCTCTCCAGCGCTTTGTCCGCGAAGAAACCCTGCCGGGCCTGCAGGTGCAGAGCGACGACGAATTGCTCGACTACGCGCGGCGCAACGGCAGCACCTGCTATCACGCCAGCTGCACCTGCATGATGGGGAGCCACGCGATGGCGGTCGTCAACGACGAGCTCAAGGTGCACGGGCTGGAGGGGCTGCGCGTCATCGACGCCTCGGTGATGCCGGCTGTCACCTCGACCAACACCAACGCCCCCACCATCATGATCGCCGAAAAGGGCGCGGCGATGATAAAAGGCACAGCGCGGCAAAGAATGGCGGCGTAGCGAACGCTGGCGGAGCTGAGCCGTCGCATCTGCACTTCGTCAAGATGGTGGCCCACCCCAACGGCGAGCTACGCCGGATTGACCCACGACCGCAGCGTGGACAAGCTCGTGCGAAAGGGCTAAGCGCTGACGTTTCTTTCGTCGGTGCCAGCGCCCCGATCGTGACCGACACGACGTTATCTTCGTTGGCGACCCAAACTGAAGCAGGCCAGCAGCCAAAGACCGCAGCGCGGGAAAGCGCAGCGCATTCCGGCAAATCGGGCCGGCCCTTGGGGCCGAGATCTGACGGCGTTTTGGAAATGACCACCTTCGATCGCTTCTGCAATTACGTCGACGCGGCGCACAAAATGACACCGCGGTTGCCTCGAGGCGCAACCTACGCCCAAGTTGTCGCTGCTCTAGCTGATGCTGGTTTTCTTGGCGCTACGGCCGGCGAGTTGGAAACTCTTGGGCGCCATATGCGAGGCTTCACCGCGATCCGCCAAGAGCGGACGGTGTTGCTGAAGGAGACGATCAAGCTGATGCGGCAACATCGTGTCGCCGACCCAGAGTTTGGTTCAGCGGCACTCAGCCGGATTGTTCCAGCCAACGATGACCGCGGCCAAACGGTGCTTCACGACCTGCGGCAATTCGAGGATGACCTCCAAGAAGCCGCACGCCGCTTGGGGAACAACGTGCCCTCGCTCTTTCACCTCGATGCGGACGAGACCGCTGAAAACGCGTTCGCATGGGTTTACGCCCTGCAAAGCGGGATGCTGGATTGAGTCGCGCGCTCTATATCCGAAGGTGCCGCGACTGGCGCAACCTAGGATAGCCGGAGCGATGGCTCGCCACGCGTGAATGCTCCGTCCGGCCGCATCAATGGAAGTAGCGGCGGGAGCCGATGACGATCGTCTGGCCGGTCATCGTCTCGATGCGGCAGTTCGTGACCATTATGTCGGGGCAGTCCTTGGCGGCCACGACACAGCAAATGATATCTTATTTGAGCAAGGGCTCGAGATTGAGCCGCTCCAAAATTGCTTCCATGTCCCAGCGGTCACGCTCCGTCTCCTTTGAGATAGCGATCAGCCTTTCCATGGGCGCGTGTTTGCGCAGGTCCTCGATTAGAGCGAGCACCTCATCACGAAGCGCGGTCAACGATGGCACTGTGCAAAGGCTCATATTCGCAGAGGGATTTGCCCGAGCGTGTACGCTTCCTTCCGGTCCCACGAGCGCCAGCCCAAGAACGCCATATTCACAGTGAGATTGTTGCATCCATTCCAGGTGGTCGTGGGCTTGCGAAATGTCCTTCTTGTAGTACGTCGCTGGCGTCTGCTTGTCGGTCTTCAACTCGAACCCAAATTGCCGAGGTTGCGCGTCGTTGCGCCAGAGAACGTCCGGCCCTGTGCCCTCGTCGTTGTCTGGACGCGTCGCTGTGAATCCCAGCAGCTCGCCGAGGGCTCGCACACCGGCCTCTGCTTCCTTGGGATCACCATGGTCGATCAAAGCAAGAATCTTCCGGAGCTTCGCCAATTCGGCCTCGAATTTGTTGCCATGGCTGAAGCTCAACAAGTCCTGCAAAGAACGTCCGAATGCATTGAGATCCGGCCCTGTTGCCTTCTCCACACGTCCGCCCACCGGGCGGGGCAGAGTCATGCCGCCGCCGAGCCGTCGCATGGCGTGGCCGTAGGCTATAAGAGCCGCGTCCTTGTCGCCTTCGCGTTCGAACGCTGCACCGAGCCAGACTGCATGCCAGCCGCCGAGCGGGGTGTCGTGTTGTACCGTCGTGTCTACGGTCTTTTCCAACTCTCGGCGCGCCGTCGCCGGATCATCGTTCCACATTGCGGCACCGTACTTGGCCTCACTCAGGGCAGCCGAGACCATAAATGCTTCAGCGGCCTTATGTCGTGCTAGCTGGTCCTTGTCGAGTTCGGCGAGCTGGACCTCTCTCTGGTAGTAGTCGAGCCAGCCTTGATCCCGGCCGAGAACCCGCTCGATTAGCTCGATCGCCTGATCAGGCTTATCGATGCTGAACTCCGACTGTACTTCGCGGCCTATCAGGATTTGCTTTTGAAGGAGTGGCGGAAGGAGTGCCAGGTTGCGATCGTTTCCGAGCCACTTATTGAGATCACCGCCTTCAATGAGGAAAGCACCGTAATCATTTCGCCCGCGATTGATCCGACCGAATAGCTGCGCCAGCCGATTAGCGATCCGTACCGCATGGACATTGTTCATGCGGAGGAATTCCCACTGATATCTCTCGATTAAAAACGTACCCGATGGCAGCCCTTCCATGATCATGACGCGGCATGTGTCGTGCGGCAGATCGATGCCGTCGACACGGGATACCAGAGCGAATGCGCCGTCCTTGGCCTTTCGGAAAGCGTCGAGCTTCTCGGAGAAGTTTTCCGTCTTTGGCGGCTCGGCAAGACCCGACCAGTTCTTTGCTCGTTCATAGTCGGGGATGGCAATTACCGCCTTCTGCGTTTTCACGAGTTTGGCCGCGAATTTAGGGCTGAACCCGCCCTTGATGTTCCGGCCATTGATGATCAGCCGCTCGCCATTGCCAGCGTCATTTGATGGCGTGATCGTCACCTCGGGAAGGCGACCGAAGGCGCGAATGAAATCGGTCTGGCTTTCGAGCGTGGCAGAAAGATACACCCGCCGAATCTTCTGTTGGAATATGTCGAGCGCTAGCGAAGGAAGAAAGGGTGGTGCCAGTTCAAAGACGCCGCGCGTGAAGATGGCTGCACACGCATCGAGATGATCTTCAAGCCACGCAAACGGGTACTTGAGTTCGTCATGGTCCTTTATTCCGTGGCGAAGGAGGATTTCGAGAAGCCGGGTACTTCGCTCATAGAGCCCGCGGGGGCGACGAATGATGTCGAACGCCGCGACAGATCCAGCGAATCCCGAAACCGTCCCGCTACACCCAGCTCATTAAAATGCGGCCT
>JBJMQW010000285.1:0-19990 GCA_045802495.1 Allostellaceae bacterium | reverse complement strand
GCGATGCTCTCGACCTGGAACCGAGAGTATTCCGTGGGCAGGACCCTAAGCGCATTGCCGCCTCTCTCAAACCGTCGGCGTTGCGCAGCCGCCCTCGAAAAGCGAGCCCGTTCCAATCGGCAAAGTCGATGCTGAATTTTCATATCAACCGCGCGGGTAAGAATTTGCTGCCGCTCGGGCCGAACCAGCGCTGGTTGCTCGACTTTGTGCACGACCAGATGACCGAGGGGCGGCGTTAGAGCATCCTGGCGGTAGTCGACGACTACACCCGCGAATGCCTGGCGCTGGTGGCCGACACATCGATCACAACGGGACAGGACGCTCCCGCGATCTGAGGGCCTCGCGCGCTGTCCCATTGCGTCGGGCACCGAAAACATTCAATCAACCAGAGCCTCCTATGGGTGAAAATCGGGGAGCACGCCAACCTTCACCGGTGCAGGCGAAGCCTGGTGACCCAAATGGCCCGTTCGAGGTCTGTCCGCTAATGAGAACGTGTGCGCTCATCCATGATGGCCCGGAGGACCACACGCTGCAAGCAGAGGCCGATACGTTGATGTAAAACCGCCAGCCGACAGACCCACGAACCTCTTGCAACGCACGGCCGCACCTTTGTTGCTCGCCCCATCCAAGCATCATTCGTCCGACGGGCGGGAGCACGGCCGCACCGTTCCATTAGAGGAGGAACGAGGATACGGAATCGTCCGCCGCAGCCGCCCGGACAGTCACATGGAACCGGACCGCTATGAGGTAGGTTACCTTATTGAGCCATCGTTCAGATATCGTGGATGATTGGCGCAGACTGAATCAGCGGGAGAGACTTTATCATGGCGGGTCGAGAACAATCCCCTACCCCGAAGCCTGGAATGGAAGAGAAGCCGCGCGATACCGGCAGCACCCAAACTAGCGGTAGCAAAGGCCAGGAGCGCCAGCACGGCGTCAAAGAATACGGTTCCGTGGGGCGCGACGTGGCAGACCAAAGCAAAGAAAGGAACACCGAAATCGCGGTGGAGGCCGGCCATAAGGGTGGTGGGCATCGCGATAAGCGCTAGCGGATCTAATTTGTTCCAACGAGAGCCTCGCTTCGGCGGGGCTCTTCTTTGCGCCGACAGCACAGGTGGGATGGTGGGTGCCAAGCAAATCAGCTTCCAGACCGATCAGTATCTCATTCTCGCTGGTGACCTCTATGTCGGCGTTTTGCCGGTAACGCCTCTGCGGTCGTGCAGCCTATGCTCAAGGTGACTTTGGTCGAGTTGCCCGTCCGCTTGCGCCGCACGAACACCCCGAATCGGGCATAGCATTGATTGACCTTGCGGCGTCGGCCTAATTTGCCGCAGCGCGCCCGAGCTGGCGGCGTAATTCAGTCTTGGCCGCCTCAAGCGTCCGCTTCTGTGCTGCCGGCAAATTCTTACCCGCGCGGTTGATATGAAAATTCAGCATCGACTTTGCCGATTGGAACGGGCTCGCTTTTCGAGGGCGGCTGCGCAACGCCGACGGTTTGAGAGAGGCGGCAATGCGCTTAGGGTCCTGCCCACGGAATACTCTCGGTTCCAGGTCGAGCGCATCGCTCGTCTCGGTGAACTTTCCCGATCATTTGCGTGTGCTTCGTGTCGGCGCCACGTGGTGTCTCCTAATCCTGTCTGAGTGACAACCGCGTTCCAGTCGCCAGGTTCCCGACACGGCTCGCCAGGAACGAATTCCTGCCATGGAGAGTTTAGAGCGTGAAGCCGAAAAATCGCAGAGGGGCATTAAAATGGCCGGATTGGACAAACAAAGGGCGCTCAATCTGCTCAATCGTATTCTTGAATCGGAGCTGGCGGGAGTGGTTCGGTACACCCACTATTCGTTTCTGGTATTCGGGCACAATCGAATCCCGATCGTCTCGTGGCTGCGCGAACAGGCGGCGGAGTCGCTAACCCACGCGCAGCAAGCCGGTGAAATGATCACATTGCTCGGGGAATACCCGTCGCTGACGATCGGCCCCTTGCTCGACAGCCATAAACATGACGTCGACGCAATCATGCGGGAGTCGCTGGACACCGAGGCAAAAGCGCTCGGCCTCTATCGTGAGCTACTCCAATGCGCGGAAGGGCGCTCGGTCATCATCGAAGAGTACGCCAGACAGATGGTCTACGCCGAGGAATTGCACGCCAGCGAGGTCGATAAAATGCTCCGCAAGCCGGGTGAAATCGCCGCCTTCCGCCCGTCTCGAGGGGCGGCCTGAGCAGGCGTCACCGGCCAGGCACACAAGCAATGATCGTTGTCGTCACCGGTGCCAGCGCCGGGGTGGGGCGGGCCACGGCGCTGGAGTTCGCCCGGCAAGGCTGCCAGGTTGCCCTCCTGGCACGCAACGCCGCGCGCCTTGAAGCAGCAGCTGCAGAAATACGCCATCACAATGTCAGCGCGCTTCCCATTGTCGCCGATGTGGCCGAAGCTGAGGCGGTTGAGGCGGCGGCGCAGCGCGTCGAAACGGAATTGGGCCCGATCGATGTGTGGGTTAACAACGCGATGGCGACGATCTTCGCGCCCTTACACCGCATCAATCCCGAGGAATTCCGCCGCGGGACGGCAGTGACCTATCTCGGGCAGGTCCACGGCACAATGGCGGCACTGGAGCGCATGCGGCGGCGCGATCGGGGCACGATCGTAAATGTCGGCTCGGCGCTTGCGTACCGGGCGATCCCTCTGCAATCGGTCTATTGTGGAGCCAAATATGCGGTGCGCGGGTTCACTGACGCGGTTCGCACCGAACTGATGCACGACGGCAGCGCAGTACGGCTGGTCATGGTTCATCTGCCGGCGGTCAACACGCCACAGTTCGATTGGGCGCTCAATAAGACGGGGACGCGGCCGCAGCCGGTCCCGCCAATCTACCAGCCTGAGGTGCCGGCGCGCGCAATAGTCGCCACCGCGCTGCATCCCGAGCGGCGCGAGGTCTGGGTTGGATTGCCGACGGTCAAAGCGATTGTCGCCAACAAACTGGCGCCGGGGCTGCTCGACCGCTACCTCGCCAAGAACGGCTACAGTGCCCAGTTGACCGGTGAGCCGGTTCCCCTCGACGCGCCAGCCAACCTGTTCACAACCGCGGATGGCGATTACGGCGCCCATGGCCGCTTCGACGACCGGGCGCGGGCCGTCTCACTTCAAGCGATCGCGGGCCGCCACCGCGGCGCAATAGCGCTCGGCCTCCTCGGTCTCGGCGCCGGTCTGCTGGCGCTGCTCGCCTGGCCGCGTCAAGCCGGCGCGTAACTGTAGCGCGTGAGGTAATCGGCGGCGGTCAGGAAGAACAGGATCCACAGCCACAAAAAGCCGGCTCCGGCAAACACCCAGAACAGCGAGGCGCCACGGTCGAGCTCCATGAAGACCGCGAGCACGATGAACGCCATCGCAGCGGCCATCAGCACATGCGCGACTGGCGCCAGCGGGCCAAGCCCGGTGAACGCCAGGCCGATATTGCCCGCCAACATCACCAGAAGCGCCAGCCAGGCGACCACCAGGCGAACGGGAGGCCGACGCACCTAGAGGCTCCGCCCCGGAAGATAGATGATCACGAACAGGAAGATCCAGACTATATCGACAAAATGCCAGTAGAGGCTGACGACGCGGATTGGCGCGTGATAGGCGGGCGAGAATTCGCCGCGATTGGCCCGCCACGCGACGAAAGCGACCACCACAATGCCGACCAGCAGGTGGAGGGCATGGATCCCCGTCGTGATCCAATAGAGGAAATAAAACACTTCGCCGACCCGTGGCTCGCTCGTCTGCAGGGCAAAGGACGCGCCGGGCCATAACCGTTCGCCGATCTCTTGCGCATATTCGACGCCTTTGAGAATGACGAAGACCACCCCGAGGCCGGCAGCCGCCCACATCAGCCGGGCGCAGGGCCGGCTCTCGCCGGCGCGCGCGGCAACTGAGGCCCACGACATGAAGAAACTCGACGTCAGCAGCACCACTGTATTCGTGCTGCCGATGACGATCTTGGTATGGCTTGCTGCTTCTGCCACACCGGCCGGGTGCAGATAACGGTAAAAGCTGTAGGCGGCGAATAGCCCGCCGAGAAACAGCACCTCAGTCGCGATAAAGCCCCAGATGCCCAGTTCGGCAGTCTCGCTCTGATGCGCGAGGTCGACATATTGCGGCTGCAGCACGCTGTCCGACATGGCTACGCTGTCGGCTCGGGGTAATCGTAAGGCGGGCCGGTGACGATTGGGGTACGGGCGAAATTTTCGGTCGGCGGCGGCGACGGGGTCCGCCATTCGAGCCCCGTCGCCCTCCACGGGTTGGCGGGCGCGCGCGCTCCACGCCAGAGTGACCAGGCTAGATAGAATAGCGGCAGCACATAGGCGGCGGCGAGGATCGACGAGCCGGCAGAGCTCAACACGTTCCACACCTGGAACTCGGGCGGATAGGAGTAATAGCGTCGCGGCATGCCGAGATAGCCAAGGATGAACTGTGGGAAAAAGGTCAGGTTGAAGCCGAAGAATATCAGCACTGCCGCGAATCGTGCCCAGCCTTCCGAATAAAGCCGGCCGGTGATTTTCGGCCACCAGTAATGCAACGCGCCGAAGTAGGCACTGACCATCCCGCCGACCATGATGTAGTGAAAGTGCGCAACGACGAAATAAGCGCCGTTACGTGCACGTCGAAGGCCAATGTCGCCACGAACAGCCCGGTCAGCCCACCCATCGTGAACAGCAGGATAAAGCCCAGCGCATAGATCATCGGCGCATCAAACGAGATCGTGCCCTTGTGCAGGGTGGCGAGCCAGTTGAACACCTTGATCGCCGAGGGCACCGCGACGATGAAGCTCAGGAACGAGAAGACCAGCGCTGCGTAAACGCTCTCGCCGGCCACGAACATGTGATGGCCCCAGACGAGAAAGCCGATCACCGCGATGGCCACTGACGACCACGCGATGAATTCGTAGCCAAAGATCCGGTTGCGGGAGAAGACCGGGATGATCTCGCTGACCACCCCCATCCCCGGCAATATCATTATGTAGACCGCCGGATGCGAGTAGAACCAGAACATGTGCTGGAACAACAGGGGGTCGCCGCCATGGGTGGGGTCGAATACGCCGATGCCCCATAGATGCTCGGCGGCGACTAAGAGCAAGGTGATGGCCAATACCGGGGTCGCCAGCATCATGATCACCGAGGTCGCGTAAGTCGACCAGCAGAAGATCGGCAAGCGGTACCAGGTGAGCCCGGGAGCTCGCAGGCGGTGGATCGTTACGACAAAATTGAGTCCGGTCAGGATCGAGGAGAAACCGCTGACAAAGATGCCGAACAGCACGACGACGAGGGCGCCGCTCGCATAGCCGCTCGACAATGGCTCGTAGAAGGTCCAGCCGGTGTCGACGCTGCCGCCGATAAGCCCGGCTAATACGATTAGCCCCGACGCGACGAAGAGGTACCAGCTCAACAGATTGATCCGCGGAAAGGCAAGGTCGCGCGCGCCGAGCATCAGCGGCAGCATGAAATTGCCGAAGGTCGTCGGGATCGACGGAACCAGGAACAGCCATACCATCACGACGCCGTGCAGGGTGAAGGCACGGTTGTAGGTCTCCGCGTCCAGCAAGGCGCCTTCCGGCGTCAAGAGGTTGACTCTGATCAGCGCGGCCGCGGCGCCGCCGATAAAGAAAAAGATCGTGATCGAGATCGCATAGAGAACCGCGATCCGTTTGTGGTCGTGGGTCAGCAGCCACGAGGCGAGGGAGGTGCCGTCACTCAGATAGCTGTCGCCCCTGGCGGGCACAGCTTCGGCAATCGTCGTGACGGTCACGGGTGCACGTCCCCGGCGGCCAACGATTTTATGTAGGCCACCAGCGATGCAACCTGTTCCTCGTCGATCTGGCCGGCGAAGGAGGGCATGATCGTAGCGTATCCGGCCGGCGGCCGCTTCTGCGGCTCCAGGATTGCATCACGGATGAACCCGTCGTCGGCAATTGCCGTCCCGCCGCTGCGCAAGGTCACCGGCCGACCGTAGAGTCCCGCCAGAGACGGCGCATGGACATGGGCCCCTTCGCCGTGACATCCCGAACAGCCGAGGCGGCGATAAAGAGCACCCCCCTCGGCGGCCAATGTACCGCCGGTCGCATTGGCGGCCAGCCATTGCTGGAATTCACCGGCGCCCATTACTGTCACGCTGCCGCCCATTTCGGCATGCTCGGTGCCGCAGAATTGCGAGCAAAACAGGTGATAGGTGCCGGTCCGGTTCGGGTTGAGCCAAAGGCTGACGTACCGCCCGGGGACCACGTCCTGCTTGAGCCGGAAGGCCGGCACAAAAAAACCGTGGATCACGTCCTGCGAGGTCATCACCAGGCGCACCGGCCGGTTGACCGCAACATGCAGCGCGTTGATCTCGCGCTGGCCTCCGGGATGCTCGACCTTCCACATCCACTGTTTGCCGACGATGTAGATATCGCTGGCACCGGCGGGCGGGTGGTGCTCGCGCAGATAGAGATCCGCGCCCCAAGCATAAAGGCCGAGAAAAACCACCAGGGACGCCGAGGTCCAGCCGATCTCCCAATGCCAGGACTTTCCCGTGCGATGGCCGCGATCGGCGGCGGTGCCTCTGCGATAGCGGATGCAGAAGCGCAGCATCAGCAACGCGACCAGCCCCAGCACCGCGACGCTGATCGCCAGGAGCGCCGCGAAGAGGACATTGAATTCCTGCGCGACGGTGCTGGCGCTCGCGGGCAGAAACGGTATCCCGCCCATTATGCCGCCCGCCGCGTCGCCAGAACGATGATGCCGCCGACAGCAAACAGGGTTGTCACCCCGACGATTTCGAGCAGCCGGCCGATGGCGAGATTGTACTGACCGGCCTTTGGATCGTAGCGGTAGCAGAGCAGCAATGCCTGCTCGGACGGCGCGGTGATCCGGCGCCCCGCGTCCTCGATCAGCGCCAAACGCAGGTCGAGCGGCCGCCAGTCGAGGCCGAGCAGATAGCGCGAGATCGTGCCGCCGGGCGTGGCGACGACGAAGCCAGCCGGGTGGACAAACTGGCCGGTCGCGGCATCGAACCGGTGGGGGAAGCCGGCTGCGTCGGCAACCCGGCGGATCTCCGCCTCGTCGCCGGTCAGCACGATCATGCCCGGGCGGTCGGCGCCGTGGGCCTGGGCAAAAGCGCTTGCCTGTTGCGGTGTCGTCGCCGGGTCGATTTCAATCGCGACGAGGCGGTAGTCGCGTTCGGGTTCGAGCGGGAGCGCGGCGAGGGTCGCGGTGACCTGGTCGAGCATGACCCCGCACAAAGTCGTGCACCGAGCGTACTCGAAATCGAGCAAAACCGGAGGGCCGCCGAAGAAGTTGCCGAGGCGCAGCGGGCTTCCGTCCGGGCCGCGTAGCCGGGCGTCGAGCGGCAGCGCGGCGCCGGGATGCTGGGTGAAGGCGAAATCGGCGAAGGCCGTCTCTGGGATGCCTGACCGTGGCGCCCCTGCGGCCGGCGATGCGGCGAACAAGGCTATCGCCATAAGGCAGCCGCGAAGCGTCACTTGGCGTCCTCCGGCCAGTCTTTGATGCCTGCGGCGGCGACATCGCGCATTGCCTCGCCGATCGGGAGGCGCACAATGCCGCGCTGCTTGTCGACCCAGCCATAGCCCGTGAGCTGCCTTTCTTCCGCAGCGCGGTAGGCGGCAAGATCGGCCGCGGGATCGATTTGCAGGCGCGGCTCCGCGCTCGTTACGCGCGGCGCATCGCTCGGGCCGTGTAGCGCGCCTGGATAGACTGACATGAGCACGACCGACGACAGCACGACAAACGCCACAACGCCGGCGGCGAGGATGCCGACCAGCCAGACCGGCGCGTCACGGCGCTCGATGGCCACATCTTCGTTGTGAAAGGGTGAGATGTCGGACACGACGGCGGACTACGGCAACGGAGTGGCGGAAGAGAGCTGGCGTCCCACGACAAACAGGACGCATCCGCCGATCGCGGCGATTGCGAGCGGCTCCGCCCAGCTGAACGGCCGGCTGAAATCGGGAACCGTCAGCCACCAGGTCTCGCCCAGATGCGCGGCCATTACCAGCACCGCGGCGGCGAATACAGCGGCGGGCGAGCGGCGCAGCGGCCGCCACAAAAGTATCAGGAACGGCACCCCGAACTCTGCCGACAGAACCAGCAGAACGGCAACAAACCAGACGCTCGCGCCGCGCCGCAAATACCAGTTGATCTCGCCGGCAAGATCGGATTCCCAGATCACGATCAGCTGGACCGCCGAGGCGTAGGCCCACAGCATGATCAGCGCGAGCATAATGCGGGCGAGCGTGTCGAGCTCTTCACCGGTCGTGCCGAGGCGAATGACTATCGCCGTTGCGACGGCGATAGCGCTCAGCACCCAGCCCGCAGTAATCAGCAGGCCAAAGATCGTCGATGTCCAGCGGGGTTCGAGGGTCATCACCCAGTCGAATGCCGCCAGTGTCGTTGTCGCAAACAGCACAATGAGAGCCGGCCAGGCAAGACCCGGCGGCAACCGCCCGTCAGGCTGCCGCCACCGCTCTACCCCAAAGGCAATCGCGTTCCACAGCGCGATATAGAGGACCGCCCGCGCGGCGAAAAACGGCAAGTCGAGCCAGCCATAGCTGGTCCCATCAGCCCAGGGGTAGATCTGCTGTGGCCAGATAAGGACGGGAATTAGGAAAAGTGCCAGGAGCGGCGTCGTCCGCACCATCGCCGCGGTCGCCGGACGCAACGTCAGGCCCCAATCTCCGCCCGTGAGCCCATGCACCAGGATCGCGAATAACGCGCCGACCGGTAATCCGATCCAGAACAGATAGGCGGCGAGCCAAGCCTGCGCCGCCGTCGGGGGATACCAGATCGCGGCGAGGAGGAGGGGCACGCCAGCGGCAACCGTGGTTGCGAGACTGATCTCGGGCAAGGCCGGACGCCTCATTCGACCGTCTTCGTCCGATCGGCAGGCATCTCGGCGACTGTCCCGGCGCGGGCCCGCTGTAAGGCCCGGATATAGGCGGCGATCGCCCAACGGTCGGCTGGCGTCACTCGATCGGCGAACGAGTACATGATGCCGTAGCCGCCGGTAATAACATCGTAATAATGCCGGGTAGGCTCGGCGGCGATACGCGGCGTATCGAACGGGGGCGGGGCTGGGAAGCCGCGCTGAACGATTATGCCGTGGCCGTCGCCGGTGCCGCCGTGGCACGGCGCGCAGTTGATGGCGTAGCGCTCGCGACCGCGCTCTAGTAGAGCCAGCGATAATTGCGGTGGTGACCCGGGAGCCTCGCGCACGACCATGCCGTCGGGCGGGCTCAATGGCCAATCGAGACCATTCGGTGGCTTCTCCACGGCATGCCACGTCTTGTCCTTGGGCTGGATCGACATGTCGTTATCGCAGCCCGCCAGCACTAGTCCGGCGGCGGTCACGGCTGCCAATAGACGACATTGCAAGGCGTGAATTCCTCAATCACGGAGCGGATGCGTGCCGGATCAAATTGTGGGTCGGCTTGGTCGACAATCAGCAAGAAGCGATCCTGGCTCGCGCGCTCAAAGCCGGGCAGAGTCATGATCGGCTGATGCGGCGAGGGCAGGCCGGCCAATGCGAAAAAACCGAGAAATGCCGCCACGACGGCGCACAGCACCGCGATTTCGAAAGCGATCGGGATGAATGCTGGCCAGCTCGCCAGAGGACGGCCACCTATATTGATCGGGTAGGAGATCGCTGCACCGTACCACTGCATGCCGAAACCAACGGCGAGGCCGAGGATCCCGGCCGCGAACACCAGTATCGGCAGCACCGGCCGTGGCTGCGGCAGCACCGCATCGAGCGCTTCAACAGGGTACGGGGTGTAGGTTTCGAGCCGCGTGAAGCCGCCGCCGCGCAGCTTCTCGATCGCCCGAACCAGCGCGGTCTCGTCGGCGAATTCGGCGGCGATGACGCTCATCCGCGCCGCGCCGCCGGCGGCAGGATTTCCTTCAATTCAAAAACCGCCACGACCGGCGCATAACGGATGATCAAGAGGAATGCAGCGGCGGCCATGCCAGCCGAGCCGAAGAGGGTCAGCCAATCCCACATCGTGCCGGCATAATGGCCCCAGGCAGACGGCAGGAAATCCCGATAGAGCGAGGAGGCGACGATCATGATGCGCTCGAGCCACATACCGACGATGACGCCGAAGGCCACCGCGCAAACCACCCAGGCGTTACGGCGCAGGCCTTTCAGCCACAGGATCTGTGGAACGAGGACGTTGAGAGCCACAGCGCCCCAGAACGACCAAGCCCAGGCGCCGGTAAACCGGTGCAATGCGGTTGCACCCTCGAACCGGTCGTCGCCGTAGAACGGCAGCAGCGCATCGACGAGATAGGAGTAAGCGAGCAAGAGGCTGCACAGCAGCAAGAATGTGATCAGCAGATCGAGGTGCCGCGCGGTGATGTACGCTTCAAGCCGGTAGAGCCGGCGCAACGGAATCACCAGCAGCAGAACCATCGCAAAGCCCGATAGAACCGCACCGAATACGAAGAACGGCGAAAACTGCGTCGAGTGCCACCCGGGCAGCAGGCCGCCGGAAAAATCCAAACCTACGATCGAATGCACCGAAATCACCAGCGGAGCCATTAGTGACGCCAACAGACCGTAGGTGGTCTTGTACAGCCGCCACTGCCGGTAGGATCCGGTCCAGCCCAGCGCCAATATGCCGTAGACGAGCCGGCGACGTGGCGTTACGGCGCGGTCGCGCACGAGTGCAAGATCGGGCAGCAGGCCGAGATACCAGAACAGGATCGACGAAATCACATAAGTCAGGATCGCGAAGAAATCCCATAGCAGAGGACTGCGGAACTGCGGCCACAGCCCCATCGTGTTGGGGATCGGGAAGAGCCAATAGAAGAAACTCGGCCGGCCGAGATGCAGGATCGGCATGATCGCCGCGGCCGCGGCGGCGCAGAGCGTCATACTCTCGGCGATCCGATTGACCGCCGAGCGCCACTCCGATTGGGTCAGGTAGAACAGCGCCGAAATGATCGTGCCGCCGCTGGCAATGCCAATCCACCAGACATAATTGGCGATCGCGAAGCCCCAGGCGACCGGGATGTCTACCCCCCAGATCCCGATTCCTGCAATGAACAGCCAACCGACGGCCAGAATAAAAATTGCGGTCAGCGCTACGGCGATGGTAAAGCCACCCCACCACCACACAACGCGCCCCGGCCGCAAGGTCTGATCCGCGACGGTCGCGCTGATCGTCGCCAGGTTCTGCGCCGGCTGCATCACGGGTGCCCTGGCGGGATCGGCCCAATCGGCGGCAGTCAACACCGCTCAGGCCTCGCCGATCTCAGCGTTGCGGTTGATGAGCCGCGTCGTGTAGGTCGTGCGCGGGCGCGTGTTCAGCTCTTCGAGCAGAGCGTAATCGAGCGGGCTCGCCTTCCGTGATCGCACGGCGCTTGCCGGGTCATTCTGATCGCCGAACACAATCGCTTGGGTTGGACAAGCCTGCTGGCAGGCGGTCTTGATCTCGCCGTCGCGGATCGGCCGGTCTTCGCGATCAGCCGTAATCTTGGTTTCGCGGATACGCTGGATGCAATAGGTGCATTTCTCCATGACGCCGCGGGCGCGCACCGTGACATCGGGGTTCCATGACATTGCCGGCCGGCCTTCGCGGCCCGCAAAATCGTAGAAATTGAAACGGCGGACTTTATAAGGACAGTTGTTCGAGCAAAACCGAGTACCGACGCAGCGGTTGTAGACCATGACGTTGAGCCCGTCGGAATCGTGCACAGTGGCTCCGACCGGGCACACCACCTCGCACGGCGCATCCTCGCAATGCATACAGGGTACCGGCTGAAACAGGATCTCGGGATTTTCTGGCGCGCCGCCCCAATAGCGGTCGACGCGTATCCAATGCATAGCACGGCCGCGCATGACCTCCGCGCGCCCGACCACGGGAATGTTGTTCTCGGCCTGGCAAGCGGCCCCGCAGGCCCCGCAGCCAATGCAGGCATTGAGGCTGATCGCCATTGCCCAGGCATTGCCGTCGTAATGATGCCGCGGGTAGAGCGAAGGCTCCTGCGGCCTCGCCGGTTCCCGCGCTTCTTCCTGGAACGCGTCGAGCCGACGGGTTCGCACGATGTCGCGCCCCGACATGTCCTGATAATGCTGTGTCGTCGCCAGCCCCCGTCTCTCGCCGGTGGCCCGGATAACGGCGCCGACGGCCTCCCACAGCGCAGTCGAAGCTCGGAGCGGATTAATATTGCTGCCGATCCCCTTGCCGACTTTGCCGATCGCATCGCGGCCATAGCCGAGCGACAACGTCACGCAATCCTCGGCCTGGCCCGGCAGCAGCAGCACCGGCAGGCTCATCGTCTTGCCGCCTGCAACGACCTCGGCCACATCTCCGCTATCTAGTCTCAGCCGCGCCGCGGTCGCTGGCGCAATCAGCGCGGCATTGTCCCAGACCAGCCGGGTCAACGGCCGCGGCAGCTCCTGCAGCCAACCGTTGTTGGCCTGCATTCCACTTCGCAGGAAGGGATCCGGCCGCAACAACAATGTGATGTCGGGCGCCGGCTGCGGCTTTGGCAAAGCATGCGCGAAATCCGCCCGCAGCCGCACCATCGTCTCAGGCGCGGCGGTGTTGTCGATCACCCCTTTGCGCAGCCAACCAGTCCAAGCCCGGTCGAACTCCTCGGACGTTCCGCGCCGCCAATGGTCGCGCACCAACGCGCGCGCCGTCACCTCGGCGTCGCCGGCGATAAGCGCGATCAGCTCAGCAGCGGTCCGGCCGTTGACGAGCGGCCGAATCTGCGGCTGCACGATCGCGGCAGTGCCATCGAAAGCGCGTGCGTCGCCCCAGCTTTCGAGCATGTGTAGGGCTGGGGCGTGAAAGGTCGCGTGCTGGGCGGTCTCGTCGACGCACGTCGCCAGCTGGATCGACAGGATGACGCGCGCGATCGCCGCAGCGAAACCGAGATCGGCCGGCGCGTCGTAGACCGGGTTGGCGTCGAGGATCACGAGCGTGTCGACCTTGCCGTCGTGCATGTCGCGGGCCAGATTGCCGATGCCCGAACCCTCGCGGGCGTCTACCGCGACCGGCTCGATATAGCGAAGTGTGCTGCCGGTCGCGCCAAGCGCCAAGTTGATCGCGTGCGCGAGCGCGTGAATTGCCGGCGGTTGCTCACTGCCGGCATGGACCAGCGCGGCGCCACGATGCGCGGCGAGGTCACGGGCGACTGCATCGACCCAGAACGGATGCTCGGCATCGTGCCATTCCGCCGGCCCCGCGGCGACCGCAGCAGCGACCGCCCGCAACGCCACCTCGATTTCCCCGGGCTTGAGCACAAAACGGTGATCGGCGACAGCGCCCAACAGCGTTGGCGTCGCCTCGATTGCATAGACCCGGCTCATCCGCCCCGATCCGGCCTCGGCGGCGCGGCGCCGCTCAGAGAAGGCGCGCGCAAAGGCGAGGTGTCCGGGCGCCCCGGAGATCGCATCGCTCTCGATTGCGAGAACAATGTCGGCATTCTCGAACAAGGGCAGCGCATCAACCCTGCGGCCAAAAGCCAGCAGCGCGCCGGCATCGACCGAGTCGCGCGCCAGCGGCTCCCACTGATGCCAGCGGGCACCCGGATATTGCTTCAGTAATTCCGCCAGCCGTGCGGCGATGCTCGGCGAGGTCATTCGTCCGGTCAAGATCCGCAAACCGCGGCCGCCGTCCTGCAACCATTGCTGCCGCTTCGCCGCAAGCGCCGCCTCGATCTTTTCCCAAGGGACAATCTGTCCGCCGGCCAAGACCGCGGAGGAACGCTCCGGATCGTATAAATCGAGCAAGGTCGCCTGCATCAGTGCATCGGACGCGCCGAGACTCGCCGGATGATCGGGATTGCCTTCGAGCTTGACTGGCCGGCTCATGCGATGCTGCAGGATCGCGCCGGTTGCGAAGCCTTCCTGCACGACTGAGGTCGCCACGTAGCGCGCCGCGCCGGGAATTTCGCCCGGCACCGGCTCGACGCGCGGCACGATGTGCTCGGCCGGCTCTGACGGGCCGCACCCACCTAGGCCGGCAAGTGCCGCAGAAGCAGCTATCAGCTGCAACAGACGGCGCCTGTCGATTCCGTCTACGCGATCGGCGCCGTCAGGGAATTCGCGTGCGATGGATTCGAGATAGGCAGGATCCTGCGCCCGCTCGGCAAAGCTGCGCCACCAGTGAGACGGGATCATCGGTGGCACACCTAGCAATCGGTCAGCTCGGTGGCGCTGTGTAGACGGTATTGCTTGAACAGCGCATCGCCGCTCGGAGTGTCGGCCGGCGGCCGCCAGCCCATATCAAAGATCGCCTGACGCGGTCGAAGGTTCGGCCTCGGGTCGCGATGACAATCGACGCACCAACCCATCCGCAGGCTCGCCGCCTTCGCGGTCAACGGCATCGTGTCGATGCGGCCGTGACAGGTGACACAGCCAATCCCTTTCGCAATATGGATTGAGTGGTTGAAATAAACGTAATCAGGCAGCCGGTTGACCCGCACCCAGTGCAGAGGCTTGCCGGCCATCAGGCTCTCGCGAACCGGTGCGAGGACATCGGCGTGTGTCCAAAGCTGCGAGTGGCATGTCATGCAAGTATGAGTCGGCGGCATACCGGCGGTGGCCGACACCTCGACCGTGG
This sequence comes from Allostellaceae bacterium, assembly GCA_045802495.1. Taxonomy (GTDB): domain Bacteria; phylum Pseudomonadota; class Alphaproteobacteria; order ATCC43930; family CGMCC-115725; genus AP-15. The sequence goes on along the minus strand of JBJMQW010000285.1, from coordinate 5,388 downwards.
CATGGCAGAACCGGCAGTCGATGCCGAGCCCGGCGACATGATGCTTATGGCTGAACGGCACAGGCTGTTCGATTGGAAACCCAACCCGCGTTGCCCAACCGGTTGAGGGTCCGATCCAGCCAATAAAGAAGAGCACGACAATGCAGCCCGCCGCCGCGAGGAGCGCCAGCTTGACGGCCAGATTCGCTCCCGGGCCAAAGGTCGGGGCCAAGCGGCATCTCCGAAACGGGCATCATCCACGGACCAGCAACGCGTGTGCCCGTGCTTCGGTTCCGTTCCGTTTACTGCCGCTCGAATGGTCGCCAATCGAGCCGCAGAACGCCTGGCGTTCGGGCGAGCTCTCGCACCAGCTCGGGCGTCGCCGGCGACGGCTGCGCGGCACGCCAAGTGAGGTCATAGCGCATCGCGCAGATCTGTTCACCGGACTGAAAAAAGATGCGGCGAGGGTTGACGGAAAAGCCCGATGCAGCGAGGCGCGGCAAAATTTGTTGCTCGACCGCTGCACCGGTCTCAACAGCTATCCGCAGCTCCGCGCGGCGCTCCCGCTCGGCGCGTTTCTCGATCCATTTGAGACACCACAGGATGAACAAGGCGAGTGCCATCGCGGTAAGACCCAGGCCGAGCTGGCCGCCGCCAAAGCACAAGCCCATCACGGTGACGAACCACAAAGTTGCCGCCGTCGTGACCCCGTGGACGAGATTACTGCGGCGCACAATCGCGCCGGCGCCGATGAAACCCATTCCGGACAGGATCCCGAGCGGCAAGCGCATCAAGTCCAGCATGACGTATGAATCCGCCGACTTGCCGGTGATCGACAGCAGCAGATTGACTTGAATCATGCTGATTGCGGCGGCGAGCCCGACCAGCATCGTTGTCCGCAAGCCTACCGGCCGGTCATGCTCGCCGCGATTGAGGCCGATTGCGGCGCTGGCAATCGCGGTCAGTGCTAGGCGCAGCGCGATTGAGGACCACTCGATATGGGTCGGCATACCGTGCTCCCGTTATGCACCCCGCTCTAGAACCGGCCCACAGAGGCCCAGGGCGGTGTTGATCACTGCCAAGTGGCTGAGTGCCTGCGGGAAATTTCCGAGCATCCGCTGTCGTCGAGTATCCCATTCCTCCGAGAGCAGGCCGACATCATTACGCAACGCCAGCACGCGCTCGAAATAGGCCCGCGCCTCCGCGGTGCGTCCCTGCATGGCAAGACAATCGGCAAGCCAACAGGTGCACGCGAGAAATGCACCTTCCGCAGGTCCCTCCGTTCGTGGCCAGCGCCGGACCAGCCGATCCTCGATCAGCTCCTCCTCAATCGCAGCGATCGTGCCCCTGATGCGCGGGTCATCAATCGGCAAGAACCCTACAAGCGGCAGAAGGAGAAGACTGGCGTCTAATGCTTCCGACCCGAAGGATTGAACGAAACTGTTGCGCGCCGGGTTGAACCCGTCTCGGCAGATCTGCCTATGGATATTTTCGCGCAACCTTTCGAGCTTGCGCCGACGCGCGGGGTCAATGTCCGCGAGCTTCAGGAAGCGATCGATCCCGACCCATGCCATCGCCTTCGAATGAGTGAAATGTTGCGGCGGCCCTCGAGACTCCCACATCCCTTGGTCAGGACGCTCCCATACTTCTTCCAGATGCGCGGCAATCGCCTGTTCGACGGCGATATCCCAGGGTCGCTCGTCTAGACCGACCTGTGCGCAAAGATGCAGCGAGTCGAGAACCTCTCCGTAGATATCGAGCTGGAACTGGTGCGCTGCTGAATTGCCGACCCGCACAGGACGGGCGCTATCATATCCCTGAAGCCAGGGCAGGTCGTGCTTATCGATATGGCGCGATGCGTCCGCGCGGTACATTGTCCGCAGATGCTCCGGGGCGCCCGCGGCGGCCCGCAGCAGCCAATCGCGCCATGCGCGCGCCTCCTCCCGATACCCAGCGTTGAGGAAAGCCGACAGTGTGAAGGTGGAGTCGCGCAGCCAGGTGTAGCGATAGTCCCAATTGCGCGCGCCGCCCGGTATCTCGGGCAATGAGGTAGTCGGCGCCGCGATAATGCCGCCGGTCTCGGCATCGCTCAGAGCCTGCAATGTAATCAGGGAGCGCTTAACGGCATCCGGCCAATCGGTGAGTACCGTGCATCGACCCGTCCATCGCTTCCAGTATTCCGCGGTCGCCGCGATCGCCGGCGAAGGCTCGATAGCCAACGGCTCCGGGTCTTGCGACAGTCCATATTGCAATGTGAAGGTGGCACATTCGCCGGCGCCAATGATGAATTCAGCGACGATACGCTGCCCGGTGCGACAGATGTCGATAGGTGACCGAAATACCACCAGGTCCGGACCTACTACCGCGCGCACGACGCGCGGCTCAAACCGCAACCAGGGCGAAATGCTGCCGTAATCGAAGCACAACGCCAAATCGAGTACCATCTCGACCTCGCCTCCTTCACCGGTAATCTCGCGGATCACCGCCCGGTGCGCTGTGGTGATCGGCATCAGATCGGTGACGCGGACGATACCGGCCGCGGTTTCATGGCGTGTTTCGAGGATTAGCGTGTCACCGCAATAGCGGCGGCAGGTGTGGCGGGGCGTCTCGCGGGGTGCGATCTTCCATCGCCCGTGCCGCTCATCGCCGAGCAGAGCCGCAAAGCAGGCATCGCTGTCGAAATGCGGCCAGCAGAGCCAGTCGATTGCGCCGTCTCGTGCCACCAAAGCGGCACTGCGGCGGTCGCCAATCAACGCATAATCCTCGATACGTTTGCTCACCGCACTATTGATCCGCCAGCCCGGGAACCGCTTCAACCGACGCAATGTTGAACGGAACAACAGGGCCAATGGTTTCGTCTGGCCCTCCGATCAACCTCTTGTGGAGAGGATGGGAACGCTATGGCCACGACCGTCGGCGACTTCTTTATTGACCGTCTTTATCAGTGGGGTGTGAGACGGATTTACGGATATCCCGGCGACGGCATCAATGGTGTGTTCGGCGCTCTGCAGCGGGCCGAGGGCAAGATCGAGTTCGTTCAGGTCCGCCATGAAGAGATGGCGGCATTCATGGCCTCGGCACACGCCAAATTCACTGGTGAACTTGGCGTTTGTATCGCCACTTCGGGGCCCGGCGCCTCGCATCTTGTCACTGGTCTTTACGACGCGCGCCTCGACCACATGCCGGTGCTTGCAATCACCGGGCAACAGGCGCGGATGGCGTTAGGCGGTCACTACCAGCAAGAGGTCGACCTTCCGGCTATGTTCAAGGACGTTGCCGGCGCCTTTGTCCACACTGCGACGATGCCGGCGCAAGTGCGCCACATGACCGACCGTGCGGTGCGTATCGCGATCGCTCGGCGACGGGTAACGGCGATGGTGTTCCCGAATGACCTCCAGGAGCTCGAATACGAGGAGCCGCCGCGGGCGCACGGTACCTTGCATTCAGGACTCGGCTACAACCCACCCAAAATCACTCCTTACGATCAGGATCTGCGCAAGGCAGCCGAGGTGTTGAACGCCGGCAAGAAGGTCGCCATCCTCGTCGGCGCCGGAGCGCTGAAAGCCACTGACGAGGTCATCGCGGTGGCCGACCGTCTTGGCGCCGGGGTGGCCAAGGCGCTGCTCGGCAAGGCGGCATTGCCTGACGACCTGCCCTGGGTCACCGGCTCGATCGGCCTCCTCGGCACCAAGCCAAGCTGGGATTTAATGAACGAGTGCGACACTTTGCTGATGATCGGCTCGGGTTTCCCATATTCGGAATTCCTGCCCAAGGAGGGGCAGGCGCGCGCGGTACAGATCGATATCGAGCCGGAAATGCTGAGCCTGCGTTATCCGATGGAGGTCAACCTGGTCGGCGATACGGCCGAGACGTTGCGCGCGCTGCTACCCCTGCTGCACGAGCGGTCGGACCATGCCTGGCGCAAGCGCATCGAGGGCTGGACCGCAAATTGGTGGAAGACGCTCGAAGAGCGGGCTATGCAGCCCGCCTCGCCGATCAACCCGCAGCGGGTTGCCTGGGAACTGTCTCCGCGCCTTCCCGAGCGTGCGATCATCACCAGTGATTCCGGCTCCTGCGCCAATTGGTACGCGCGCGACCTGAAGATCAGGCGGGGCATGATGTGCTCGCTGTCAGGCGGCCTGGCTTCGATGGGTGCCGCGGTGCCATATGCGATTGCCGCCAAGTTTGCCCACCCCGAGCGGCCGGTCGTTGCGCTGGTTGGCGACGGCGCCATGCAAATGAACAACATGGCCGAGCTGATCACCGTCGCCAAATACTGGCGGCAGTGGAAGACCCCGCGCTGGATCTGCGGTGTCTTCAATAACGAAGATCTGAACCAGGTCACCTGGGAGCAGCGGGTCATGGAGGGCGACCCGAAATTCAACGCCTCGCAACGCATCCCCAACGTTCCCTATCACAAATTCGCCGAGCTGCTTGGCCTAAAGGGGATCTTTGTTGACAATCCCGAGCGAATTGCACCGGCTTGGGAGGAGGCGCTCGCCGCCGACCGGCCAGTCGTCGTCGAGTTCAAGACCGATCCCGAGGTGCCGCCGCTGCCCCCGCATATCACACTGAAGCAAGCAAAGGCGTTTGCCGAGGCGCTGATCAAGGGCGACCCGGAGGAAGCGGGAGTCATAGCGGGCACGGCGCGCCAGGTGCTGTCCTCGATCCTCCCCGGAAGATCGGCGAAGTGATGCCATGCGAGGCGCCGATCACGCGCATCGCCGCGGCGGCTTATGAAATCCCAACCGACGCTCCCGAGGCGGACGGAACGCTCGAATGGGACCGCACGGTTCTGGTGGTCGTCGAGATCGAGGCCGGCAGCCAGACCGGCCTCGGCTACACCTACGCCGATGGGTCGATCGTACCGCTGATCCAGAGCAAGTTCAGCTCAGTCATCTCGGGACTCTCGGCATTTGATATTGCCGCCGCAAACAAAGCCCTGTGGCGCAGCATCCGTAATCTAGGCCGCAGCGGGCTCGTGGCGACCGCAATCTCGGCTGTCGACGCCGCGCTTTGGGATCTGAAGGCCAAGCTTCTCGGAACTTCGGTGGCGGCGCTGCTCGGTTGCTGCCGCGACACCGTTCCGGTCTACGGCAGCGGCGGATTTACGAGCTATAACGACAAACAGCTGCACGACCAGCTGTCCGGCTGGGTCGACCGCGACGGTTGCGGTTGGGTCAAGATCAAGATCGGCCAGTTATCCGAAGGGCGACCCCGATCGGGTCGCTGCAGCGCGGGGCGCCATTGGCGATGCCGGTCTGTTTGTCGATGCCAATGGCGCGTTCTCGGCAAAGCGGGCTCTGGCTTTGGCCGAGCGCATAGCCAAATACAACGTCACCTGGTTTGAGGAGCCGGTCAGCTCCGATGATCTCCCGGGGCTCATGCTGATGCGCGAGCGCGCGCCCG
>JBJMQW010000284.1:0-5560 GCA_045802495.1 Allostellaceae bacterium | reverse complement strand
CGCGCGACGACTGTTTCTGCGGTCTTTCCTAGCAGTCGGAGACGGAGGCCGAAATAACCTCATGCCGCTCAGGCCCTATTGGCAAGGCGGGCATTGCAGCGTCAGTCGCGCGCTTTCGATCGGCAGTATCGGCAACAACGCCAGCTCTAGGTCCTCCATTGCGCAATCCGGTCTCTTCACGACTTTGGTGCTGCCGTTCTGCTCTGTGACGGTGGCAACGCGTTCGAGGGCCGCCTTCCAATTGCTCGACCAAACCACGGCATAGCCACAGATGCGGCGTCACCATGCGCAACACGTTGCTGCACCACGCCGCGCTCATACGCCAATCCTTCAGCCCGTGTTGGTGCTCGTGAAGGATGCCCCGGAAAAAGTTCAGAACACTCATCTCTTCGTAAACGGTGCCCTCGTAGCTTTCGGCGCGGTCGAAAACCGGTATCCAAGTCGCCTGCGCGTGCCACGCTTGCAACGGCGCATGCTCGAAGGCCAGCGCGTCAAGCCGCGCCTTCAAATCATCGAGCGTGGTGTTGAGGTGCCGCAGGCATTCGGCGCGGTTGATGACCCAGCTGAATAGGTGCACCGTATGGCCCTGAGCTACTTCACTGACAGTACGGCTGCGCATCTTGCTCAGCGTCATCGCCAGCAACGCAGCATCGTAGTCATCCACCGCAGCGTCGAGCCCCACCGCGCCGGCGGCCTTTCTGATTCGCAGCGAGCGGTGCAGCCCCATGCCGGCGATTGGGAACTCGGCGCCCGCCGGCATGCATTCGACGACGATTGCCTGATATGCGTTCCCGACCTCGAATAACCGCGCCCACGCCCTGTCGGCCAGAACCGATGCCGCCGGCCATTCCTTCTTCATCTTGCCGACGTGGAAGGCCTCGGTCATCTGTCGCTCGGCGCGAACCCGAACCTCTCCGCCCTTGGCGACAAGCGGGTGAAGCCACTGCTCCAGAAAGGCGCGGCACACATCGAGCGTCGACTGTCCTTTATCGTGCAGGATGGCGACATTGGACGCGATCGTGGGGTAGTCGAGCCGGCGGTCGTTTGGCAGCCGCTGCCGTGCGTGGTGAAGATCCTGCAGCCAAGCCTTGTAGTGGTGCTCCCGTCCTTGCGACAATCGCGGCCGCAGCGCGGCCGTGGCGTCCGCCGCCGGCATGGTGTGATCGCGGTAGTCGCCTGATCTCTGAACCAGGAAATCCATGGCCCTGTCGGGCAGCGGACCGTCGGCGATATCGGTAGTGTCGTATCCCGCGTTGGGATTGAGGCTCGAAACGATCGGCAACCAGCTTTGCTCGACCGCCGCAACTCGTGCCGGCGGCAGTTCGCACGAATAGTCGCTCTCCGATCTCGGGCGCAACATCACCTTAACGTTCCACTCGCCGGGGCGCGAGGCGGTCAGGTGCAATTGCAGGATGACAATAATCTGCGTCGTCTGACCCGGCGTCACCGGCGGCACATACAGATTGGGATACTCAGCACTGTGGTGCTGCTCACCGGGCCCACCGGGTTCGACCGGGGTCAGTGCAAAACGCTTGCTGTCGAGATAGGCCTGGGCCGCTTCGGCCGAAGCGTCTTTTGCAGCTCGTACCCGCCGACAATCTGCCCGTTATGAAATTTGGCTCCATTGATCACACCGCTGGAGAAGGCCAGCCCCGGCGGACCGGTCACCTCGATCGCCGCGGCGCCGCCTCTGAAACCGGCGCCCTCGCTCAACAGCAACCATGTCAAAGTTCTTCCTGCCCAAGCGGCATCGGCCATGCAGCCGGATAGACCAGCAGCTTTCGGCTGTTGTGCTCGTCAAAATAGTTTCGCAGCGAGATCTGGCCAGCCGGAACCTGATCCGGTACGTCCCTTTTGACGAAGTACAATACAGTGACGGATCCGCGCTCACCGGCGAAATCGGCATAGTGATGTTGCGCGCGATCGCCGGGGAGCCCGATCAACGCCGACAGCCGGTCAACCGTATCGTCGGCAAACGCCGTCCGTGGCGCGGCCGCCTCGTCGATCTGCTGCGTCGTCGGCAAGCCCCCGAAAATCCTTGCCCATTGCGTCGCGCGCGAGTTGCGCGTCAGGCGCTTTAGCGGTCCGCTGTAGCTCTCGACATCCGACATCAGCAGGTCGATCTGTCGGCCGTTGTTGAAGACGACAAACTCGTAGCTGTCGCTGTCGTAGAGGCTGGTAAACACCGTACCGGTCTTGAGCAGCCTCGACACGCCGAGCGCCGCGTCCTTCAATTCGCCGCTGTCGAGGTCGGCATTCGTGCTGTCATAGACCGAGACGTAATGCTCACCGGCGCGAGCAAGCAAAATCACTTGCTTGCTGCCCTCCTCCGGTGCCTTCCGCATCCGCTCGTAGCCGAGCTTGGTGTAAGCGCGGCTGACTGCCCTCGCGGCGTCGGCGACGCTGCCGGGCCAAAGCGCGTGAAAGCTTGCGCAGGTAGTTCCCATCGCCCCCGCTCACACCAATTGTGGCCGGCCGCAATCGTCCCAGGTGGATCTTACCGAACTGTTGCCGCCGGCGCGTCAGGCGTATTCCAGAAGCGTCTTATGGGAACGCCGCCTCATGCTCTTCTGGGCAATTTTTTCTCATACCACCCATACCAGGTACCAAACCTCAGATTTTGGCTGCTAGCCAAAGTTTTCGGAGACCGGGATGTTCCAGATGTCCTCGGCATATTCGGCGACAGCGCGGTCGGAGGAGAACCAGTTCATTCCACCGATATTCAGAACGGTTGCCTTGCGCCATTGATGAGGCGTCTGCCAAAGACGGTCGACATTATGCTGCGCCTCCCGGTAGGCGGCGAAATCGGCCGCCACCACATAACGATCCGAGTATTTCAACGTATTGACCAATCCGGCAAAGCGCTGCGGGTCCTCTGCCGAAAAGTTGCCGCCGGCCACCGCTGCGACAACATCCGACAGCTCCGGTGAAGCGGCAATAACGTCGGTCGCATCGAGCCCCAAACGTCGCCGTTCGTCGACCTCCTCCGCCCGCAGGCCGAAAATGAACATGTTGTCAGCCCCCACACGATCGCAAATTTCGATATTGGCACCATCGAACGTCCCGATGGTCAGGGCGCCGTTCAGCGCAAGCTTCATATTGCCTGTCCCCGACGCCTCCATTCCCGCGGTCGAAATCTGCTCCGAGAGGTCGGCCGACGGTATGATCAGCTCCGCCAGGCTCACATTGTAGTTTGGCAGAAACACGATCTTCAGCCGATCTCCTACTAACGGGTCGTTGTTGACGACATCGGCGATGTCGTTGGCGAACTTGATGATCAGCTTGGCTCGCGTGTAGCTCGGGGCGGCCTTTCCGGCAAATATTTTTACGCGGGGAACCCAGTCGCGGGTCGGATCGGCGCGAATTGCGTGGTACCGGGCAATCGTCTCCAACAGATTGAGCAGTTGCCGTTTATATTCGTGAATTCGCTTGATCTGCACATCGAACAGAGCGCCGGGATTGATGCGCAGCCCCAGCCGGTCCCGGACGATCCGCGACAGCGCCAATTTATTTGCGTGCTTGACCGCGGCAAGCCGGTCCTGCAGCGCCGTGTCGTCCGCATGGTCGGCGAGCCGCGCCAGAGCGGTGAGATCGTCGAGGATCTCAGGGCCGCAAACTTCGCATAACAGGCTGGTCAGCCTCGGATTGGCTCGGTGCAGCCAACGGCGAAACGAGATCCCATTGGTCTTGTTGACGATTCGCGTCGGGTAGAGGCGGTGAAAGTCTCGGAAGACGCTGTCGCGCATCAATTCGGTGTGCAGCGCCGAAACGCCGTTCACTCGGTGCGAGCCGAGAAACGCGAGGTGCCCCATTCTGACCCGCCGCCCGTCGCTCTCATCGATCAGCGAAACGGCGCTCAGCTGGCCGGTGTCGAAGCGAGCTTCCCGACTCGCCGCGTCGAGATGCTGCGCGTTGATCGCATAAATAATCTCCAAATGGCGCGGCAGGAGCCGTTGGAACAGCGGCACCGGCCAGCTTTCCAGTGCCTCGGGCAGCAGGGTGTGGTTGGTGTAAGCAAATGTCTCGACAGTGATTTCCCAGGCCGCTTCCCACGGAACGTTGTAAAGATCGACGAGTATCCGCATGAGCTCGGCGATTGCGATGCTTGGATGAGTGTCGTTGAGCTGGATCGCCACTTGCTCTGGAAGCGAATAGATGCTGCCGAAGGTTCGGGTGTGCCGGTGGATTAGGTCCTGCAGCGAGGCGGAGACAAAAAAATACTCTTGCCGAAGACGCAATTCGCGCCCGGAGGCAGTATCGTCACTCGGATAGAGGATCTTGGAGATCGCCTCGGCCCGTGCCTGAGGCGACAAGGCGCCCAGGTGGTCGCCCTCGTTGAACGCGTCCAGATGCAGCGGATCTATGGAACGCGCGGACCAGAGGCGCAGCGGATTGACGTGTTGCCCCCGCCATCCGACGATCGGGGTGTCGTAGGCGACGGCTTTTATGGTCTCGTCGTGGCGCCAAACCGACCGCGAGCGGCCTGACGATGAACCGAGCGTTTCGACCCGACCGCCGAATTGAATGTCGTAACTGACCTCGGGACGTTCAAACTCCCACGGATTGCCGAAGGACAGCCATTGTTCCGGATGTTCTTGCTGCCAACCATCCTTGATGACCTGCTGAAACAAGCCATGGTCATAGCGTATTCCATACCCGCAGGCGGGAATGCTGAGGCTCGCCATGCTTTCCATAAAGCAAGCCGCGAGGCGCCCGAGCCCCCCATTGCCGAGGGCCGCGTCGGGCTCGGCGCAGCGCATCCGCTCGGGATCGACGCCGAGATCGCCGAGCGCAAGGTTGACCACATTGCTGTACCGAAGATTTCCGACGACGTCGTTGAACAATCGCCCGATCAAAAACTCCAGCGACAGATAATAGACACGCTTGCGGCCCTTGGCGCTGTCGAGGCGCTCGACCTCGAGCCAGCGATGGATGACGCGGTCGCGCAACGCCAGCGACGTTGCGACAAACCAGTCGCGATCGGTTGCCGTAACAGGGTCTTTGCCCACCGCCAAGGTCAGTTTGGAGAGCAGCGTCGATTTGAAATCCTCGACGTCCTCATCTCGTACCGGCGGTTCGTCCAGCGCACTCTCCCGGTAGCCCTTGGTGAAATCGCCCCGTGGAATGTTCGTCGGCATTCAGTCGAAACCTTGTGATCGTGATGTCCCAGATGGTCAGCGCGAGAGGTTCGTGCCTACCCATCGAATCGTACCGCAGACCAATGGCGTGTACTCTCTCACGGCAAAACCTATGCCTCAGAGCCAGACGGATATGATGATGGTCGCCGGAACTTAGGGAACGGTTATCGCTCGGCACTATTCCAGACCGGAACCGCGCGCTCCGCTGGCGTAGCGGCCGGAGCATGCGATACGATCGACTACGGATCTTCCCACAATAAGACAGAGGGCCAACCATGCAATACAAGCGAATCTAGGCGGATTGCCATCTCGACCTGCCTTGGCTGCCGCCGGAGCTGTTCGTATCCGAGGCGAAGCGCGATCTCAGGGACCTCATGCCCTATGTCAAGGACGGCCCGGACGGGCCGCATTGGGCGACCAGG
>JBJMQW010000283.1:0-6291 GCA_045802495.1 Allostellaceae bacterium | reverse complement strand
GGGCGGGGCGGTTCAAGAGAATTGGTCGATCGATGCGCGCTTCTCCGGCGGATCGATCGCGGGCGATCAGCGGCTCGTCCTGCGCACCACGGCGTCAACCGGAGTGACCGAAAGCCTCGGCCGCTTGGAGGAATTCGCGGTGCTGAAGGCGGCATGCTCGGCTGGCGTCACGGTCCCGGAACCGCTCTTTGCCAGCGACGATCCCGCCGTCTTCGGCAAACCATTCTTTGTGATGCGGCGGGTCGACGGCACGGCGGCAGCGCATCGCATCACCCGGGATGCCGCTCTCGACCCGGTGCTCCCAAAGATCGCGGAACGCCTCGGGTGTGAGCTCGCTCGTATCCACACGATCCGGCCTCCACGCCCCGATCTTGCTTTCTTGCCCTTGTGTGCAGAAGGCGGCCCAGCCCGCCAGATAGCTGCATTTCGCGCCTATCTAGACCGTCATCCCGTGCCGCGCCCGGTGCTCGAATGGGGTATTCGCTGGCTCGAAACACATCTTCCGCCGCCGATCGACCCGGTGCTGTGCCACCGCGATTTCCGCACGGGCAATTACATGCTTCACGGCACGAAAATAACCGGAATCCTCGATTGGGAGTTCGCCGGCTGGGGGGACCCTCACGAGGATATCGGCTGGTTCTGCTCCAAAGGGTGGCGCTTTGCGCGTCTCGACCGCGAAGCGGGTGGGATCGCCGACCGCGCTCCGTTTTACCGCGGCTACGAACACGAGTCCGGACGTTCGATAGATCCGGACCGCGTCTTCTTCTGGGAGGTGCTGGCGAGCGTCAGGTGGGCGGTTATTGCATTGCAGCAAAGCGACCGGTACATGATCGGAGGGGAACGAAACCTCGACCTGGCGCTTACTGGACGGCGCGCGACCGAGTGCGAGCTCGAAATCCTGATGCTGCTCGATCCGCATGGAGCGCCTGCCAATGCATGATCTGCCGACCGCGCCGGACCTGTTGGCCCTTGCTCGCGACGTGCTGCTCAACGATCTGCTGCCGCGGTTGCCGCCGGAAGCGCATCTTCACGCCCGCCTGGTGGCCAGCAGCATGGCGATTGCCGAGCGCGAGGCGATGGCGGGTGACGAAGCGGCGCAGGAGATTTTTCGCGGACTGGAGCGCTTCTATGCCGACGCCGGCTCCGCCTGCCCAGCTGCGGAGGATGAGGGCCAACCCGACCTCTTGGCCCGTTTTTCGCGCGACCTCAGGATCGGTGCTGTCGGCGGTTCGGATCGCGAGGCTCTCGACATATTGTGGGGCGTTACCATCGGCAAGCTGCGGCGGGCGAATCCGAGATACCTGGCTGCGAATGGCTTCAGCTAGCCCATTCAGGAGATAGACCGTGTCCCAGTCCCGTGTTCCCCAGGTGATCGACGCATTTGCGCGCGGCGAGATCGTCGTCGTGACCGACGACGACGACCGGGAGAACGAAGGCGACCTGATCCTCGCCGCGGTCCATACAACACCCGAGAAGATGGCTTTCATCATTCGCCACACCTGCGGCATCGTCTGCGCGCCGCTGACCGGAGAGATCGCGCGTCGCCTGCACTTGGCTCCGATGGTCGCGGACAACGACGCGATCCACGGCACCGCCTTCACGGTGTCGGTCGATTACCGCCACGGCACGACAACCGGCATCTCGGCCGAAGACCGCACGGCGACGGTCCGCAATCTCGCGAATGGAAATGCCGGCCGCTCGGACTTTGTCCGGCCCGGCCACATTTTTCCGCTGATCGCCAAAGATGGCGGCGTGCTGATGCGCTCCGGTCACACCGAGGCGGCCATCGACCTTTGCCGTCTGGCGGATATCGAGCCGGTGGCCGCGATTTGCGAACTGGTCAATGACGACGGCACGGTGATGCGCGGTCCGGAGGTGCGCAGCTTCGCCAAGCGTCACGGCCTGAAACGCATCTCCGTCGCGGACCTGATCGCCTATCGCCAGGCCCGCGAGAAGCTGGTGATGCGCGTCGCCGAATTCACCGTGCCGAGCGAGATCGGCGAGCTGACCGGCTATGCCTATGTGACGCCGTTCGACAAGGTCCATCACTATGCTTTTGTTTACGGGGAGATCGGCGACGGAACCAATCTCCCGACCCGCCTCCATCGTGCCAACGTCCTCGAAGACGTGTTCGGCGGCGCCAAGCCGATCCGCGCTGCGCTGAGCCGCTTCAAGGCCACCGGGCGCGGCGTCCTCGTCTACCTCAGGGACGGCACGTCAGGGGTGCCGGCCTCCACGGTCGGCGAGGAAGCCACCACCTCCGAGCATGAGCGCAACGTTCAATGGCGCGAGGTCGGGCTGGGGGCCCAAATTCTGCGTGATTTGCGGATCTCGTCAATTCAGTTGCTGGCGACCCGTTCGCGCACCTATGTCGGGCTCGCGGGCTTTGGCATCGAAATTACCGCAACCGAGCCCCTCGAGTGAGCCCAGGGCGCCCGCCGGCCATTCGAGGGGCCGCCATCCGCGCACCGGCCAAGCTTCATTATGCCTGGATCGTCGCGGCGGTCACATTTGTTGTCCTGCTGCTGACGGCGGGTATTCGCGCCGCGCCCGGCGTGCTGATCGTGCCGTTCGAGGACGAATTTCACTGGTCGCGCTCGACGATTTCCTTTGCGATCGGGGTCAACCTGCTGCTTTACGGCCTGATTGGCCCGTTTGCGGCGGCGCTGATCGATCGGTTTGGAGTGCGCCGCACAATGGTGACGGCGCTCGCGGTCACCGCGGCCGCCGTCGCCTTGACTTCGACCATGCGCGAACCCTGGCAGCTCGTTCTGCTGTGGGGCGTTGTCGTCGGTTCGAGCTGCGGTGTTATCGGCAACTTTCTGGCGGCGCTGATTGCCGCACGATGGTTCCGGATACGCCAGGGGCTCGTCATCGGCGTTCTGACTGCGGCCAACGCAGCCGGCCAGCTGATCTTTCTACCGAGTCTGGCAGCCCTGGTGACGCATGTTGGCTGGCGCGCGATGTCGGTGGCCTTGGCGGTCACCGTCGCGGGCTTTGTTCCGCTCATCGCGATCTTCATGCGCAATCACCCGGAGGATCTCGGCCTCGCACCCTACGGCGACCGCCGCGGCCCCCGCCCCACGCCGGTCCTCGACGGCAATCCGCTGACCCTTACCTTCCGTGCCTTTGGCGAGAGCGCCCGGTCACGCGATTTCTGGCTGATCGCCGGCAGTTATTTTGTCTGCGGCGCATCGACAAACGGGCTCATCGGGACGCATCTGATCCCGGCCTGCATCGATCACGGCCTGGCCGAGGTGACCGGCGCCGGTCTTCTCGCCGCTACCGGCGTTTTCAGTTTTCTTGGCGGTACATTGTCGGGCTGGCTCAGCGACCGCTGGGACAATCGGCTGCTGCTCGCCTGGTATTACGGGCTGCGCGGCCTTTCATTGCTCTATCTGCCTTTCGCCTTCGACATGTCGGTCTACGGCCTGTCGCTGTTCAGCGTCTTCTACGGGCTCGACTGGATCGCCGGAGTGCCGCCGACCGTGCGGCTTTTGAGCCGGGTGGTCGGCACCGAGCGAACCGGGATCATGGTTGCGTGGATCACCGTTATTCATCAGGTTGGCGGCGCTGCTGCCGCCTATCTGGGAGGCGCGCTGCGAATTTCGTTTGGCAGCTATCTGGAGGCCTTCCTGTTGGCCGGCCTGTTGTGCTTTGCGGCGGCGCTGATGGCGCTGTTGATCGGGGTTGGAGGGCGGCGCGTGCAACCCGCGCAGGACACCGTTCCGGCGGGATGAGGAGAAGATCTTAGCGACGCTAAATGTGGTCATGGCTGCCGACATTCCTGGTCATCGCCGTCACCGCCATCGCGCTGGCCGCAGCGAGCGACCCGCCCAGAAGAGCAAGAAGCAGGCGGGTATGGACGGCGGCCATCGTCATGACGGGGTGCCTCGCGGTCGCCAGCACGGTCTGGCAGGGTCAGAGGACCGGCGATGACGCGATCCCTCTGTCGGGATCGACCATGTCGCGCGAAGCACTTACCTACAGAGAACGCAACAGCCCGACAGCCGCGCCGACCGAGCAGGTAAAGGCGCTCGAAGATCGGGTCAGGGAACTCGAAGCCGGGCGGCAAGTCCGCACGATCGCGCCCGACGCCGCGCAAAAATTGACAGCATATTTGCGCAGATTTGGCTCCCACCGTGTCATCGTCTCGTGCATCCCCGATGATCTAGAGGCCTAT
Source organism: Allostellaceae bacterium (assembly GCA_045802495.1). Lineage (GTDB taxonomy): Bacteria > Pseudomonadota > Alphaproteobacteria > ATCC43930 > CGMCC-115725 > AP-15. Next base: position 2,108 of record JBJMQW010000283.1, on the reverse strand, counting down.
CTCTACGCCAACCAGCTCGTGACCATCTTGAAAGCAGCCGATTGGGATGCACAGGGCCCTCAGGCGACAAGGATATTCGGCGACGTGCGCTCGCCGGGGATCAACTTTTACGTCAGCGGTGACGGTCGTTCCGATACTGCAAAGATATTGCTGGATGGCTTTGCGACATTCAACATCCCGTACCGAAGCATGGTGACCCCGAACGAAGCCACACCCGATGCGGAGACGGTCGAACTCTTTATCGGCAGTCTGCCGGGATGACATGGCAGGCAAAATATTAGCCAATCAGAACGTTTCGGGGACTTGCGCGAATCACCCGAGGGCGTAGACCGGAACGTTCCCTCCAGCCCGTGCTCGCCAAGAACTGCGGGTGGAATACCGAAAAGCAATTCGGCCTTATTGCCGCCCGAAACCGTTCGAACCTCCATGATGGCGGTGCCCGGATCGCCCCATTAGTTACCGTAGCGTGTAAAGCAGCACGGGGCGTCCGATGATCAATAGAGGGATGCGGCAAATCGTGTCCGACGAGGACTCCAGCGCCGCAGTGGCAGAATTTATCCGCACCAAGGGCGTAACGCGGTGCCCGACGGCCTGCGTCCTGCCGACCCAAGGCGCGGTCGCAATAGCCGACCAGCTGGCACTGGAAGAACATGCGGAGCGGCGCGATCGACTGCGGCGGACGCGAATCGCGACGCGCACCCAGCAATTCTGGTCTGTCGAGGCACTGCGGCTGGCGGGGGAATAGCCTTGGCGGGAACAGCACCTATGCCCATTTCCAGGGCGGACGTGCTATCATTCTCGTCATGGATCAGTTCCCGGATATGCCGCCGGAGCCGGCGGAATATTACCGCCGGAAGGCCGCCCGCGCCCGGCAGGTGGCGGAAGGGGTGACGACGCGGGCAATCAAGGCGCGGTTATTGGAACTGGCGCTCGAATACGACAGGCTCGCCGACGGCACTGAGACCGCGACGCGCCATCCGCCCGATCTGCCCGAACTTTGAACTGCAGGCCCGACGATCCCTTTGATCGGCATCGCATTGCGCAGCCCGGGGTGCCTGGCGACGCCGGCCCGGCGATTGTATGGCGCAGAGCGAGACGTTACGCTCTGTCCCCGCATACCTTTCTGGGGAACGATCCGATGCAGCTGGGTTTTGTCGGCACCGGTACGATGGGTGCTCCCATGGCCGGATGTCTGATCGATGCCGGCCACCGGCTGACCGTTTACGACATTCGCCCGGAAGCGACCGTCGCGCTTTGCGAACGCGGCGCCCGCTTGGCGACAAATCCCGCGGCCGCGGCCCGCGAGAGCGAGGTTGTGTTTACCTCGCTTCCGGGCCCGCGGGAGGTCGAGGCGACGGTGCTCGAGCCTCTGACGGGGATGCTGGCCGGAATGCGGGCGGGCAGCGCCTATATCGACATGACCACGAACGCGCCCGCGGTCGCGCGCCGGATCGCCGAAGCGTGCCGTGCCCGAAACGTCGATATGCTCGATGCGCCGGTCAGCGGGCGTCCGCCGAGCATGACGGTGATGGTCGGCGGTGACGAGGCGGTTTTCACCCGATACCGGCCGCTGCTCACGGCAATGGCGGGCAACATCTTCCATGTCGGCGCGGCGGGGTCCGGCTGCATTGCCAAACTCGTCACCCAGTATCTCGGCTACACCAATTTCATCGCGGCGCTCGAGGGCATGCTAATCGGCGCCAAGGCCGGTATCGATCTTGGCATTCTCGCGCAGATCGTTCCGCTCAGCGCGGGGGCCAGCCGCACCTTCGACAACATCCCGCGCTCGGTGCTGAGCGGCGGGTTCACGGCGGGCGGCACCCTCGACATTGTCGCGAAAGACCTGCTCCTCGCCTGCGATCTGGCCCGCGAGGTCGCGGCGCCGGCCCATCTCGGCCTGCTCGCGCATGACGTCTTTCACCGCGCCCAGGCGCAAGGCTGGGGACAGGCAGGTTTTCCGGTGGCCGCCCGCATTCTCGAAGCGATGGCCGGACGCGAACTGCGCGCATCACCCGTGGAAGATGCGGTACAATACCAGGCGGAAGACCCGAGACGAGGAGGACGGCGATGACGACGGCACGTGTTTCGGGATATCGCGATGGCCTCGT